>PAPR01000027.1 GCA_002709085.1 Pseudooceanicola sp. | reverse complement strand
TCGCCCGTCCGATGTCCCGCCACTGTTGCCCAGGAAAGCACGTTCTCGATGCGACCGCGCAGCCGTTTCGCGGTTTCGGTCTTTGTACTCCAAATAGGCTCCAGCACGCGCAGCACATCTCGCACCGTGATTTCCGAAACCAGAACCGGACCCAGTACCGGGCTTGCGTAGGTTGTAAGGGTCGAGCGCCATTGTTTGCGATGCTTTTCATTGCGAAATTCTTCAAGCTTCGCGGCCAAGTAGGTTTCAATTGCTGCGTCGAAGGTTAGTACCTCCCTCGCTGCCCGCCGCTCCGAAAGAGGGTCTCCGCCCGTCATTGCTTTGCCGCGGTTCTCCAAGGCCATCTTTCTTGCCATCGCCAAAGAAATCGCAGGTGGACTCCCCAAGCCTAATTCGCTGCGCTTTCCGCGAATGGTAGTGCGCTGCACCCATTGCTTGCCGCCGTTTGGTCGTACTCGGAGAAACAAGCCGTGCCCATCAAAATGCTTGCCCGGCGTCGTGACGGTTGTCACGAAACGTGCCGTCAGCGCGTTCCGCGGCTTGCGAACCCCTACGTTAGTCTAGATTGTCCCCCAACAAATCCCCCACTTTGTCGTGGATGGAGTGGGAATGTACCGGATAGCGTCGGACGCTGAAAATATAAATCTGTATACTTATTAGGAGCTTATAGGAATGTCGCGGATGCTGCTGGAACTACCTATGGATGTTCCTCGGTCCGCCACTTCATGTAGAATTGGCGGTTGATTGGTGCGATGATCGTGCGTCGGGCGAGAATTTTGGCCTCGGCACTGGATTTTTCCCCGTCTCGTTACAGGTTTCCTCATCTATCGGCGCGAGTTTGACCTACTTTGGGGGGTCGTAACGATCTGGGCGCTCAGCCTGCCGGTGTCGGGCTGTGCATTTTTGAACGTAAGGCTCCGCGATTTTTACATTTTGCTTGCGCAGGTCGGCGGATAGGCTGCGCCGATTAACAGGAGGGCCGGGCGTGGCACCGATCTTGCGGATCAATGATCTGAGAAAGACTTACAAGGGTGGGTTCGAGGCGTTGAAAGGTGTGACGCTCGACATTGAGGAAGGGGAGATTCTCGCCTTGCTCGGTCCGAACGGCGCGGGCAAAACGACGCTGATCTCGACGATTTGCGGCATCACGGTGCCGACCAGCGGGACCGCTGTCGTGGCCGGGCACGACACCGTGATCGATTACCGCAAAGCGCGGGATCTGATCGGCCTGGTGCCGCAGGAGATCAACCTCGAACCCTTTGAGACCGTTTGGAACACGGTGCGCCTCACACGCGGGTTGTTTGGCAAGAGACGGGACGACGCGCTGTTGGAGAAGATCCTTCGACGCCTCTCCCTTTGGGATAAGAAATCCAGCCGGATCAAGGAATTGTCGGGCGGAATGAAACGCCGTGTCCTGATCGCCAAGGCGCTCAGCCATGAACCCCGCGTCTTGTTTCTGGACGAACCGACCGCCGGTGTGGATGTGGAACTGCGCAAAGACATGTGGGAGATCGTTGCCGACCTCAAGGCCGATGGCGTGACCATCATTCTGACCACACACTACATCGAGGAGGCTGAGGCGATCTCGGATCGTGTCGGTGTCATCGACGATGGCCAACTGCTTCTGCTGGAAGAGAAAGAGCATTTGATGGCGCGGATGGGGAAAAAACATTTGCATATTGATCTGCGCGAACCGCTCAGCGCCATTCCTCCCGGCCTGTCAGACCATGATCTGAGGTTGGAAGACGACGGCTGCACGCTGATCTATACCTATGACACCAAGAAGGACCGCACCGGGATCACCACGCTGCTTTCCGCCCTTGCCGCGGAGGGGATCATTCTGCGGGATCTGTCGACGCGCCAGTCCTCGCTGGAAGAAATTTTCGTAGGTTTGGTCAAGGAGGGCGCGGCATGAACTTCGCAGCCGTATTCGCAATCTATCGTTACGAGATGATGCGCTTTTTCCGCACATTGCTGCAAAGCTTCATTTCGCCGGTGATTTCGACCTCGCTCTACTTCGTGGTCTTCGGCACGGCCATCGGCAGCCGCATCCAGGAAGTGGATGGCATCAGCTACGGGGCCTTCATCGTTCCCGGGCTGATCATGCTGTCGGTCATCATGCAGTCGATTTCCAACGCCTCCTTCGCGATTTATTTCCCTAAATTCATCGGCACGATCTACGAATTGCTCTCTGCGCCAGTGAATTTCCTTGAGATCGTGCTCGGCTACGTCGGTGCGGCAGCGACGAAATCGCTTTTCATCGGTCTCGTCATCCTCGGGACAGCGTCGATCTTCGTGGACCTTCAGATTGCGCATCCCTTTGCGATGATTGCCTTTCTTGTCCTCACTTGTGTCTCTTTCGCACTGATGGGGTTCATCATTGGCATATGGGCGGGGAACTTTGAACAGTTGCAACTGGTGCCCCTGCTGATCGTGACGCCCCTGGTTTTCCTTGGCGGGTCTTTCTATTCAATTTCGATGTTGCCGCCGGTGTGGCAGACGATCACGATGTTTAATCCGGTGGTTTATTTGATCTCGGGGTTCCGCTGGGCATTCTTTGACATGGCCGACGTGCCGATCGGGATGAGCCTGCTGGCGATCGCAGCGTTTACCGGGCTTTGCATGGCGATTGTTTGGTGGATTTTCCGCACCGGTTGGCGGATCCGGGCCTGAATTTCTGCCGGCGCGCCACGGAATTCGACGTCGTTTTGCTGTAGTTTCGCCGGAGATCCCGAAGGGGCAGAGGTTCGCGCCTTGTCGTGGTGCCTCGGGGCCTCTACATCGCTGGAATGGATATACTCAACCGTATCAGGAAACGCCCGCCGCTTGTCGCTGTGATCCGGCTGCATGGCATGATCGCGTCTGGCCCGCGTGGCCCGCTTAGTGACGAAGCTCTCGCGCCGGTGATCGAAAAGGCGTTTCGCAAAGGCAAACCGGCTGCGGTCGCCTTGATGATCAACTCGCCGGGTGGTTCGCCCGTTCAATCCTCGCTCATCGCCGCACGCATCCGAAGGTTGTCCGAGGAAAAGGGCGTGCCTGTCGTCGCCTTTGTCGAGGATACGGCGGCATCGGGCGGCTACTGGCTCGCCTGCGCGGCGGAGGAGATATTCGCTGACCGTGCCTCGGTCGTGGGGTCCATCGGCGTGATTTCCGCCGGGTTCGGAGCGCATGTTCTGCTTGCCAGGCAGGGGGTGGAGCGTCGGGTACATACATCGGGAAAGTCCAAGTCCATGCTCGATCCCTTTCAGCCTGAGAAAGAAGAAGATGTCATTCGATTGAAAGGCTTGCTGGAAGATATTCATGTGGCCTTCGTCGATCATGTGGTTGAGAGACGTGCGGGAAAACTGAAAGACGACGACCGCATTTTTACCGGGGAATTCTGGCTGGCGAACAAGGCGGAGGAGCTTGGGCTGATCGATGGGATTGCGCATCTGGTTCCCGAGATGAAAGCCCGTTTCGGAGACAAGGTTCGGTTCCGGCGTTACGGTCCCCGTCGGGGCTGGATGTCGCGGATCGGGGCCAATATTGTCGCGGATACTCTTGCCGGGATTGAAGAGAGGGCCGCCTACGCCCGGTTTGGTCTGTAACGTGATCCTCAAAGCCGTCCTTCTTTTCCTCATTGTCATCGGGGTGCTGGCCATGTTCGGCAAGATGCGCATGCCGGACCGTCGCATGATGACCGGAAAGTGCCCCGATTGCGGACGCTACCGGTTCGGCAAGGGGCCTTGCCTGTGCAAGGAGCCTCGATCTTGACGCCCTGGATTCTGACAAGCGTCGGGCTGGTGATCCTTTTGCTGGCGGGCGATGCTCTGGTGCGGGGTGCGGTGAACCTGTCACTGCGCGTCGGAATTCCGGCGCTGATCGTCAGCCTGACCATCGTGGCTTTCGGAACCTCCGCACCCGAACTGCTGGTGGGGATCAGCGCGGTGCTGGACGGCAAGCCGGGATTGGCGCTCGGCAACGTGGTCGGATCGAACACGGCCAACGTGCTGCTGGTGCTGGGGTTGCCCGCGATCATCTCGCGAATGAGAACCAGCCAGATCGACACGAAACGCAGTTATTACATGATGTTGATGGCAACTGTGGCCTTTATTGCGCTATCCTTTACGGGGACATTGACCTGGATGGTTGGGCTTGTCCTTCTGCTGGGGCTTGCCCTTGTGCTGGGGGATCAGGCGCGCGAGGCGCGCGTGCATATGGCGGATCAGCGTGCCGCCGAGGCGAGCGAGGGCGTCGAAGTCGAGGGTGCGGACCCCGATATGCGCTGGTGGAAGATCATCTTATTCTTGGCGATCGGGTTGATCGGCCTTCCCCTGGGCGCGGACTTGCTGGTCGAAAACGCCTCTATCATTGCGCGGGATTTCGGTGTGTCGGACGCGGTGGTCGGCCTCACTCTGGTGGCGCTCGGGACCTCGTTGCCTGAACTGGCAACGACAGTGGTGGCGGCGATGCGACGACAGGCGGATGTGGCCCTGGGGAATGTCATCGGGTCGAACCTGTTCAACTTGCTCGGCATTATCGGTATCACTACGCTGTTCGGCCCGATACCGGTCACACAGGAATTCCTGAGCTTTGACCTCTGGGTCATGTTGGGTGCCGCGTTGATCCTGGTGCCCTTCGTCGTGTTCGGGCGGGATCTTGGGCGACGGTGGGGCGTGGTCTTTAGCCTGCTATACATCGCTTATGTGATCGCGCTGCTGATTTGAGGGGGCCATATGCCGCAAGCCTTGGTAACAGGGGCCGGTAAACGGCTGGGACGTGCGATTGCGCTGGACCTCGCGGCATCGGGATATGACGTCGCCGTGCACTATGGGACGTCTTATGCAGAGGCAGAAGAGGTCGCCGGTTTAATCCGCGATATGGGCCGACATGCCGTTACCCTGCGCGCCGATCTCGCGGTCGAGGGCGAGGTGAGCACCCTTGTTGCGCGCGCCGCCAAAGGGCTGGGCGCGCCGCTCGATTGTCTGGTTAATAACGCCTCGGCGTTCGAATATGACAATGTGCATAGCGTGACGCGTGAGTCCTGGGACCGGCATATGGAGTGCAACCTTCGCGCGCCCTTCGTGTTGAGCCAGACGTTTGCCGCGCAATGCCCCGCTGCTGAGGCCGATCCGCAGGGCGAGCCTGAGGCTAGGTCGTTGATCGTTAATATGATCGACCAAAGGGTGCGCAAATTGACGCCCGAATTCACCAGCTACACTCTTTCGCGGGCCGCCTTATGGGTTCTGACGCAGACGATGGCGCAGGGCCTCGCCCCCGATGTCCGGGTCAATGCCATCGGTCCGGGGCCGACGCTGAAGGGGGGGCGCCAGGATGAGGGCCAGTTCCAACGCCAGCGCGAGTCTACGGTTCTGGGTCGCGGGTCCAACCCCGAAGATATCACGCGCGCGCTGCGATTCCTGCTGTCTGCACCGGGTGTCACGGGCCAGATGATCTGCACCGACGGGGGGCAGCATCTGGGTTGGCGAACCCCTGATGTTATGGATGTCGAGTAAACGTTGCCCGCGTGCTGCCGAAAGTTTTGCACCGATCAATTTACTGTCACGAGAGTGTTACCAAATAATTAACGTTATCAATCGTTTGCGCTCGCGGCGAAAAATTTTCGTTTCAATTCAAAAGCCTATAGGTGTGCCTAAAAATTAGGCAATCTAGTCAAGACCCCATTAAGCTTGGGGTTTTCTGCAACGGGAAAGATTTGCACCCAGACTTATCCACAGAATATGTGGAGCGCTTAACCCTTGTCCCGGCAGTCAGGAATTGGCAGCCAGTAGTCGAATCATCAGGTGGGAAACATGACGCACGGTAACTCTGATTCTCTGACCGGACATGGGTTGATCTCGTCTTTGCTGACGACGCTTGATTCGTCGCCCGGCGTGTATCGGATGCTGGATGCGGAGAGCCGGGTTCTATATGTCGGCAAGGCGCGAAACCTGAAGGCGCGGGTGTCGAACTATGCGCGCCCGACCGGCCATTCCGCGAGAATTGCCCGGATGATCCGCGAGACGGCCTCGATGATGTTCCTGACGACGCGGACCGAAACCGAGGCGCTGCTGCTGGAGCAGAACCTCATCAAGCAGTTGAAGCCGCGCTACAATGTGCTGCTGCGCGACGACAAGAGCTTTCCCAATATTCTGGTGACCGATGACCACGCTTTTCCGCAGATCCTGAAGCATCGCGGCGCCAAGACCCGCAAGGGCGCATACTACGGTCCCTTTGCCGGGGCAGGGGCCGTAAACCGGACGCTCAATCAACTCCAACGGGTCTTTCAGTTGCGCAATTGTTCGGATTCGATGTTCGAAAGCCGCACGCGACCCTGTCTGCTTTACCAGATCAAACGATGCTCGGCCCCCTGCACCGGGGAGATCGGCGCCGACGACTACGCCGCCGCCGTCACTGATGCGCAGCGCTTCCTCTCGGGGCGCTCGACCCAGGTGCAGGAAAAGCTGGGGCGGGATATGGCGGCGGCTTCGGACGCGATGGAGTTTGAACGCGCTGCCGCCCTGCGGGACCGGATCAAGGCGCTGACGCAGGTGCAATCGGTGCAGGGCGTGAACCCCCGCACGACGCCCGAAGCCGACGTGATCGCGCTGCATATGGAGGGCGGGCAGGCCTGCGTTCAGGTCTTCTTTATCCGCGCCAACCAGAACTGGGGGAACCGCGATTTCTACCCGCGCGCCGGTGTGGACGTTGAGCCCACCGAAGTGCTGGAGGCCTTTCTCGGTCAGTTTTACGACACCAAGGACCCGGCGCGGTTGATCCTGCTATCCCATCCTATCGAGAACCCTGACCTGATGCAGGATGCGCTCAGTCAGAAGCTGGGCCGCAAGGTCGAGATCATGGTCCCGCAACGTGGCGAAAAGGCCGAATTGGTCGAGAACGCCGCGCGAAATGCCCGCGAAAGCCTCGCGCGCAAGATGTCCGAAAGTGCCACGCAGGCCAAGTTGCTGAACGGCCTGGCCGAAGCGTTCGGTTTGGAAAGCCCACCCAAGCGGATCGAGGTCTACGACAACTCGCACATCATGGGCACCAACGCGGTCGGCGGCATGATCGTCGCCGGGCCGGACGGGTTCATGAAAAGCCAGTATCGCAAGTTCAACATCAAGGGGACGGACCTTACGCCGGGCGATGACTTTGGCATGATGAAGGAGGTTTTATTGCGCCGTCTGAGCCGTCTGCAAAAGGAAGACCCCGATCGCAGCAAGGGGCTTTGGCCCGATCTGTTGCTGATCGACGGCGGGGCGGGGCAGGTCTCGGCCGTGCAGGCGATCCTTGATGAGCGGGGGATCACCGATCTGCCGATGGTCGGTGTGGCCAAGGGCGTCGATCGCGACCACGGCAAGGAAGAGTTTCACCGCCCCGGCACGCGACCCTTCGCGCTGAAACGCAACGACCCGGTGCTCTATTTTGTCCAACGCCTACGCGATGAGGCGCACCGCTTTGCCATTGGGACACACCGCGCGAAACGGGCCAAGGCGGTCTCGGCCACGCCACTTGACGACATCGCCGGTGTGGGCGCGACGCGCAAGCGGGCGCTGCTCACGCACTTCGGCTCGGCCAAGGCGGTCAGTCGCGCGGGCCTCGCGGACCTCAAGGCGGTGGAGGGCATATCCGACGCCATGGCCGAAACGATCTACGCGCATTTCCACGAAAAGGGGTGAGGGGCCATTCAGGGTTCGCGTTGTGCCGCCTGTTTTGGAGCCGTCTGTTTTGGGGCCGCCTGTTTTGGGCTGTCGTCACCTCCGCCGACTGCGAACGCTTCGCGCGACGGGCCGAAAGGCGGCGCGGACCAGCGAGAATCGGGCAGATACGCAGGCACATGGCAACGCGCCACTTGGGCCTTAGGGGCGACGGCGAGGACCGGCCACGACACAGGACACTTTCCTCCGGGGGGTGGACGGGCTAGGTAATCGGCATGCGTATGACCTTGCCCAATATCCTCACCCTCTTTCGTCTGCTTGCCGCGCCCGGCGTCGTGTTCGCGTTCCTCCTCTTGCCGCGCCCGATCGCGGATTGGACGGCCTTCGCGCTATTCGTTGCGGCCTCTGTCACGGATTACGTCGATGGCTACCTCGCGCGCCGCCTGGGGCAGATCAGCCAGATCGGCACGATGCTGGACCCCATTGCGGATAAGGCGATGGTGCTGATTGCCTTGCTGGCGCTGGCTGTCTGGTCGCCGCTGGCGCATTGGGCTGCCTTGCCCGGTGCGATCATCCTGTTCCGCGAAGTCTTCGTATCGGGCCTGCGCGAATTCCTCGGAAACGTCGCGGGGACGCTGAAAGTCACCAATCTGGCAAAATGGAAGACCACGATCCAGATGGTCGCCATCGCACTCCTGCTGGCGCAGGGGGCGTTTAACACCAATCTCGGCATGGCCATCTTTGGCATGGACCGCGCGACCATCGAGGCGATCCTGACAGGGCAGGCCGACGACCCGACCGGATTGAGGACGACGATGATGCTGGCGCAATGGGGCGGCTACATCGGCATCGCGCTCTTGTGGGCCGCCGCGCTGCTGACGGCGATCACCGGCTGGGATTACTTCACCAAGGCGCGCAGGCATCTGGGAGAGACGTGATGGAGGTTCTCTATTTCGCATGGGTTCGTGAACGCATCGGGATTCCTAAAGAACGGGTCGAAAGTTCCGCCGCGACCGTCAATGACCTGATCGCCGAGTTGAAGGCGCGCGAGCCGCGATACGAGGCGGCTTTTGCCGACCTCTCCGCCCTGCGGGTGGCGCTGAATCAGGAGCTGTCGGAGTTCGACGCCCCGCTCGCCGGGGTTCGCGAGGTCGCTTTTTTCCCGCCGATGACGGGGGGGTAGGGGATGCGGATTTCTGTGCAGGCCGAGGCGTTTGATCCCGGTGCGGAGGTCAATGCCTTTACCGCGACCTGTGCCGAGGCCGCCGCCGCCAACGTTGGCGCCATCGTCACCTTCTCCGGCCTCGTGCGTGCAGACGATGGTATGCAGGCGATGGAGATCGAGCATTACCCCGGCATGACGGAACGCGCGATTACCGAGATCGCCGAAACCGCGCAGCGCCGCTGGTCCCTTGGGGATGTGCTGGTGATCCACCGCCACGGACGTCTGACGGCGGGGGAGGTCATCATGATGGTCGCCGCGGCAGCGCGACACCGCAAGGACGCCTTCGAGGCGGCGGAATACCTGATGGACTACCTGAAGAGCCGCGCCCCGTTCTGGAAAAAGGAACTAGGGCCGGAGGGTGCCGATTGGGTTGCGGCAAAGGACGCCGACGAGGATGCGCTGAAGCGCTGGTGATCTACCGCGGCGGTTACTTTTGCGCGTGGACCCGTTCGATATAGGCGCGCAACTCCTCGGCCTCGTGACGCGCCTCGCGCAGGCCTTCCATCGCGGCGGAGAGCTCCGCCTCCGTCTGGCTGAGCTGATTGGTCAATTCCGCTTCGCGTTGTTGAAGGTAAGTGATGGCCTGATCGCGCATCTCCTCGGCTTCGTGCAGCTCCTGCGCCATGCGCTCCAGCTCTCCGATGTCGGCTTTGGAGACGCGGGTAAAGCGGTGGATCAGCCAATACGCGAACCAGCCCAGAGCAAATGCGATAAACAGGATGATCGCCGTGGCGATCACGAATTCGGCTCTGTTCATCTGGGGCTTACTCCTTGGCCGCAGCGTCGTCGTCAGTCTCTTCTGCGCCGGATTCCGTAGTGCTTTCAAGACCCGATTGGTCGTTTTCGTCCGTTGCGACCGCGATCAGGCTAAATTCAATCCGCCGGTTCGCTTCGCGTCCATCCTCGTTGCCGTTGTCGGCGATCGGTTGAGATTCGCCGTACCCGGTCGCGGTGAAGCCAGCGGTCACTACGCGGCGCATGCGCAGTTCCGTCAAAACCGTATCCGCGCGCTTTTGTGACAAATCGAGGTTCATCTCCTCGCGACCCTGACTGTCTGTATGTCCGCCGATCTCAATACGCAGGGGGCCGCAGAACCGCAGCAACTCTGCCAAGGTGTCGATCACGGGGCGGCTGTCGGATGTTACGGTCGCCGAGCCGGGTTCAAAGTTGATCTTGTTTTTGACCTGGATCGCCTTGACGTCGTTGATGCATTTTTCCGGAGCGGGACGGTCCGCATTGGGGTCCAGCTTTTCCTGATAGGCGACCTCGATGGTGAAGTCCTGACCCTCGCCCAAGCGCTCGGACAGGATGCGCGCGATGGTGGCACTGGCATCCTTGTTGCCGGTATCGCCGGACACGCTGACGCTGTCGGGGGTCACGGTGACAAGGCCGTGCGCCAGTTCCGACATGGCCTGCAAACCGGCGAGGACGCGCAGCGACCAGGCCTCGGGCAGGGTGTCGTCCAGCCGCGCGGCGACGTAGACCTTTTCGCTGCCAAAGCGCGACTTGGCATAGCTGTCGGCGGTTTTGCGCGACAGCTCATCCCGTATCCGCCCGCGCAATTGCACCTGACCTTCGGGCGACAGGGTCGCGACGAATTCGGCGGGGCCTTTCGCGGCGCCGTCTTCAACTTCGGGCAGGACGGCGTGGAGGGCAAAGACCTCGGGCAGATCATTGTCCAGCTCACCGATGATCCGGTCAAAGGTCGCGCGGTCGGTGCCTTCGGCGGCGATCAGGCTGACATCCGCGTCGGAAAAGGTCACGGAGCCCTTGCCGATCCGTCCGAGGGCGAGGATGGCGGAACTTGCCGCCTCTGCCCATTCGGGCGAGGGCACGCCGAGGCCGAGGGTGCAGCGCGCTTCGTCGTTCAGCCCGGCGCCCTTGGCTGCGGTCACGATCAGCTCGCGCGCCTCTTCGGTATCAGCTGAACAGGCATCGAACCGCGCGCCGGCGTCATCCACGATGTAGCGCAGGGTAAAGGGGGCAATCACCGGACGCGGGGCCGAGATTTGCAGGTTCAGCGTGATCGGCCCGGCAGCTTGACGGCGCAGCCTGCTTTCCAGTTGGCGCCGCTTTTCGACGCTTTCGGTCATGGCGGTGATCGTCACCTCGCCCGCCGCGACGGAAATCTTGGATCGGGGCAGATCGCGCAGGGCGGCGATGGCGTATTCCAGCGACAGCGGCCAGTTTTCGGGCACGCGGTAATCGGCGGTTTCCAGAAGGTTCGCGATCTCGGTCACACCGGGCAGGTCATCGAGGCGTGTGACCAGGGCATCGCGGTTCGTCGAGGCGGGGATCAGCCCGATGAGAGACAGATGGCCATCGTTACGCAGGATCTCGATGGAAAAACGGGGCGGCGCCAACCCTTCGCTGTCCAGAATCGTCATGTGGTCGATGACGCGACTGGAATCGACCACCTGCGCCGCGACGGTGATAGCCTTGAACCGGTCCGCTTCGCTGGGTGCGGTGCCGGTCAGCTCAACCTGCAGCCCGTCAGATTCGACGTCGACCCAGCCCATGGATTCGTCTTCCAACGCGATGCGGACACCGTCAGCGGAACTGGTTTCAACCGCGGTCGCCGCAAAGGTCGCGGCGATGACCGATGTCACGGCGGCCAGAAGGAAGGTCGCGACCAGGATCGTAATGGAGGACAGACGCATCAAACCACTTGTATTTGTTAATGTTGAATGGGGTTTAGTTGGGTTTCCCGGATCGTGCAATCACACCAGCAAGGCAGCGGCGAAAAACGGCAAGGGCAACAGGCCGGCGTCGCGATTAGATCGAAACAGCATCAGCAGACGGTCGTTGTCGTCGAGATCAAGACGCCGCATTTGCCAGGCCATATGCCAGCCGAACGCCCAGGGACCCGCCAGCGCAATCACCAGCGCAAGCGGATTGGCCCCCGGCAGCATCGAGCCCAGCACGACGATGCCCATCAGCGAGACAGAGGCGATCAGGAACCGGCGCAGCCATTTCGGGGTCCGTTCCGCGAACAGGCGGGCTGTGGATTTGACGCCGATCAACGCGTCGTCTTCCTTGTCCTGATGGGCATAGACCGTGTCGTAGAACAGCGTCCACCCGATCCCGGCGATATAGAGGACCACGGGTTGCCACGACAGGCTTCCGGTATGCGCCGTCCAAGCCAGCAGCGCGCCCCAGTTGAAGGCCAGCCCGAGGAAAATCTGCGGCCACCAGGTGAACCGCTTGGCAAAGGGGTAGATCGCCACCGGGGCCAGCGACAGGACGCCCAGGGCAATCGCCGCACCGTTGAATGTCAACAGGATCAGCAGCGCAATCAGTGCCTGTGCGGCCATCCACGCCACCGCACCGCGCACCGTGACCTGACCCGAGGGGATAGGGCGCGACCGCGTGCGCGCGACCGAGCCGTCGATCTTGCGGTCGGTGATGTCGTTCCATGTGCAGCCCGCGCCCCGCATCAGCCAGGCACCAAGCGCGCAGCCGACCCCGATCCACAGGTCATTCCAGACCGGTGCGCGGTCATGCAGCATCGCCAGCATCAGGCCCCACCAGCAGGGCAGGAGCAACAGCCAGGTCCCGATCGGGCGGTCCGCCCGGCTGAGCCGCAGGTAGGGACGCGTGGCGGCTGGGGCAAGGCGGTCGACCCAATTGCCCCGTACCGCATCGGCGACCTGACCGGGTTGACCATTGGGCGGCGCGCGCGGTGCCTCTGGCGTCGGCTGTTCTGCGGTCATATGTAGGGCCTCATGAAACGTGCAAAAGTCAGGCTCTTTGTAGATCACCCTTTGGGGGCGGGGCAAACCGTTCCTCTGGACCGCGATCAGGCGAACTACCTGTTCAACGTGATGCGCATGGGCGTCGGCGATGCGGTCGCGGTCTTTAACGGGCGTGACGGCGAATGGCTGACGGAGGTTTCGGCGGTCTCCAAGCGCAGCGGCGTGTTGACCTGCACGGCGCAATCCGCGTCCCAGATGGACCCGCCCGACCTCTGGCTGATCTTTGCGCCGATCAAGAAGGCCCGCACAGATTTCATCGTTGAAAAAGCGACTGAGATGGGCGCGCGCCGCATCCTGCCCGTGCAGACCGATTTCACCAATTCCGAACGGGTGCGGGTGGATCGTCTGCAGGCGCATTGTGTCGAGGCGGCAGAGCAATGCGGCGGGACCTTCGTGCCCGAAGTGGCCGATCTGCGACCCTTGGACAAGGTGCTGGCGTCCTGGCCTGAGGGGCGCAACCTGATGTTTTGCGATGAGGCGCTGGTCGGCGGCTCCGCTGGCCTGCCGGAAAACGCAACAGGCCCGTGGGCGATCCTAATCGGCCCGGAAGGTGGCTTTTCCGATGCGGAGCGGGCGCGTCTGCGCGCCTTGGACTTTGCGCGCCCGGTCGCCCTTGGCCCCCGCATCCTGCGGGCGGACACGGCGGCGGTCGCAGCGATGACGCTGTGGCAGGATCGTCTGGGCGATTGGCGCTGAGGATGGGGTGGATCCGGCCGGAACTGCGCGCGGGCTTCATGCGCTGGCACGAGGCGGTAATCGGCGGCTTGGTCGGAGTTTTCGGCCTCTGGATCGCGCTTTCGGTTTACGGGATCCTCGCCTGGCTCGGCTGGGCGCTGGTGCTGCTGGCGCCGGTCCTGATCGTAGCGGGGGTGCAGCGCGGGCGGTTCCGTCACGGCTCCGGCGGGCCGGGAGTGGTCAGCGTGGACGAGGGACAGATCGCATATTTCGGTCCGCTTTCGGGCGGTATTGTCGCGCTCAGCGAGGTGCACCGGCTGTCGCTGGACGCAGGGAACGACCCGCCGACATGGGTGCTGGCGCAACATGGCCAACCTGATTTGCTGGTGCCGCTGACGGCCGAGGGCGCGGATGCGCTCTTTGACGTCTTTGCCGCCCTGCCGGGGATCCGCACGGAACGGATGCTGGAAGAGATGCGGCGCCTGCGTCCGCCGCATCGCGTGGTGATCTGGGATCGGCCACGGGCAATGCCGCGCTTGCATTGACACCCCCCGATTTTCCGACCATCCCTGTCGGACCTTTTAATGCCGGAGGCCGCGCATATGTCCATTCCCCAGTCCGGAGGCGGTCCGATCGAGCGGCCCGAGCAATTGGCCGAGTCACTCGAAAAAGGCTGTAAACCCAAGGAAAATTGGCGCATCGGGACCGAGCATGAGAAGTTCGGCTATTGCAAGGACACGCTCAAACCGATCCCCTACGAGGGGGAGCGGTCGGTACTGGCCGTGCTGGAGGGCCTGCGCGATGGCCACGGCTGGGCCCCTTTGGAAGAGGGCGGCAAGCTGATCGGGCTGACCAAGGAGGGGGCAAATGTCTCGCTCGAACCGGGTGGCCAGTTGGAGCTGTCGGGCGCGCCGCTGGAGACCATTCATCAGACCTGCGACGAGGTGAACGAACACCTTGCCGACGTAAAGGACATCGCGGACAAGGTCGGCGTCGGCTTTATCGGTCTGGGGGCCGCGCCGGTCTGGTCGCACGACGATATGCCCCTGATGCCCAAGGGGCGTTACAAGCTGATGGATGCCTACATGGGCGAGGTGGGCACCACCGGCCAGATCATGATGCGGCGCACCTGCACTGTGCAGGTCAATCTCGATTTCGCGTCAGAGGCGGACATGGTGCAAAAGATGCGCGTCGCCGTGGCGCTGCAACCCGTGGCCAACGCCCTGTTCGGAAATTCGCCGTTTTTCGAGGGCAAGCCGAACGGCGTTAAAAGCTATCGCAACTACGTCTGGCGCAATCTGGATGACGCCCGCACCGGCATGGTGCCTTTCGTCTTCGATGAAGGCTTCGGGTTCGAATCCTGGGTGCAATACGCGCTCGATGTGCCGATGTACTTTGTCTATCGCGACGGCAAGTATATTGACGCGCTCGGCCAATCCTTCCGCGATTTCCTCAAGGGTGAATTGCCCGCGTTGCCGGGTGAGGTGCCAACCCTGTCGGACTGGGCCGATCATCTGACGACGCTGTTCCCCGAGGCGCGCCTCAAGACCTTTATCGAGATGCGCGGCGCGGATGGCGGCCCATGGCGTCGGCTCTGTGCGCTGCCTGCCTTCTGGGTCGGATTGATGTATGATCAGACGGCGCTCGACGCCGCCTGGGATCTGATCAAGGGCTGGAGCGCGGAGCAACGCCACGCACTGCACGTCGCCGCCGGAACCGATGGTCTGCAAGCAAAGGTCGAGGGGATCGACATGCATGATCTCGCGCGCGAGGTCGTGGCGATTGCCGATGCCGGACTAAAGGCGCGTGCTTGTCCGGGCGCCGGGGGGCTGGTCCCGGACGAGACCCATTTCCTGAACGCCCTCAAGGAAAGCGTCGAGACGGGGCAGGTCCCGGCGGACGAATTGCTGGCGAAATACCAAGGTGAATGGGACGGCGATCTCAACCGCATCTATCCGGAATATTCCTATTGATGACAACCGGTTGACGTCCGGAATGGCGTGGAGAATAGTTGCGGTTTCACCGGTTACGCGGTCTCCGACGCTTTGATCCCTTGTCATAATGACTCCCCGAAGAGGCGGACCTGTCGGAAATCAGCGACCCGATCCGTGCACCGATTTTCAGCACGGAGAGCT
Organism: Pseudooceanicola sp.; assembly: GCA_002709085.1. GTDB lineage: Bacteria > Pseudomonadota > Alphaproteobacteria > Rhodobacterales > Rhodobacteraceae > Pseudooceanicola. The sequence goes on along the minus strand of PAPR01000027.1, from coordinate 21,019 downwards.
GCTTGATCCGGGGCAGGGCGTTCAGGTCCGCATACCACCTATCAAGGTTTTGCAGTGAATTGAGCGTTTCGCTGATCCGGGCGCGGACGTCGGCGGGCGTGTCGTCCTGCTCTGCGCTCTCCTCAATCTCGCGAAGCGCGGTGAGGGTCGGCACGAACTCCCGCTCCCGACGCGCGGCGATCACCGCGGCGGCAGCATCGTGGATGTCACCCAGGGCCGTGAAGTATTCGCGCCGATCGCCTTCCCGTCGCGAAGGCTCGATCAATCGCCAGGACTGAAGCTCCTTGAGACCGGTGGAGACGTTGGACCGCGCGAGGTTCAGCTCCTTGACGAGGTCTTCTGCCGTCAGCGGTTCGGGCGACAGGTGCAGCAGGGCGTGGATCTGCGCGACCGACCGGTTGAGACCCCATTTGGAGCCCATGTCCCCCCAATGACGGATGAACGCTTGCATGGAAGGCGTAAGATGCATGTCCTCCTCCGCGCTGATCTGACAGAATTATCAGATTTTACCCGTTTTTACAACTTTTTACGACACGTGAGGGCGCGCTACTTCTTGCCGATGCGGGGTTCCGTTCCGGCAACGATCCGTTCGATATTGGCGCGATGGCGCGCAAAAATCAGCGTGGCCAGCGCCAGTGTCATCGCCACCGCCTCGGGCAATCCCAGAAGCGCGGCCCAGACCGGCGACAGCAGGGCCGCCGTCAGGGCCGACAGCGACGAGATGCGCAGGACCACCGCCATGACCAGCCAGGTCGCACAGGCCGCCGCCCCGAGGGGCAGCGCGTAGGCCAGCAGGATCCCGAGAAAGGTAGCCACTCCCTTGCCGCCCTTGAACCGCAGCCAAATCGGGAAGCAATGTCCGAGAAAGGCCGCCACGGCGGCTAGTTGCACCGCGTCCTCGGCCGCCAGCGCGCGCACGATCAGCACGGTCGCCGCCCCCTTGCCACTGTCGAGGATCAGGGTCAGCGCGGCGGCGGTCTTGTTGCCGGTGCGCAGAACGTTCGTCGCACCGATGTTGCCCGACCCGATCTGGCGAAGATCGCCCAGACCGAACAGGCGCGACACGACAATCCCGAAGGGAACAGAGCCGAGCAGATAGCCCGCAAGCGCCCAAAGCATCAGGGCCACCGGCGGCGTGACGAGGTCGGGGATCATAACGCGTCTCCGTGAACCTGACGACCGGCGACCCAGGTGGCGCGCACGCGCCCCTGCATCCGGGCTTCGTCAAAAGGGGTGTTCTTGGACTTTGACAAAAGGTTAGCCCGATCCAGCACAAAGGGCGCATCGGGGTCGAACAGCACGAGGTCGGCAGGTGCCCCCTCGCTCAGCCGGCCACAGGCGAGGCCCAACCGGCGCGCCGGATTCAGAGAGAGCGCGCGCCAGAGCTGCGCCAGGGTCATGTCGCCGGAATGGACCAACCGCATCGCCGCCGGCAGCAGTGTCTGCAACCCGACAGCACCACTGGCCGCAGCCTCGTAAGGCAGGCGTTTGCTTTCCTCGTCCTGCGGCGTGTGCATGGAGCATATGACGTCGATCAGACCCGAGGCGACGGCCCCGACCACGGCCACGCGATCATCCTCGCTACGCAGGGGCGGCTTGACCTTGAAGAAGGTGCGGTAATCGGCGACGTCGAATTCGTTCAGCGTCAGGTGATGGATCGAGACTCCGGCGGTGATGTCCAGCCCGTTGGCCTTGGCACGTTCCAGCGCGGGCAGGGCGCGGGCCGTGGTGATCTGGTCGATATGGTAGGCCGCGCCGGTCATCTCCAGCAGTGCAACATCGCGATCTAGCCCCATGCGTTCGGCCATCGGACTGACGCCGGGCAGCCCGCGCAGGGAGGCGAACTTTCCCGACGTGACAGCGGCGCCTGCGGATAGCACCGGCTCCTGAATATGGCCGATCACCAGCGCGCCGCGTGCGCGGGCATAGGTCAGGGCACGGACCAGCACCTTGGTGTTCGTCACCACATGATCCCCATCGCTAAAGGCGACGGCGCCGGTATCCATCAAGAAACCGATCTCGGTCATCTCGCGACCTTCGCGGTTCTTGGTCAAGGTGGCCATCGGCAGGACCCGCACCGGCGCGGCCTCGCGGGCGCGGCGGATGACGAATTCCAGCGTTTCCGGCGTGTCGATCACCGGCGTGGTGTCGGGGCGGGTGACGATGGTCGTGACCCCGCCGGCGGCGGCGGCCTGCCCAGCGGAGCCAAAGCTTTCCTTGTGCCGCTCACCGGGTTCGCAGACCTTGACGCCGATGTCGACAATACCGGGGGCGAGGCATAAGCCGTTGCACTCCGTCACCGTGCCAGCATCGGCGGGCGGTGCCCCCTCATGACGCGCGGTGATGACCCCATCCTCGACCGTAATGCCGCCCAGGCTTTCCTCCCCCGTCTCCGGGTCGATCAGGCGCGCATTGGTGAGGGTAAAGGCGCTCATGCGAGGACCCCGACCAAGAGGCCGAGAACGATCAGCACCACTATCGCGACAATCAAACGGCGGGTCAGCCGGTTGCTTTGCGGGCTCGCCGCTACGGGTTCCGCGGTTTCGCCGCCCGTCCTTCTGGCCGACTCGCTCGTCAGTTGTTCCAGCGTCGAAGGGGCGTCCGGCAGGCGATAGGTTCCCACATGCCGCAGGGGCGGGCGAGAGTGCAGCGCGATGTCGCTGCTGGCAAAGGCCCCGCCTTTGACGATCACCACGCCGCCGCTCAGCGCGTCGATCCGCGCGCGGTCGTCGCTGATCAGAGCCTCGTCGACGCCGATCCCTTCGGTCAGAAAGCCGCTCAGCCCGATGCCGTGCAAATCCTCGGTGACAGCCCCTTCGACTTGCGATTCATCGAGGCTCTCGACCCCCAGGGCATCGCGCAGCGCGAATTCGCCGGTCTCCGGGTCTTCGGTCACAAAGGACCAGAGCTCATCCTCGGGCAGCTCCAGCGCAAACAGATGGATCGTGTCGTGATCGCCGGACAGTAGCGGGGTCATGATGCCTCCATTAGATAAGACGTGTTCGATGCGCGACGGGGCGCACAATGCCGCGCCGGCACGCATGCAGCTGAGACCGCCGCGCCCGCGACAAGATCCGACCTGCGCTGCATCACGCGGCCTGCCTGCGGCGCTTGAGATTGCGTGCCAACAAATCCATCGCCGCCATGCGGACGGAAACGCCCATTTCCACCTGTTCCTGAATGACCGACCTGTTGATGTCGTCGGCCAGCGCGCCGTCGATCTCGACGCCGCGGTTCATGGGTCCCGGATGCATGACGATGGCGTCTTCCTTGGCATGGGCGAGCTTTTCCGCGTCCAGACCGTAAAGGTGATAATACTCCCGCTCCGAAGGAATGAACCCGCCGTCCATCCGTTCCTTCTGGAGGCGCAGCATCATCACCACGTCGACATCGCGCAGACCTTCGGCCATGTCCTCGTAGACCTCGCAACCAAGGTCCGCCATACCGGCAGGTATAAGGGTCGGCGGGCCGACCAGCCGGATTCGGTTCTCCATCTTGCCGAGAAGGATCAGGTTCGACCTCGCCACGCGTGAATGGGCAATGTCGCCGCAGATGGCGATCGACAGACGATGCAGACGACCCTTCTTGCGCCGGATGGTCAGCGCGTCGAGCAGAGCTTGCGTCGGATGCTCATGCTGGCCATCGCCGGCGTTCAGCACCGCACAGTTGACCTTTTGCGCCAGCAGGTCGACCGCGCCGGAGTGCGGATGACGCACGACCAGAAGGTCCGGGCGCATCGCGTTCAGGGTCATCGCCGTATCGATCAGGGTTTCGCCCTTCTTGATCGACGAGGCCGCCAGCGACATGTTCATCACATCCGCGCCCAGCCGTTTCCCGGCCAGCTCGAAACTCGCCTGCGTACGGGTGGAATTCTCAAAGAACATGTTGATCTGGGTCAGACCGGCCAGCGCGTCCGAATGCTTGTCATCGCTGCGCGACAGCGCGACGTAGTCATCCGCCAAATCCAGTATTTCCTGGATCTCGTCGGGGGCCAGCGGCTCAATGCCCAGCAGGTGATCCTGTCTAAAGCCCATGGCGGTCCCCCATCCGATTGCCTCGCTTATAGAAATCCCGCGCCCGCGTCACAAGGTCTGTCAGCCGGCTTTTGCCGCCGCAAGCACTCACTTTGGTTTCGCAAATATCCTCGGGGGGACGGGGCAAAGCCGCAGGCGTGGCCCGGCGGGGGCAGACAGCCCCCGATCCCGCGCCGTCGAGCGTGAGCCCTGACCAGCGCGCCTTCACCCGCTCTCCCGGATCAGCTTCGAAAGACGCCTTCGTAGATCGGCTCCATCGTTTCCGTTTCGAACAACGAAGAGACCGAAGTGCCGTTCCAGATGTTCAAAATGGCCTGCGCGAACAGCGGCGCTGTCGGGAGAACGCGGATCTGCGGGCAGTCCTTGACCGGGGCAGGGGCCGCGATGGTGTCCGTGATGACGAGGTTCTTCAGCACCGAATTGCCGATCCGCTCAACCGCCGGGCCGGAGAGGACACCGTGGGTGACATAGGCGTGCACTTCCTTGGCGCCGTACTCCAGCAGCAGTTCCGCCGCCTTGCACAGGGTGCCGGCGGTGTCGCACATGTCGTCGATCATCACGCAGATCTTGTCCTTTACCTCACCGATGACGGTCATCTCGGCGACTTCGCCGGGTTTTTCACGGCGTTTGTCGACGATGGAGAGGGGGGCGTTGATCCGCTTGGCCAGCTCGCGGGCGCGGGCCACGCCGCCGACGTCCGGAGAGACGACCATGATCTCGTCCATGCGGTCCTTGAACTTCTCGCGGATATCCAGCGCGAAGATCGGGCTGGCGTAGAGGTTGTCGACCGGAATGTCGAAGAACCCCTGAATTTGCGCGGCGTGCAAATCCATCGTCAGAACCCGTTCGATTCCCGCCTCGACCAGCATGTTCGCCACCAGTTTGGCGGTGATCGGGGTCCGGGCCTTGGTGCGGCGATCCTGGCGGGCATAGCCGAAATAGGGGATCACGGCGGTCACGCGCTGGGCAGAGGAGCGGCGCAGCGCATCGGCCATGATCAGCAGTTCCATCAGGTTGTCATTCGCCGGATTGGAGGTCGACTGAATGATGAACATGTCCTCGCCGCGCACGTTCTCGAACACTTCGACAAAGATCTCGCCGTCATTGAACCGCTCGACGCGCGCATCGACCGGATCAATGTGGACGCCGCGGTGGGTCGACATACGCCGGGCAATGGATTTCGCAAGCGGCCGGTTGGAATTACCGGCGATGAGCTTGGGTTCGACAACATTTGGCATGGCAGCTCCGGGAGGGCGATTTGATAGGGGGCAGGTGGGGCAGTTTCAAAGATTCGGGACGTTGAACCCCGCTTACCACCCCGGTAGGGTCTTGCCAAACCGGGCAGGAGGATATCATGCCGCATATCGACTATTACTTCGTCACCCTTTCTCCTTGGACATATCTGGCGGGCTCACGGCTGGAAGAGATCGCCGAAAAGCATGGCGCAAGCGTCACTTACAAGCCCTGTGACCTGGGTCGAGTGTTCAAGGCGACCGGCGGGCTCCCCCTGGGAGAGCGCGCGCAGGCGCGTCGGGATTATCGCATGCAGGAGCTGCGTCACTGGAGGGCCGCTTTGGGCATGGATTTGACGCTGGAACCGGCGCATTTTCCGACCAACCCGGCGCCCTCAAGCTATGCGATCATCGCAGCGCAGGCGGCGGGTGGCGGCGATGTTGGCAAGTTGACGCAAAATCTGCTTCGCGCATGCTGGGCCGAAGAAAAGGACATTGCCGACAACGGTGTGATCCGTGATTGCCTGACGCGTGCGGGCTTTGATCCCGAACTCGCCGACAGTGGCTTGTTGCAGGGCGCGACCACCTACGAGGCGAATGCGGACGAGGCGATCAAGGCCGGCGTCTTCGGCGCACCCTTCTATCTCGTCGACGGCGTCGAAAAGTTCTGGGGCCAGGACCGGCTTGATATGCTCGAGTTGTTTCTCGCGGGGCGGCTTGGATGAAAACAGAAGTTTACGGCGGTCACCTTACCGCGTGGCGCGCATGGCCCGGCGGGCCGGGGCGCGCCCTGCTGGTGCATTGCTCACTGGGACATTCCGGCGCGTGGAGAGGTGTTGCGGGTCAACTCGCCGAAACCCATGAGTGCCGCGCCTTTGATCTGCCGGGACATGGGCGCAGCGACCCTTGGGACGGGGCCGGGGTCCTGCAGGATGCGGTCTGTGCTCAAATTCGTGGCATGATTGCGGATTGGACCGCGCCGGTCGATCTGATCGGGCATTCCTTTGGCGCGACCGCAGCGCTGCGGATTGCCGCGACCGCGCCCAAGCTCGTCCGCCGTCTCGTCCTGATCGAACCAGTATTCTTCACCCCGGCCTATATCGCCAATCCCGCGTATCGCGACCGGCAGATGGTCGAGAGCGCGCCGATTGATACGGCTCTGGAGAGGAACGATTTCCGGACCGCCGCGCAAGCCTTCCTCAAGGATTGGGGCGGCGGCGAACCCTGGGAGGCGATGAGCGAGGCGCAGCAGACGCAATTTTCCGCCCAGATGCCTCTCATCAAGGCCGCCTATGTGACCAACAACGGCGACCCTGATCGGATCCTGGCGGACGGCCATATCGCGCGCATGGCTATGCCGACATTGCTGATAGATGGTTCCGAAAGTCCCGAGGGCAGTCACGAGGTGGTCACCGCGCTCCGCGATCTTATCGCGAATGCGAAGATCGAGACCGTGCAGGGTGCCGGTCATATGGTGCCGGTCTCGCATGCAGGTGAGACGGGGACTTTGATCAAGTCGTTCCTGGGCTGATCGGTCGAATGGACGGTACTGCGGGTGTGGGACGCCCGTGGTCCATGCGCGGCGTATGGGCGCCGCGTATCCCTCAACTTAAACGCAGGGCGGCGGGGCGTTCACGTTATTGAGTGATGGCCCAACTCCGAACCGTCGTGCGCGCGCTGTTTCCGACGGCACGGCGAGGCGATGCATCAACCTCCGGCGATCTCGACAAACCGGGCGATATCCTCGGATTGAACCGCCCAATCGGCGACGAGGCGGATCAGCAATCTCTCATCCGGATCGGGGCCATCCAATACCCCTTCGTATACCGAAAAGGCTGCCCCGGCCGCCTGAAGGCGTTGTAGGGCGGCGCGCGGCATCTCGATAAAGCTGAGGTTCGCCTCTACAGGGTAGCGCAGTGCCACCCCCTCCCGCGTCAGCAAACCCTCGGTCAACCGCGCCATATTGTCATTGGCCCGACGCGCGGTTTGCAACCAGAGGTCGTCGCGCAGATAGCTGGCCATCTGGGCCGAGAGATAACGATGTTTGGAAAACAGATGCGCACCGCGCTTGCGCCGCAGCTCGAATTCCCAGGCGCGCGCGGGGTCGAACAGCACGACAGCCTCGACCCCCATGCAGCCGTTCTTCGTACCGCCGAATGACAGCACATCGACGCCGGCACGCCAGGTCATGTCGGCGGCGGAACAGTTGAGCGTGACAAGCGCATTGGCAAAACGCGCGCCGTCCATCTGGACGGGCAGGGCGTAGTCCCGAGCCACCTCCGTCAGGGCGCACAACTCCGCCAGGCTGTAGATCTGGCCCTTCTCGGTGGCCTGCGTCAGGGAAACGGGGCCACGTTGCGGCCCATGCACGCCGCGTATCTCCTCGGCGTCGATCGCGGCGCGCAGAGTATGGGACGTCATCTTGTCCGTTTCGCCGACCAGCGTCAGCTTTGCGCCGCCGGTGTAGAATTCCGGCGCGTTGCATTCATCTTCGTGGATATGGGCGTTCGGCGTGCAAAAGACGGTATGCGTCGGCGGCGCGAGGCAGGCGAGCCCGAGACAGTTCGCCGCCGTTCCCGTCGCAACCAGATAGACGGCGGCTTCGGGGGCTTCAAAGATCTCGCGGATCCGCGTCTCGACCTCGCTCATCAGCGGATCGGTGCCATATGAGGGCGCGTAGCCGGCATTCGCTTCGCTCAGCGCCTGCATGATGGTCGGATGCACCGGGCCGGTGTTGTCCGAAGCGAAATGCATCAGGTGGGCTCCTCGATGATGTGCTCTTCCCAATCTTCGTCCGCGATCTCGTATTCGGAATAGGTGCGGCCTTGCATCGACACACCGGCGCGGTGCACGCTTTCGGCGGTGCCCGAGATCAGCGGGTGCCAATCATATAGCGGTCGCCCCTCGTGCAGCAGGCGATAGGCGCAGGTCTGGGGCAGCCAGTACATGTGTTTGTGGATGGTGCCGGGGTCTAGGGTGATGCAGTCGGGCACGAACTGGTGGCGGATCGGATATTGCGCGCAGCGGCAGGTGGCATCATCCAGCAGGCGACAGGCCACGCGGGTGAGGGCGACCTCTCCGGTGTCCTCATCCTCCAGCTTGTTGAGGCAGCACTTGCCGCAGCCGTCGCACAGGGCCTCCCATTCCGCCGACGACATCTTGGTCAGCGGCGTGGTTTCCCAATAGCGCGGCTTCAGGCCGTCCCGCTTGATGGGATCATCGCTCATATCGCGTCCAGGATACGTCGCGCAGCGGTGCAGTCGGCCTCCATCTGCGCAATCAGCGCGTCAATGGAGTCAAACTTGGTTTCCGGCCGAAGGTATTCGACGAGTGCGATTGATATGGTTTCGTCGTATATATCGCCTTTGAAGTCAAAGAGATAGGTCTCCAGGTTCGGCGTCTCACCGTCAAACTGGGGCCGGATACCGATAGAGGCAGCGCCTTGATATCTGCCCTTGTGCGGGCCGCTCAACACATCGGCGAGAACGGCGTAGACGCCGTATTTGGGCTGGTGCAGGCCGGTCAGGGACATGTTCGCCGTTGGAAAGCCCAGATCGCGCCCACGTTGGTCACCGCGGATCACCGGGCCCTCGATCCGGTGCCTATGGCCCAGCATGGCGGCGGCATCGCGCGGCGCGCCCTCGGCCAGAGCTTCGCGGATCGCGGTGGAAGAGACCTCCGCATCGCCCTCGGCGACCAGCTTCGCCACGGTGACACCAAAGCCCAGCCTGTCTCCGAAATCGGTGAGCATCTCTGTGGTGCCGGCCCGTTTTGCGCCAAAGTGGAAATCCGCCCCGACCACCACATGCCGGACCCCAAGGCCGTCAACCAGCACGCGCTGGACGAACTTGTCCGGGGGCAGGGCCGCGAGGGCGGCGTTGAAGGTCAGCTCATATAGGATATCGACGCCGTATTTTTCCAGACGATGCGCGCGCGCGGCAGGGCCTGTCAGGCGAAACGGCGGTGCATCGGGGGCGAACAACTGGCGCGGATGCGGCTCAAAGGTCATCACGCCGAGCGGGGCCTCCAGGCGGTCGGCCTGTTCGCGCGCCAGGTCGATTACAGCGCGATGGCCTATGTGAACGCCGTCGAAATTTCCGATGGCGATGGCGGCCCCCTGGTCGGCCTCGGTGATAAATTGGTAGTCGCGTACGATCCTCATGTCAGAGGGGTATCGCCGGGCGGGGGCAGGCGCAAGAGGGCGCGGAACGGTCCGTGGATGGGCGGGGGCACGGACTTGGCCCTCGCTTGGCCTGCAAACCCTCCCGAGGCGGCCTTTTCAGTCGAACTTGCGAGAGGGGGCCAGCACGTTGGCCTCGCCGATGAGGACCTTCTTGCCATCGACCTTGCAGCGACAGTCAAGCTTCACGCGGCGCTTGGCGTGATCGATACCGATCACCTCGACCTCGGCAACGACTGTATCGCCGGGGCGGACGGGGGCGAGGAATTTCAGCGTCTGACCCATGTAGACCGTGCCGTGGCCCGGCAGTTGCTCTCCGATCACGGCCGAGATCAGACCGGCGGTCAGCATGCCATGCGCGATACGCCCTTCAAAGATCGTGTCCTGCGCGTAGGACTCGTCGAGGTGCACGGGATTGCGGTCGGTGGAGACCTGGGCGAACATCTCGATATCTTCGTCGGTGATGACTTTGCGCAGGTGGCGCGTCATGCCCATCTCGATGTCTTCGATACAGATCGTTCCGCGCGGGAAATTGTCCAACATCGTCTCCCTCCCTTATTAACGCAAAGCAATATTCAGATAGTGATATCTGTGGTTAGGGTAACTTTATTACTTTGCTGGTGCAGAAAATCAAGTCCTGATTGCGGTTAGCGCAGGAAACCGATTGCATAGGTCGGGGCGTTCTTTTCCCTTTCGAGGTAATCGGTTAGCGCAGCCGCGTCAGGCTGTTCGCGGGTTTTTGTTTCAACTGCTGCCAGCCCGCCGGTGATAAAGAGCGAATCTATATCCTCGCCCATCGCGCCCATGATGTCGGTGGCGATTCCATCGCCGATGGCGAGGATCCCGTCATTCCCGACGGATTTGTCCAGGGCTGACAGACGGCGCCGCGCGAGATCGTAGATCGGCGGATGCGGCTTGCCGAAGTAGAGGCTCTCTCCGCCCATTTCGGTGTATAACCGCGCGACAGCGCCGGCACACCACTCGCGGCGTTCACCGCGATCCACGACGATATCGGGGTTGGCGCACAGCAGTTTCAGGCCGCGCGCCTTGGCCACCAGCAATTGCGGGCGCAGGATGGCGGGGTCGGCGCTTGGATCGAAGGGACCGGTGCAGATGATGCCCTCGGCGCGATCCACTTCGGTCGTGGTGATCTTGATCGGGTCGTTCTGGATCTTGAGCGGATGAAGAAACGCGTCTTCCTCATCCGGGCCGCCGATGAAGTAGACTTTTTGACCGACCGCCCCGTCGAATGCGGCCGCGCGCGCGCTGTCGCCAGACGTCGCGATGGTATCCCAGACCTCGGGGGGAACGCCGAACCCCTGCAACTGGACCTCGACCGCGGATCGGGTCCGGGGGGAGTTCGTCACCAGCACCACCGTTCCGCCCCGCTCGCGGTAGCGGATCAAGGCATCACAGGCCGCGGGAAAGGCGGTGATCCCGTTGTGCACGCAGCCCCAAAGGTCGACGAACAAGGCGTCGTAGCGATCCGAAACTTCGGCCAGTGCAGAAACGATCTGGGTCATATAATTTCCTGATGACGGCGTGAATGAGCAGGCTAGGCAAGGGCAGGGCGAATGGCCAGACCCCGAAGAGTGGCGGGCGGCGAAAAAAATGCCGCACGATGGCGTGCGGCAGATTCGATCGTACGGGTGGGCGGCACGCGCCGGCGTGCGCCCTCTGGCCCTTAGACTTTCAGGTTTGGGATGATCTGCTTCTTGCGCGACATCACGCCCGGCAGGACGACAGTATCGCCCTCGACGGTGACGCCAAAGCTCTTTTCCGCGACGCCCTTGACGCGTCCGTTCGGCACAAACAGCGTGGCCTCTTCGTTCAGGATATCGACCACGAACAGAAGGACCTCGTCGACGCCGTCCTCTGTCGCCACCAGTTGAAAGCTCTCCATCAGGCTCGACTTGCGGTCGAGAACGATCTTGGGCGCGGTGGTTTCCAGAACCGAAACGCGGAACTTGGTGCCACCGGTTTCGTATTCCTTGCTGTCCATGCGGATCAATTCTGCATCGGAAAAGGCCGAGATATCCGATTTCGCCTCGAACATCTCCGCCGCGTATGTCGAAAGGTCGATATTCAGCTCGGCGGCTAGAGAGACGGCCAGGTCGCGATCCTGATCGGTGGTGGTGGGTGAGCGAAATTCCAGCGTGTCCGACAGGATGCAGGATAGCATCGCCCCCTTGATGTTGTCGGGCATCTTGGACGCGTTGTCGCCCATCAGGTTGTGCATGATCGTCGCGGTACAGGCGAGCGGTTTGATCGTGATGTCGATCGGTGCCTTGGTTTCCAGCCCGCCGGAGAGCTTGTGATGATCAATGATCTGGATGATGTCGGCGTCATGGATCGAGTCGGGCAACTCGGACGGGTTGTTGGTGTCCACGATCACAACCTTGTCGCCGGCGGCGAGCTTGGAAATAATCTCGGGCTTGTCGAAGCCCCATTTCTCGATGACAAAGGCAGCCTCGGTGTTCGGCTCTCCGAGCAGGACGGGCACGGCGGGGGTCCCGCGCACTTCGCTCAGGTACCAGGCCCAGATGATGGGGGACCCGGTGGAATCCGTGTCGGGAGAAGTATGGCCAAATACCTTGATCGTCATAATGGGGGCGTCCTGTCAGGTCTGAATTGGGCGCCCTTATAGCAGGGAGTTCGGCATTGTCACCCGCCTGCTTTGGCTTCGCCCGACCCGAGGGGCGAATGGTCGCAATGCGGGCCTTCCTCCCGGCCACTTGTTCCGCCTGAGTTAATGGATCAGACTCGCCAGATGGCAAAGCTGCGCGAGACCGACCTCTACCCGCCGATCAAGGCGTTCCTCGAAGCGCAGGGCTACGAGGTCAAATCCGAGGTTGCGGGCGCGGACGTGATGGCGATGCGCGCGGATGATCCGGCGCCGGTGATCGTCGAGATGAAGACGGGCATGAACCTCACGCTCGTTCAGCAAGGGGTCGCGCGGCAAGCCGTGACCGATTGGGTCTACCTCGCCGTGCCGAGCTTTCGCGGGCGAAAAGCGCTGAGTGGGCATATCGCCCTGTGTCGCCGTCTGGGTCTGGGGCTGATGACCGTGCGGGCGCGTGACGGGCATGTGGATGTGCACTGCGATCCGGGGCCCTATGCGCCGCGTGCTTCGCGGGTGCGGCAGGGTCGATTGCTGCGTGAATTTCAACGCCGGGTGGGCGATCCGAACGCCGGCGGTTCGGTCGGGGTCAAACTGGTGACGGCCTATCGACAGGACGCGTTGCGCTGCGCCACCTTTTTGTTGCGCAACGGCCCGGCCCGTGGGGCAATTGTCGCCAAGGCCGTCGCCGTGCCGCGCGCGACATCCATCATGCGCGACGATCATTACGGTTGGTTTGAAAAGGTCGCGCGCGGCGTCTACGCGCTGACGCCGGCGGGACAGGCGGGTTTGAACGACTTCCCAGCGCCGCCTGCGCCCCTTTCGCTCCGGCCCGCGTCCTCCGAGTCCGCCGATCCATGATTGCGGCCTTGCAGAGCGTCACCAGACATGTTCGACCGACCCGGCGTTGCGCGATCATGATCCAGCAACACGGTGCTTGACACATCCTTCGCGGATGCCTAACTACCCGCCGTTAGCACTCGACATGGATGAGTGATAACACCCCCTTCGCCTGATATGCAGGGACGGGGGTTTAGGGAGTAACTTTGAGCGAAGGAGCCTCAGAGATGGCATTCAAACCGCTACACGACCGCGTGCTGGTCAAGCGCCTCGAAAGCGAAGAAAAAACCGCAGGCGGGCTGATTATCCCCGACAGCGCGAAAGAAAAGCCCGCAGAGGGCGAAATCGTGTCCGTGGGCGACGGCGCCCGCAAGGACAACGGCGAGCTGATCGCCCCCTCCGTCAAGGCTGGCGACAAGATCCTGTTCGGCAAGTGGTCCGGAACCGAGATCACCCTCGACGGCAAAGAAATGCTGATCATGAAGGAAAGCGACATTCTCGGCATCATCGCCTGAGAACGCCCCTTCGAACGCAACTGAATATCAGGAGAGACGGATATGTCTGCCAAGGACGTCAAGTTTAACACCGATGCCCGCAACAAGATGCTCAAGGGTGTGAACATCCTTGCCGATGCGGTCAAGGTTACCCTGGGTCCCAAGGGCCGGAACGTGGTTCTGGACAAATCCTTTGGCGCACCGCGCATCACCAAGGACGGTGTTTCGGTCGCCAAGGAAATCGAACTGGAAGACAAGTTCGAGAACATGGGCGCACAGATGGTGAAGGAAGTCGCTTCCCGCACCAACGATGAGGCCGGCGACGGCACCACCACCGCCACCGTGCTGGCTCAGGCCATCATCAAAGAAGGCATGAAGTCGGTTGCCGCTGGCATGAACCCGATGGACCTCAAGCGCGGCATCGATCTGGCCGTCGTCAAGGTCGTCGAGGCCATCAAAGCCGCCTCGCGCCCCGTCAACGACAGCGCCGAAGTCGCGCAGGTCGGCACCATTTCCGCCAATGGCGAGCGTGAAATCGGCCAGCAGATCGCGGATGCGATGCAGAAGGTCGGCAACGAGGGTGTCATCACCGTCGAGGAAAACAAAGGTCTCGAGACCGAAACCGATGTCGTCGAAGGCATGCAGTTCGATCGTGGCTACCTGTCGCCTTACTTCGTGACCAACCCCGACAAGATGATCGCGGACCTCGAAGACTGCATGATCCTGCTGCACGAGAAGAAGCTGTCTTCGCTCCAGCCGATGGTTCCGCTGCTCGAGTCCGTCATCCAGTCGCAAAAGCCGCTGCTGATCATCGCCGAAGACGTCGAGGGCGAAGCCCTGGCGACCCTCGTCGTGAACAAGCTGCGTGGCGGCCTGAAGATCGCTGCCGTCAAGGCACCGGGCTTTGGTGATCGTCGCAAGGCCATGCTGCAGGACATCGCGATCCTGACCGGTGGTCAGGTCATTTCCGAAGATCTGGGCATGAAGCTTGAGAATGTCACGATGGACATGCTGGGCACCGCCAAGAAAGTCTCCATCACCAAGGACGAGACCACCATCGTCGACGGCGCTGGCGACAAGGCCGAGATCGAAGCCCGCGTCGCCCAGATCCGCAACCAGATCGAAGAGACCACCAGCGACTACGACCGTGAGAAGCTGCAAGAGCGCGTGGCCAAGCTGGCCGGCGGTGTTGCCGTCATCCGCGTCGGCGGCATGACCGAAGTCGAAGTGAAAGAGCGTAAGGACCGTGTCGATGACGCGCTGAACGCAACGCGCGCAGCCGTTCAGGAAGGTATCGTCGTTGGCGGCGGTGTCGCTCTGGTTCAGGCCGGCAAGACCCTGCAGGGTCTCGAAGGTGCGAACTCCGACCAGACCATCGGTATCTCCATCGTCCGCAAGGCCCTGGAAGCACCGCTGCGTCAAATCGCCGAGAACTCCGGCGTTGACGGTTCGGTCGTTGCTGGCAAAATCCGCGAAAGCGACGATGCCAAGTTCGGCTTCAACGCTCAGACCGAAGAATATGGCGACATGTTCTCCTTCGGTGTCATCGACCCGGCCAAAGTGGTGCGTCACGCGCTGCAGGACGCCGCTTCGATCGCCGGTCTGCTGATCACCACCGAAGCCATGGTCGCCGACAAGCCGGCCAAAGAAGGCGCCGGTGGCGGCGGAATGCCCGACATGGGCGGAATGGGCGGAATGGGCGGCATGATGTAAGACCGCTTTCGCTACGGCGAAAGGGGTCCGGGGACTGGGCTGCGGTTTCGACCGCGCGGCGAGCTTCCCGGCATCATCTGATCCACGCTATGAAAAGGGCACCTTCGGGTGCCCTTTTTGCTGTCCGCTCGCGCGCCCGATCTGCGTGGCAAGGGGGCCAACGCCGTTGCGCCCTTCGTCGCGATCCCGCAAAAGCGGCGCATGATGATGCCTGACCTTCATATCACCGGCGCGCAGGTCCTTCGCCCCGAGGGGCTGTGCGATGCGCCGCTTGGCATCGCGGCTGGGCAGGTGGCAGCCGAGGCCAGCGGTCGCGCCCTGCATCTTCCCGGCTGGCAGGTGCTGCCGGGAATCGTCGATGTGCACGGCGACGGCTTCGAACGCCACCTCGCGCCCCGGCGCGGCGCGATGCGTGACCTCGGCGCAGGTCTCATGGCGGCTGAGGCAGAGCTGGCTGCGAATGGGATCACCACCGCCTATCTTGCGCAGTTCTACAGTTGGGAGGGCGGGATGCGCGGCCCGGAGTTCGCCGCCGCCATGCTCCGTGCGCTGGACGACATGCGCCCGCGCGTAGCCACCGACCTGCGCGTGCAACTGCGCGTGGAAATCCATCTGATTGACGACTACACCGCCATCGAGGCGCTGATCGCGGCGCATGACATCGGCTACGTGGTGTTCAACGACCATATCCCGCACGACGCCTTGGCCCGAGGCAAGCGCCCGCCACGCCTCACCGGGCAGGCGCTGAAATCCGGGCGCAACCCCGAAGCACACCTGGCCCTGCTGCAATCGCTGCACGACAGGCGCGAGGAGGTGCCCGCTGCGCTCAACCAATTCGCGGCGCGGTTATCGTCCCGCAACGTACTGCTGGGCAGCCACGACGACGCCACGACCGCAGACCGTCAGACCGCACGAGGGCAGGGGCTTCGCGTCAGTGAATTCCCCGAAACGGCGGAGGTCGCAGCAGAAGCCACCGAAGCCGGAGACGCCATCGTCATGGGCGCACCGAACGTGGTGCGCGGTCAGTCCCACGCCGGCAAGGTGAGCGCCGGCTTTATCGCGCGCGAAGGGATGTGCACCGCGCTCGCGTCGGATTACCACTATCCCGCCCCATTCCAGGCCGCGATGGCGCTGGCCCCGGACATGGGGCTGGGCGCGGCCTGGGCGCTGGTCTCCTCCGGCCCCGCCGCGATGCTGGGTCTGCGCGATCGCGGCACCCTTGCCAGCGGTGCGCGTGCGGACCTTGTCGCGATCAATCCCGAGACGCGCCGCCCCGGCCTGACCGTCAGCGGCGGGCGTATCACCTATGCCGACCACCAAGCCGCCGCCGTGCTGCTGACCGCTTGAGGTAACGCCGGGCGCAGACGCGGCACCAAACCGCGCGCGCTTGACTTCCGCGTGCTGAACATGTGTATCGACCCCAGCAAAATAGGTGGCCCCGACCGTGACCCGGTGGCGGCCCAGACCAGAGGAAACCACCCCATGCATGCCTTCCGCAGCCATACCTGCGCCGACCTCAATGCCACCAACGTCGGACAGACCGTCCGCCTCTCTGGCTGGGTCCATCGGGTGCGCGATCACGGGGGTATCCTCTTTATTGATCTGCGCGACCACTACGGTATGACGCAGGTGCTCTGCGATCCCGACAGCCCGGTGTTCTCACAGGTGGAAAAGGTCCGCGCCGAATGGTGCATCCGCATCGACGGTGAGGTCAAAGCCCGCGACGCCGACCTGATCAACCCCAAGATTCCCACGGGGGAAGTCGAGGTTTTCGTGCGTGACATGGAGGTGCTCGGCGCCGCCAAGGAACTGCCCCTGATGGTCTTTGGCGATCAGGAATACCCCGAGGAAACGCGCCTGCGCTATCGCTACCTCGACCTGCGGCGCGAGCAGATGCAGGCCAACATGACCCTGCGGTCGGACGTCGTCGCCTCGATCCGTCGCCGCATGTGGGATCAGCAGTTCCGCGAATACCAGACGCCGATTATCACCGCGTCCTCGCCCGAAGGCGCACGCGATTTCCTCGTGCCCTCACGCCAGCATCCGGGCAAGTTCTACGCCCTGCCGCAGGCCCCCCAACAGTTCAAGCAATTGCTGATGGTTTCGGGTTTTGACAAGTATTTCCAGATCGCGCCCTGTTTCCGGGACGAGGATCCGCGCGCCGACCGCTCGCCGACCGATTTCTATCAGCTCGACCTTGAGATGAGCTTTGTGACCCAAGAAGACGTCTTTGCCACGATCCAACCGGTCATGCAGGGCATTTTTGAGGAGTTCGGCAATGGACGCAAGGTCGACGCCGTCTGGCCGCAGATCTCCTACGCCGACGCGGCGCTGAAATACGGCACCGACAAGCCCGACCTGCGCAACCCGATCGAGATGCAGGTTGTCTCTGAACATTTCACCGGCTCGGGCTTTGCGATCTTTGCCAAGCTGCTGGAACAGGACGGCACCGAGATCCGCGCCATTCCCGCGCCCGGCGGTGGCTCGCGCAAGTTCTGCGACCGCATGAACAGCTTTGCCCAGCAGCAGGGGCTGCCGGGGATGGGGTATATCTTCTGGCGTGAATCTATCAAAAACCAGATGGGCGAAGCGGCCGCGGAACTTCTTGCAAAGTGGGATGCGTCAGAGGTCATTACAGATCCCAGTGACATCGATGCGTTTTTGAAGCGGTTTGAAGCCGAAGAAGAAATAGACAACAACCAAAATGTAACTGCGGAAGAATTTGCTCGTAGGCATAGGTTGCTGCGAGAGGCAAAAGACGCTGGAGATGACGAACAAGTCCGTTTCTTGACACAAGCCTTCACAATCGAAGCCGCCGGCCCCCTGGCCAAGAACATCGGCCCCGAGCGCACCGAGGCGATCCGCCAGCAGCTGGGCCTTGGCGTGGGCGATGCGGCCTTCTTCCTCGGCGGCAAGCCCTCGGCTTTCGAGGCGGTCGCGGGTCGCGCCCGCACCGTCATCGGCGAAGAGCTGGACCTGATCGACAAGGACCGTTTCGCCTTTGCCTGGATCGTCGATTTCCCGATGTACGAGGCCGACGAGGACACCGGCGCGATCGACTTTTCGCACAACCCCTTCTCGATGCCGCAGGGCGGACTCGAGGCGTTGAACGGCGATCCGCTCAAGGTGCTGGGCTATCAGTACGACCTTGCCTGCAACGGGTACGAGCTGATCTCGGGCGCGATCCGGAACCACAAGCTCGACATCATGATCAAGGCCTTTGCACTCGCCGGTTACGGTGAGGACGAGGTGCGCAAGCGCTTTGGCGGAATGGTCAATGCGTTCCAGTATGGCGCGCCGCCCCACGGTGGCTGCGCCGCCGGGATCGACCGCATCGTCATGCTGCTGGCGGATCAGCAGAACATCCGCGAGGTCATCCTCTTCCCGATGAACCAGCGCGCCGAAGACCTGATGATGGACGCCCCCTCCGAGCCGACCTCGGATCAGCTGATGGAGCTGTCGCTGCGCGTCATCCCGCAGGATTGATCGCGCCGCGAGGCTATGACGTCACCGGATGGCAAAGGAAAAGGGCGGGGAAATTCCCCGCCCTAACGCATTCTATCACAATGCAAAATTCCGTGACGCGTTACGTCTAATCAGATCGTCGACCCCGGCAAGATGAAGCCGCTGACGGCATAGGGGCTGCCATAGGCGCCGGGGTTCGTCTCGACCTTGACCCGGCTCCAGTCGTTATTCTCGGACACGTCGATCACACCCATGCCAAGCGAAATCTTGTTACGATGCCAGTTCGCGTGATCGATCCGCACCATGCGGGACGATACGATCTCTGCCACGACGGCGACGTGGCCCATAGAAAGACGGCTTGATTTGGAAAAGGCCATGACCGCGCCAACCGTTGGCGTCTTGGTCCGCTCGAACCGGCCCGCCGCTTGCGACCACCAGGTGTTGGCATTGCCGCGAATTTGCACGCCGCTCGCGGTGCGGGCGAAGGGGACACACCAGACGCGGGTGCCGACGGCCTGCTTGGCGCGGACCTCCTGAATGGCCAGGGCGCGCAACTCTATGTCGACGCTGGCCTTTTCGGCGGCTTCCTCGGGCGAGATATTGGCGCATCCCGCGCTCAGTAGCAGTGTCGCCGCGATCATCAGCTTGTTGCGAAACGACAGTTTGGCGCGTTCAACGCTCATAGGTCCCTCATATGTCCCAGCTCCGCATTTTTACGTGAGCACTTCGCGTTTCGCGCAAAAGGTTCCACAAAACAAGTTTAACTGACAATGTCAGGCAGTTTTTCGCCGATTCACCCCTTGTTATCCGTCAGGGGCCGGGCAATCTGCGCCCCGAGAGGATGGACCCATGTTCGATGCGCTGATTGACAAAGGCTTTGATATCGCAGCGACAAATCACGCCCGCGCGATCCTGACGCATGAGTTCGCGCCCGAGCTTGCGCAATTGATCGCGATCCTGTCGGGCTTTCACATCTCCATGGCCGACCTGATCGGCGGCGGCGGCGGCGAAAGCGGTCAGACGCAGCGTCTGCGTCATGCGCTCAACGCCACGGGGTGGCGCAAGCATCGGTTTCACGTGCAGACCATCGTTGACGGGATCGAACGCGACGGCATTTCGCATGAGGTCGATCACGTCAACTTCGCCCGTCCCGGTGCGCTGGCGCTGGAGGTCGAATGGAACAACAAGGATCCCTTCTTCGACCGCGACCTCGAAAACTTCCAACGTCTGCACGCGCTCTCCGCGATTTCGGTCGGCATCATCGTGACGCGCGGCGCCTCATTGCAGGACGGCATGCGCGGGCGGATCACCGATTGGTTGCGTGCGCGCGATCTGTCATCGGAAAGCGACCTTGTGCGCCTCGGCATCGGCGACCGGACCGCGCGCCAAAAAGCCAAAGTCGCGGCACAGACCGCACGCGGCACCGCGTTTCACGAGGCCTTCGCCAATGCCTTCACGGCGGATAAATTCGGCCCCTCTACCACCCATTGGGCCAAGCTTGATGACCGCGTGCGGCGCGGCGTCGGCAACCCGTGCCCGCTGCTGCTCGTCGGTCTGCCGATGTCGATCCTGACCGACGCCGCGCCCGAGGGTGACACGCCGCGCAGCCTGTTCGACACCTGAGTCCACAGGCTTCGTACTGGCGTCACGCAGGCTTCATCTCGTCGAAAATACTCCGGGGAAGGGGCGGGCTGCGCAGCAGACGGCTCCGCGGGGCAGCGCCCCGTCCGCACTCAGAGGTCCGGATCAACCTCGCAGTTCAGCGATGACCGCAGACAACCCGTCCTCGCGCGATCTACTCCGCCGCGACCGAGGAATTATAAGCGTAGGTCTTCCACCCCGGCTTGTAATCCGCGTCCGCCTGATTGCCCCAGACGGTCCAGCCCTCGCGCACGCCTCGGCCGAACATCTCGAGGTATGGTCCCCAGGAGCAATCCTCGATCAGCTTGTACTGCTCATCCGGTTTGCGCGAATGCTCGCGCTTGCGGGTCTGCATCATATTGACCTGACGCCGCCCGGCATCCAGCGTGCGGGCGTTCTTGCCACGGGTGCCGAACAGAAGGATCTCCGTCACGTTGCGAAAGTAGAACCCCACGCCCCGCCCGTCCGATCCACCGTCCTTGCGGACCTTGTGCCAGATGATGTTGGACTTGTAATCGAATCCCCAGGCGCTGAGCACGCGCAGTCCGTCCGGCAGCAGCGCATTGGGCACCCAGAGGTAGCAATGCGCGCGATCCTCCAGATGCTCGGCCACCGGCAGATCGCAAATATCTTCAAGCGTCATGGTGGGATAGCGCGACAGGCGCTTGTGCTCCGGCGCGACCTTGCCGGTGCGGTTGGTAAACCGCCAGGGCGGATCGGCCATGACCGTTCCGAACTTGTCCCCATTCAGGAAACGTCGCAAATCTTGGGAGGGAGAGCTGCTCATGTCCAACATATTG
>PAPR01000026.1 GCA_002709085.1 Pseudooceanicola sp. | reverse complement strand
TGTTCATTGCGCCTGACGCGCCTGAAACCGTACCGGGCGCACCCAACGGGTATCAGTGGTTCCCGATCCCCTGGATGGATAACTCGTCCGAAGAAGAAGCCGAGCGTGGCATGGAGCAGGCCTTTGATGACCTGAACGCCTTTCTCGACGCGCTGATGGTGGACGAGGACCTGGAGGGCGAGCAGATCGTCCTGCTCGGCTTCTCCCAGGGCACGATGATGTCGTTGCACGTCGGCCCGCGTCGCGAAGACGAACTGGCCGGGATCGTCGCCTTTTCGGGGCGGTTGATAAAGCCGGAATCGCTGGAGGACGAGGTTGTCACGCGACCCCCCGTCCTGTTGATCCACGGCGACGCGGACGAGGTCGTGCCGCCGCAGAGCCTACCGGATGCCGCAGAAGCCTTGCAGCAGGCTGGCTGGAAAGAGGTTTATGCCCACGTAATGAAAGGCACCGGTCACGGGATCGCGCCGGACGGGCTGTCGGTCGCGCTCGCCTTCATGCGGGACAAGTTGCGGTTGTGACCCAAAGGTGGTGCAAGCCACTGAGCGCGCCGCAAGTGGCACCGCTGGGAATAGCCCGGTGTGACGGCGGGATGACTTTGGGGACGGCTTGTCAGGCGTCAGGAAACCACAGACGTGGTTCGGCGAATTCAACGGAATTGCCCGCCGGATCGCGCACGTAGATCGACCGGGCACCGTTTGGCCAGTGGAAATCCGCCTCGACCGGATGGCCGGCGGCCGTCAACCTCTCCACCCAAGCGGATAATTGTGCGGCGGTGGCGCGAAAACAGACGTGCCCCTGACCTTCGCTGCCATGAGGCGGGACCGGCAGGTCGGGGTTGGAACTGCCCTCAACCGTCCTGTTCGGGTTAAAGATCAGCAAGACCGTGTCGCTCACGCGGTAGAACACGTGCCGATCATTGATCCTGGTGATTTTCTCCAAATTCAGAACGCCGCCGTAGAACGCTTCGGCTGCGTCGAGATCCGGTGCGTATAATGCGGCTTCCAGCACACCTTCGGGGCGCAGGGCAGGGGCCGAGTCAGGGCTCAACTCCGGGGTCGGGTTGGGGGCATTCTGATCGCTCATGATCAAAACATAGAGCATCTGGCAGCGAGGCCAAGCCATTCGGCTGCGCGCCGCGCAAAGGTTGGGCGATTCTGGCGGTCGCTTCCGGATGGCCCTTTGATCCGGGCGGGACTAAACGTCCGTTGAAACATCGTCGCGAAGGATTGATCGTCATGGCAGTGTCATCGAATCCACCTAGGCGTAAGATGGCTGCATATCGGGGGCTTGCCACGCGGGATCCGCGATATATAGTCGGTGCATCGGCAGGGGCGGGACTCCCCGCCCTGCGCCAGGATCGGGCGGTCAGGCCGCAAGCGGAGTCGCGAATGGACGGTGATTTCAGAACGGAATTCGTGCGGGAACCAGCCGCACTCAGGCAGCATCCGGCGCTCGTGCTGAATGCGGATTACAGGCCCCTGTCCTACTATCCGCTCAGCCTTTGGCCCTGGCAAGATGCGGTAAAGGCGGCTTGGCTGGACCGGGTGGACATCGTGGCTGAATACGATGTCTGGGTGAGAAGTCCGAGCACGGAAATCCGAATACCCTCGGTCGTCGTCCTGAAAGATTATGTCAAACCTCAAAAGCGCGTGGCCTTCACGCGCTTTAATCTTTTTTTAAGAGATGAGTTCCAATGTCAGTATTGCGGCGGGCGGGGCGATTTGACCTTTGACCATGTCGTGCCGCGCGCCAGCGGTGGGATCACCAGTTGGCAGAACGTCGTCGCGGCCTGTTCACCCTGCAACCTGCGCAAGGGCTCCAAGAGCCTGCGCCGGGCCAATATGTCGCTGCGCAAACCCCCTCGCGCCCCCGGCGCGGAGGAGCTGCGCAACATGGGACGCAAGTTTCCCCCCAACCATCTGCACGAAAGTTGGATCGATTATCTTTACTGGGACGCGGAACTGCAGGCCTGACCTTCCCCTCATCGCTCGGCGCGCCGCATTGGTCGGGGCGCTGATCTTCAACGCATTCCCAGTCTCCGCACAGGTGGCCGCCCTGGTCTGCAAGGGCGGCTCGGTGCCCGCCTCGGCCCGTGCTGTGGCGGATGAGTTGAACCTCGCCCGGACCAACCCGAAAGCCTACGCAAGGGTCATCGAAGCAGAGTTCGCCACCCTTCGGGGGAAACGCTATAAGCGCAACGGTGCGACGATGGTGATGAAGGAGGGGCGCTCTGCCGTGAAAGAGGCAGTGCGCGCCCTCAACCGGCAAACGCCTCTGCCTGCGCTCCCGCTTTCGGCCTGTCTCTCGGCGGCCGCGGCGGGTCACGTTGCGTATCAAGGACCGCGCGGCGAATTTGGCCATAGCGGGGCGGGCGGATCTGGTCCCGGTGCACGGGTCGAACAGCAGGTCCGGGGCACGGCCTACTGCGGCGAGAATATCTCTTACGGCGTCGGGGACGCGCGGTCCGTCGTCGTGCAACTGATTGTGGATGATGGTGTGAAGGGGCGGGGGCATCGCAAGAACATCTTTTATCCGCGGTTCCGCAGCCTCGGCACGGCGACGGGTCCGCACGCCAAGTTCCGCACGATGGCCGTGCAGGTCTTTTGCTTCAACCCGGTTACCGGCGGCTAGAGCGCATGAAAAACCCCGGCGCGAGGGCCAGGGTCAATCTTGTCAGGGGCAAACCTCAGTCTCACAGCTAGCGCGTCGCCCTGCGACGAGCGACAGGTTCAGCTGTTGGAGCTGTTTCCACCAGCGGGCGCCGCCGCCGGCGCGGACTGGGGGGCGGGCGCAGAGGCGGAGGCACCGGGCTTCGCGCTCGACTTGCTGCCCGACAGCGGATCGTCCTGACGCTGGACGGAGCCTTCGAAATGCGCGCCGCTCTCTATGGCGATGGTCTTGTGAATGATGTCGCCCTCGACACGCGCGGTCGATGTCAGGCGCACCTTGAGGCCACGCACGCGACCGACGATCCGACCATTGACGACCACGTCGTCGGCGATCACTTCACCGCGAATGGTCGCGGTTTCGCCCACGGTCAGCAGATGTGCGCGAATGTCGCCGTCCACCGTTCCTTCGACGTTGATATCGCCGGTGGTCTTGAGGTTGCCAGTGACATGCAGATCGGCGGACAGGACCGAGGCGGCCGGTTTGGCCTTGGGAACCGACGGCTTGTAATCCGATGTGCCAGAGGGTTTCGGCATGCCGGAATCGAGTGAGCTGGACGTCGGTGCAGCCGGCGTGTCGCCCGTCTTGGGGCCGGGTTCGTTGATTTTGCTTTTAGAAAACATTGTTAGCAGCCTTGATATAGGTCATCGGGTTAACGGCTTGTCCGCCGACGCGGACCTCATAGTGCAAATGCGGGCCAGTCACCCGTCCAGATGCTCCCATATCACCTATCCGATCTCCGCGCGAGACTCTTTGTCCAACCTTGACCCGCAGCTTGGACAGATGGGCGTAGCGGGTCTCGATGCCGAACTGGTGTTCGATCTTGACCAGACGGCCATACCCCGACTGCCAGCCCGCATGGGTGACCACGCCGTCCCCGGTGGAATAAAGCGGTGTGCCGACCGGACCGGCGAAATCGACGCCGGAATGCATGCGGCGGCTGCCGTTCTTGGGATCATTGCGATAGCCGAAGCTGGAGGTGAAGCGATAGGACGCCTTGACCGGTACGGCAAAGGGGGCTTTCTCAGCGGCGATACGGTAGAGGTTCAGACGATCGAGCTGGTTCAGGATACGATTGGCCCGGCTGGCGTCCAGCGAGGGTTCCTCACCCATGGTCGACAAAGAGATCGGCGACAGCGGACCGCCTTGCCCGGAATAGCCGCGCCGCACCTGTTCGATAATGCGGTCCGTGTTCATGCCCGCACTGCGGAACATCTTGTCCAGCGGTTTGATCGAGACGGTCATCGCCTCTTCGAGCTGACGGAAAATCTGGTCGTTCTGATCGTGCAGCATGGCGACCTGATGGGCCAATTCGTCGGCGTGGGACAGCGCATCTTCGGCGTCCGCCGTGACCTGATCCCGCTCTGCCGCCGTGAGGGCGAGGGCATTCGTCATGAAATCCAGCGCCTGTTCGTTCGTGGCGGCGGCGACGGTGCCCGGCATGGCCGCGCCGTCACTGTCGATTTGCGAAGACAGGACGGTCGCCTCGCTGCGGGCGGTGTCGCGTTCCTTCATCGTGCGGCGCAGGGTCGATTGCACGACGCCCAGGCCGGTTTCGGCCTCGCGCAGGCGGGTTTCGGCCTCCAGCAGCTGGGATTGCATGACGGAAATCTGGGCGAGGGCAGTGTTGAAGCGTTCCTGCGCGGCCAAGGCTTCTTCTGCGCGCATGTCGCGTTCGTCGGCCATGCCGTTCAGGCGGCTCTGATAAATGCGCTGGTCACGCTTGGCCTGTTCGCGAAAGTTGCCGGACCCGATTGAATCCATCAGCAGAACGGCGGTCGCGATGATGGTCCATGCGACGACGGCGGCAGACCCGGAAAAGGCGATCAACTGTGTTGCAGGCTTCAGCCTTATGAACCGGGTGTCGTTGTCTGATCTGAGAAAGAGCCTACGCTCAGGAAAATGCCGCTCCAGCAGAGCATTGGCGCGAATAGCCAGCCGTGTCCGCACGTGATGCGTCCTTTGTCCCCGTTCCCGTTCCACGCCGCCGTTGTCCCTACGTCGTCGTTTGCCAAGGTGTTACCTGCCTACCCCCAGGGGGGCAAGGTTTTTGGCCCAGAGGGTTCCATTATCCGGATATTTTCCGCCGAATTGGCGAAATATTGCCGATTATGAGACCCTTAGGCCACGTCTTTGACCTAATTTTTGGGTGAAATTTGCTCTGTCAGGGGCCAGTAGAAGTCGGGCGGAATGCCGGCTTCGGCGCGCTTTTCCTCGTTAAAGGGGGGCTTGAGAGCGCCGTGAAAGTAATGCCGGACCAGCTTGTGAAACTGCGGTTTCGGGTCCAGCCCGTCACGCCCGCAGAGCCAATGAAACCACTTCGACCCATAGGCGACATGATGCACTTCCTCGGCGTAGATCGTGCGCAGGGCGGCGACCGCCTGCTCATCCCCCGCCTTTTCGAAAACCGTGATCATGCCGGGCGTGACGTCCAGCCCGCGGGCCTCCAGCACCATCGGGACCACCGCGAGACGCCCAAAGATATCCTCGACCGTATCCTCTGCTGCGCGCCACATTCCGGCATGCGCGGGCAGCGCGCCATAATGCGAGCCGAGCCTTTCCAGGCAGTCGCAGAGCAGATTGAAATGCTTGGCTTCCTCGTCGCCGGCCTGCACCCAGTCATCGTAAAAGCCGGGTGGAAATCCAATCTCGGTAAAGCGCGCGATGATGTCCCAATGCAGATCCACGGCGTTCAGTTCGATATGCGCCACCGCGTGCAACAGGGCGATGCGGCCCTGGGGCGATCCGGGCCGACGACGCGGCATGTCACGCGGATTAGCCAGATCGGGTTTTTCGGGGCGCGCCGGGCGCAGTGGCGGCGTGGCGGTGCCAATGGCGATCTCGGGGCCGCTGCCGTCGCGCGATGCCCGCCATGCGGCGGCATGTTCGTGGGCAAGTGCGGTCTTAGCGCGGCCATCAGCAGTGCTCAGCACCGCGACGGCCATTTGGGCGAGCGTTTGGGTCATGGCGGGGTGGCTAGCACGGAAAGGGTCGGCAGGCCCATAGCGGTATCGCACTTGCGGAAAAGGGCGGGCCGGCTTTCCCCCGATCAAGATGTGATGACTAGAGAGCCTCGACCGCCGCGAGAACCGCCTCGACGTGGCCTTTCACCTTCACCTTGGGCCACACTTCGGCGATTTTGCCGTCACGGTCGATGAGGAACGTCGCGCGTGTGATGCCTTCAAAGGTTTTGCCATACATCTGCTTTTCGCCCCAAACACCGTAGCGCTCGCAGACATCGCTATCGGCGTCGGACAGCAAGATCGAGCTGAGGTCATGTTTCTTGCGAAACTTTTCATGTTTTTCGACGGTGTCCTTCGAGATGCCCAGAACAACCGCTCCGGCCTTGCTGAAATCCTTGGCCATGTCAGTGAAGTCTTTGTTTTCAATCGTGCATCCCGGCGTATCGTCGCGAGGGTAGAAGAAAACCACGACAGGCGCCGGACGCAAGTCAGACAGGGTGACGGGGTCTCCGCCGTCCTGCGGCAGGGTGAAATCCGGGGCCATTTCGCCCTTTTTCGGCAGCGTGTCGGTTTTTTCTGACGTGGATTGAGACATCGTGAACGGCTTTCCTCTACCTGTACCAAGAATTCCATAATAGACCGGAGCAGAGGCAGGGAAAGCCCAGATGGCAGGATTAACGTGATCGAAACTGTCGAGACCAGGTCAGACAGCGGTGAGAATGAGGGGAAACCGCCCCGGGGGCGTCGCCGCGCGCGGCGCGTGCTGGTGTGGATCGTGGGGGGATTGGTCGTTCCTGCCTTGGTGCTGATCCTGCTGGTGCTCGGCGTTTTGTGGTTCGCCAAGGGTCAGGATTTCGCCGCCCCTGACTGGATCAAGGATCGTATCGAGGTCAGGCTGGCCGAATTCATTCCCGATATCGCGATCAATTTTGACGACCTGACGCTGACCGTGTCCGACGAATGGCAACCCAGCCTGCATCTCACCAGCGTGCGTGTGGTCCCGCCTGGCACGGGCCAGCCCGTGACCCTCGCGGATGTCACGGGCTCCTTCGACCCCGCCGCGCTGCTGCAGGGGATGATCCGCCCGAGGGTGATCACCGTCACCGGCGCGCGGATCCAGTTCAGCCGGGACCAGGCGGGCAGCTATACAGTTGCTTTCGGCACTCCCGCGGCGGAAGAAGCGCGCGCGCGCGACATTGCGCAATCCCTCGACAGCCTGACAGAGCTGTTGAACCAGCCGTCGTTCTCGGCCCTCAGACGGATCGAGGGCGAGGCTTTGACGGTACGTTACGAGGATCAGCGCAGCGGGCGTGCCTGGACGGTCGATGGCGGCCGGTTGCACCTGTCGAGGCTTGGCAATGCGCTGCGATTGCGGGGGGATTTCGCGTTGCTGGGCGGTTATTCCTACGCGACCACCGCCGCCGTCAGTGTCGATGGTGAAATGGGCAGCCGCGCCGCCAGCCTCGCACTGAGGGTAGAGGACATGCCAGCCAGCGATATCGCAACGCAAAGCGCGGGCCTCGCCTGGCTGGGGGTTCTTGATGCGCCGATTTCGGGCTCCCTGAGGGTCACGACGGATGAGGCGGGGATCATCGGCCCCCTGGATGGGACATTGCTGATCGGGGAGGGCGCGCTTGCCCCCGGCAACACCCGTGATCCTGTGCCTTTCAAATCGGCCCGCTCCTATTTCCAATACGACCCGGCCAGTACAACCCTGCGCTTTGATGAGCTGGCCGTGCAAAGCGCCTGGGTGGAGGCCACCGCCGAGGGGCGCATTGTGCTCGCCGATATCAGCGACGGGATCCCCGGTGCGATGACCGGCCAGCTGCGCCTGACGGAACTGACCACCAATCCCGGCGGGATCTACCCGGCGCCGATCTTTCTGGAAGGCGCGGATGTGGAGATGCGCGTCAAGCTCGACCCTTTCAGGCTGGACGTCGGTCGGTTCGATCTGCGTGACAGGGGGGCGACCCTGGCCCTGAAGGGGTGGTTCGCTGTCGAAGAGGACGGCTGGGATGTCAGCGTGACCGGGCGATCCGCCGAAATGTCAGCGGATGACCTGCTGGAGCTTTGGCCTCAATCCGCGCTGGTGAAGACCCGCGAATGGGTCGCGCGCAATGTGTTGGACGGCGTGCTGCACAATATCCAGTTCGGGGTTCGATCCGCGCCGACCTCGCGTCCCGATGTTGTGCTCGGCTTTGATTTCGAGGATGTCATCACGACCTTCCTCCCCTCAATTCCACCGATTGAATCCGCCAGCGGACATGCGGAATTGCGCGACGATCGCTTTGTCGTCACGGCTGACAACGGCGTGGTCTATGCACCTGATGGCGAGGGCATCCGCATTGCCGGCACCACCTTCATCTACGAAAACACGCGGGTGAAACGCGGACCCGCCGAAGTGCGCGTGCGTGCGGATGGCGCGATCGGTGACGTCTTGACCTTGCTGGACCTCAAACCCCTGTCCTTGCTGACAAAGGCGGGGCGGGACGCAGGCCTCGCCACCGGGGAGGCCGAGATCGAGGCGCAGTTGAACTTCAACCTCAAAAAGCCGCTTCCCCCCGAAGAGATCGCGATCAGCTATTCCGCCCGACTTACGAACGTGGAGAGCACACAGATCGTCCCCAATCAACGGTTCACCGCGACATCGCTGGACCTGCAGGGCGATACCAAAGGGTTGCGCGTTGCCGGCACCGCACGGCTGGGCGACGTCGAGGTGGGCGGTGAATGGCGCGCCGAACTGGGCCCGAACGCGGGTGGGCGAAGCACGGTCGATGGCTGGCTGACGGTGACCGAAACCATCGCGGATCAGTTCAACCTCGGCTTGCCCCCCGGTGCACTGGCGGGATCGGGCCGGGCGAACATCCGGCTCGACCTCGCGAAGGGGCAGGCTCCGACCTTCCGTCTCAGCAGCGATCTTGCGGGTATCGCGCTCAAGCTCGATGCGCTGAATTGGTCGATGAGCCGCGCGCAGGTCGGCGCCTTCGAGGTGGCTGGAGAGTTGAGCACGCCACCGTCGATCGAGTCGATTTCGCTTTCCGCGCCGGGCTTGTCGGCCAAGGGACGTCTCAGTTTGCACCCCGACGGCGCACTGGATGCCGCGCGGTTTGACCGCGTCCGTCTGCGCGACTGGCTGGATGCGCCGGTCCTGCTCAGCGGTCGGGGCAAGGGCGTCGCGCCCAAGGTTGTGGTTAACGGCGGTTCCGTCGATCTTCGCCGGATTGATCTGGGCAAATCATCGGGCGAGGGCGGGCCGCTGACG
Source organism: Pseudooceanicola sp. (assembly GCA_002709085.1). Classification (GTDB taxonomy): domain Bacteria; phylum Pseudomonadota; class Alphaproteobacteria; order Rhodobacterales; family Rhodobacteraceae; genus Pseudooceanicola. The sequence goes on along the minus strand of PAPR01000026.1, from coordinate 55,083 downwards.
GTGACACTGGACGAGCTTCGCGTTACGGACACCATCGTGCTGCGCGGGATGCGGGGCGAGTTTACCAACGCGGGGGGGCTGTCCGGTCAGTTTGCGGCGAACCTGAACGGCGTCGCGCCGATCAGCGGGACAGTCGTGCCGCAACGCGGGCGCAGCGCGGTGCGGATCCTTGCCGATGATGCAGGGGCGGTGCTGTCCGCGGCGGGCCTGTTGCAAAAGGGTCGGGGCGGGACGCTGGATCTCTCGCTCTCTCCGATTTCTGCGCCGGGTAGCTATGACGGCCTGCTCAAGGTGCGCGACATCACCCTTGAGGACGCGCCCGCGATGGCGTCGCTACTCTCCGCGATCTCAATCGTTGGATTGCTGGAGCAGATGTCGGGCGGCGGCATTCCTTTTACCGAGGTCGACGCCAACTTTCGCTTGACCCCGCAACAGGTTATCCTGCGCAGTTCCAGCGCAACGGGGGCGTCCATGGGGGTCTCTATGGATGGAGTCTACGATCTGAATGCCAAGCGGATGGACATGCAGGGCGTGATTTCACCCATCTACATGCTGAACGGGATCGGCCAAATCTTTACCCGGAAGGGCGAGGGGCTGTTGGGCTTCAACTATCGCCTCTTCGGCGCGGTGGCTAACCCCAGGGTCAACGTCAACCCGCTGTCGATCTTCACGCCCGGGATGTTCCGCGAAATTTTCCGACGCCCGGCACCGACGACCAACTGACCGCGCGGCAATCGCATGAGAGCTGTCAAAAGCCCCTTGAATCCCGCGCCGCGCCGCGCCACGAGGCCAAGAACACCGATGCCGGAGCTCTTATGCAACTCAGCGATTTCGATTTCGATCTGCCCGAAGCGCTAATTGCGACGCGCCCGGCGCGCCCGCGGTCCTCCGCGCGGCTGCTGGTGGCGGAGGGCGACAGGATCAGCGACGCAGTCGTGCGCGATCTGACCGACTGGCTGCGTCCGGGGGACCGGCTGGTGCTGACCGACGCCCGCGTCACCCCGGCCCGACTGTCTGGTATCCGCGCCCGCGACGGGGCCGAAGGGCGGACCGAAGCCCGGATCGACGTCACCTTGCTGGAGCCCAAGCCCGACGGTCGCTGGTCCGCGCTGCTGAAACCGCTGAGGAAGGTCCGCGAGGGCGAGGAGATCCGCTTCTCCGACGATCTTTCCGCGCACCTGGTGGCGAAGGCCGAGGGGCAGGGCATCCTCGCATTCAACCTAGCGGGGGACGATTTCGACGCCGCGCTTTCGGCGGCGGGCGCGATGCCGCTGCCGCCCTATATCGCCGCATTGCGTGCACCTGATGCGCAGGATCGCGAGGATTATCAGACCGTCTGGGCACGGCATTCCGGCGCGGTGGCCGCCCCGACCGCATCTCTGCACTTCGATGATGCGCTGTTGGCACGGATTGCTGACATGGGGGTCGCGACAACCCATGTCACCCTGCACGTCGGCGCGGGCACCTTCCTGCCCGTGAAGGTCGCGGATGTCACGACGCACCGGATGCACGCCGAATGGGGTGAGGTCACGCCGCGAGCGGCAGCCGAGATCGCTGCCACCAAAGCAGCCGGCGGGCGGGTCATTCCGATCGGCACCACCGCGCTGCGGCTGATCGAAAGCGCGGCGCGTGATGGCACGATCCGTCCCTGGCGCGGCGAGACCGATATCTTCATCTATCCCGGTTTCACCTTTCACGTGACCGATGCGCTGATGACAAATTTTCACCTGCCGAAGTCGACTTTGCTCATGCTTGTGTCGGCATTGGTCGGACATGATCGCATCCGCGCAGTCTATGATCACGCGGTGAGCGCGCAATACCGGTTTTTCTCCTATGGGGATGCCTCCTTGTTAATCCCGTAACCTTCCCCGTGTTAGCAGGGGTTTGATAAAATTACCGAACGACCCGAGGGCGGCCCGCCTTCCACCGGTCGATCGAAAGAAAGGCTTCTATGTTTCAGGTACTTGGTTCGGCGTGGGCGCTCCTTCTCGGGCTGTGCCTTTTGATGGTGGGCAATGGCCTGCAGGGCTCGCTTCTCGGTGTGCGCGGCGGGATCGAGGGGTTCTCGACGTTCGAGATGTCGATCGTGATGTCGGGCTACTTCCTCGGCTTCCTCGGCGGGTCGCGCGCGGCGCCCGAGATGATCCGCCGCGTCGGTCATGTGCGGGTCTTCGCGGCGCTTGGGTCCTTCATCTCAGCGGTGCTGATCCTCTATCCGGCCTTTGCCCATCCGGTCAGCTGGACCATCGGGCGGATCATCATCGGCTTTTGCTTCTCCGGTGTTTACGTGACGGCGGAAAGTTGGCTGAACGCCGCGGCGACAAACGAAAACCGGGGCAAGGCGCTGTCACTCTACATGATCGTGCAGATGATCGGGATCATCGCGGCACAGGGTCTGCTGCTGGTGGGGGATCCCTCGGGGTTCATCCTGTTCATCATTCCCTCGGTGCTGGTTTCGATCTCATTCGCGCCGATCCTGCTATCCGTTTCACCCACGCCGGCCTTTGATCGGACGCAGCCGATGTCGCTGCGACGGCTTTATCACATCTCGCCCCTGTCCTGTGTCGGTGTATTTCTGCTGGGCGGCGCGTTTTCGGCCCAGTTCGGCATGGCGGCGGTCTATGGCTCCCAGGCGGGGTTGAGCATCAAGGAGATCTCGATCTTTATCGCGACCTTTTATATCGGCGCGACGCTGGCGCAATATCCGCTTGGCTGGCTCTCGGACCGGATGGACCGCCGGCAGCTGATTATGATCGTTGCTCTGGTCGGCGGTGTCGGCGCAGTGATCGGGATGGCATTGAACACGCAGACCGGCCTGCTGGTCGCGGCGTTTCTGGTGGGCGGGATGTCCAACCCGCTGTACTCTCTTCTTATTTCCTACGCGAACGATTTCCTGGATAGTCAGGATATGGCCTCGGCTTCCGGTGGGATGATCTTTCTCAACGGTCTGGGCGCGATTTCCGGGCCTCTGGCCACAGGCTGGATCATGACGGTGCTCGGGCCTCCGGGGTTTTGGCTCTTTATCGGTCTGCTGCTGTTCGCGCTGGCTGGGTACGCCGCATATCGCATGACCCGCCGTGCCGCACCGGCCCGGACAGAGGTGGGCGCCTTCACGCCTGTCCTGATGTCCGCCGGTCCTGTGGCGTTCGAGGCGGCGCAAGAGTGGGCCATCGAAGCCGCAGAAAACGAAGACTCCGAACAACAGTAGGCGCATTGGTGCCGCGATGTGATGTTTGCGGTTTGCGTTCTGGCAGGGATTTGCAAGACTGCGGTGCAGGATACCCAATTTGCGGAGGCAATCATGGTCGAACCCGATGAAGTCATGTCGTTCTGGCTCGACGAGATTGGTCCGAGCGGATGGTATCTGGAGGATGAAGGCCTCGATGCCGGGATCCGTGACCGCTTTGGGGCGGCCTGGACAGAGGCGATGGAGGGTGGCTACGGCGTCTGGCAGACCTCCGCCTCGGGGATCCTGGCCTATCTCATCCTCACGGATCAGTTTCCACGCAATATGTTCCGGGGCAAAGCCACCGCCTTTGCCAGTGACCATCTCGCGCGATGCGCCAGCAAGATGGCGATTGATCGTGGCTGGGATAAACAGATCGATGAACCGCAACGTCAGTTCTTTTATCTGCCTCTGATGCATAGCGAAAATTTGGCTGATCAAGACCGCTGCGTGCGCCTGATCAAGGAGCGCATGACCAGCGAGAACAATCTGCTGCATGCCAAGGCGCATCGTGAGGTCATCCGCCAATTCGGTCGGTTTCCTTACCGCAACGAGGCACTGGAGCGACGTTCCACCAAGGACGAAGCCGCCTATATGGACCAAGGCGGCTACGGTCACACGCTGCGCGTGTTCCAGGCCGCCGAGTAGGACCCGGATACCGTGCCCCGCGTCGCACGCAGCGGCCCCCTTTCTGGCAAGGCAGGGGGCGGTCGGCTTGCCGTGTTGAGGGGGCGGTGAAAACAGTTTAACGTCAAACTATCTTGTCGAAAGAGGGTGCCCATGGCCGCTAGCAAAAACTCCGCAACCTATGATTTCCTCGTGATCGGTTCCGGCCCCGGCGGTTATGTGGCCGCGATCCGCGCCGCGCAATTGGGGTTGAAGGTCTGCGTGATCGAGCGTGAGAACCTGGGCGGCATCTGTCTGAACTGGGGCTGCATCCCGACCAAGGCGCTGTTGCGATCCTCCGAAGTCTTTCACCTGATGCACCGCGCCAAGGAGTTCGGCCTCTCCGCCGAAAAGATCGACTATAATCTGCCTGCCGTCATCAAACGCTCCCGCGGGGTCGCGAAACAGATGGAAGGCGGGGTGAAGCACCTGCTGAAGAAGAACAAGGTCGATGTCGTGATGGGCGACGCGACCCTCGCGGGCAAAGGCAAGGTCAGCGTCAAGACCGACAAGGGCACCGATGAGATCACCGCGAAGAATATCGTTATCGCGACCGGCGCGCGTGCGCGGCAATTGCCGGGGCTGGAGGGCGACGGCGATCTGGTCTGGACCTACCGTGATGCGCTGAACCCGCCCCGGATGCCGAAAAAGCTGCTGGTCATCGGATCGGGCGCCATCGGCATCGAATTCGCCAGCTTTTACAACACTCTGGGCGCTGAAACCACTGTTGTCGAAGTGCTCGACCGGGTGCTGCCGGTCGAGGATGCGGAGATCAGCGCCTTTGCCAAGAAGCAGTTCGAGAAGCAGGGGATGACGATCCTCGAAAAATCCATAGTCAAGCAGTTGGACCGTGCGCCGAACAAAGGTGGCGGTAAGGTCACCGCGCATATCGAAGCGGACGGTCAGGTCAACAAGGTGGACTTTGACACGGTCATCTCGGCCGTCGGGATCGTGGGTAATGTCGAGGACCTCGGGTTGGAGGCCGCTGGCGTGACGGTCGATCGCACGCATATCGTAACGGATGAATATTGCCGCACCGGGGTCGAGGGGCTCTACGCGATTGGCGATGTCGCCGGCGCGCCCTGGCTGGCGCATAAGGCCAGCCACGAGGGCGTCATGGTTGCCGAACTGGTCGCGGGCGGGCACCCGCATCCGGTCAAACCCTCCTCCATTGCCGGTTGCACCTATTGTCATCCGCAGGTTGCCAGCGTCGGCCTGACCGAAGCGGCGGCGAAAGAGCAGGGCTACAAGGTCAAGGTCGGCAAATTTCCCTTTGTCGGCAACGGCAAGGCCGTCGCGCTCGGCGAGGCCGAGGGCATGGTAAAGACCGTCTTTGACGACAAGACCGGAGAACTGCTGGGCGCACATATGGTCGGCGCGGAAGTGACGGAGCTGATCCAGGGCTACGTCGTAGGCCGCACGCTGGAGACCACCGAGGAAGACCTGATGAACACCGTTTTCCCGCATCCCACCCTGAGCGAAATGATGCACGAATCGGTTCTCGCCGCCTATGGTCGCGCGATCCATATCTGAGACGGGCTTGGTTGGGGTTTCCCGGTTGGCGTAGACGAGGGCGGTCGGGACCGGCTTTGAGTTGGCGGAGAGCCTGTCGGGCGCGCAATCATAGGCGCGATATTAACCGCGATGGGTTCGACCCTGCCCACCTTGAGATGGAGGGTCGGAACGAAAACCGGCGTGATGAAGGTGGCGTCAAAACCACCTGTGAAGAAATCCCCAGGTCGGCCTAGCATCCCGGCCAACACCCTCGCCCGACTGCCACGGTTGCTGGCCGCACGAAGGCGAATAACGCGCAGCAGGTGGAAATACGGTCGCGCCAACTGGCAGCTTGCGCAATGCAGTCATTCACCGCCGAGCTAAACCATTCCGGCTTATTGACTATATTTGTCGCCTGTTAAACCTTCATGGTTAAGGCTGGCTATCCGTCCTAAGGGAGACCAGTTCATCAAAGAAATCACAGGGTATTTTTCTCATGTTCTTTTGGCTTTGGACGTTATTGGCAATTGCCACACATTCAGGATCCGGTAGCCCCGGCGTACCGGCCCCCGAAAGGCCGGCGCGCATCACATCGACGACGCAGCCGTCCGCACCAGCGGCTCCCACGACACCCGGTTCACCCTCGCGCCCGGCGACCCCTGAGACACCGGGCTACACTGTCGAGCCGCAGACGGTGACCGGGCGCTTTACCACGGCGACGGAGGTGAAACCGATCCTGAGCGCGACAAAGACCTCCTGGGTCGCAGTCCGGGAATACAATGGGCAGGACCTGGTCTATGTGACGCAGATCCTCGCCTGGCGCTGTGGTTTGGTGGCGCTGCGCCTCGGCGTGAACGGGGCGACCCCGGCCGAATGGCCGCTGCCACCCTGCCACGAGGACACCGCCGCGCCCAATGCGCTGTTACCTGCGGACGGCGTGCCGTTCCGGGCGTATCCGCTGGGCTCGGTGCAATCAGTCTCGGTCGAGCTGGTCTATGACGATCTGACGGAGGACAGCTCGCGTGTCCAACGCACGGATGTGCTGATGCCGTAACGTGGGCCCGGACATTGACCTAAGGCTGTCAATGACCGGTATAACTTTCGTCCGGACCTTCGGCCGCTCGAATGAACGAGCCGTCCTTGCCGATCACATTGCCGGCCTCGTCGATCAGCTTGCCGTAATCTACGGGGGGTGGGGGGGGTGAGATCCGCAGCTCACCCCGCGAGATTGCCAGGATGCTGATCTCGCGAAAGCTCAACCGGGTCCGGGGTTGGACGACCATACCCCATGACGCATTCCGGTGGAGCAGAATGCTGCGCCATGAGGCATCCGTGGCGATAATCACGGTTGGGCGGTTCAGCATATTTACGAAGAGTATTTCATCGCCATAGTCGAGATGTACGATATCGGGGAAAAACGTGTCGCCAACGAGGTATATCTCATGAACCACGCCTGTCGGATCGACGTCTTTTCGCTTGCCAAACCCGATGCAGGTGCCAGTCACGATACAACCCGTTGTGTCTCTGAGATCCGCCAGCACATATTTGGGCGCCCCGATCAGGGCCAGGACCATCAACGTGGCGGCGACCAATGCACACCGTCTGCTACGCTCACGTCGCTTTGACATGACAGACATACTCGTCCTCCTCACATAAACAGTCGACGTCGGATCCTGAGACCCTTGTCGAGAAAAACTTAAAATAAAAAACCACTTAAGGTTGTCTTCAACCAGACAAATAGATTGCGGCGGAATCTGGGCAAAAGGATCAACTTTTACGTAATGGCGGCGTTACAAAAGTGATGAATAGCAGATTAAGTCGGTATGATTCGAAGTGACGAGAGTCTTGTGGCGGGCGACAATTTTGAGTTGTGCGACCAGAGAAGAAAGTTCAACTTATGGTTTAATATACTGATATAATTTATAAAATATATTAACACTAATGTGTGCCGCTCGTGAAATCACAGTTGGAAAGCAACCGGAGATTTAGCTGATATTCCGGAAATAACCTATAGGTTACAAGGTTTGCCCATCGGTTGGATAACCGGGGTCAAGCGTTTTGTGCCATTGAAATCCACCGAAGAATAAGGCGCAAATGTGGCGATAATCCACAATTAGAACCATATTCGCGTGCGTTCAGTTGGACTTTCGACGTGACGGTTCCCGTTTTCCGGGCACGGTTCGCGCGCGTGATTATCGCTCGGTTAGACCGTGATGAGACCGCCAAGCTTCAGGCTCTCTTGACCCCGTGCGCCTCAGGTCCGACATATGCGCCAACCCAAAGGAGCGCTTATGACAGACCAAGCCGTCCTCGATTTCCTCGCCACCCGTCGGTCCCATTCACCCAAGGTGCTGACCGCCCCCGTGCCAACGCGCGATCAGCTCGAATCTCTCCTCGATCTCGCTGCCCGCTCGCCGGATCACGGCGCGCTCGCGCCCTGGCGCTTCATCGTGGTCGAAAAAACCGCGATGGCGCGGCTCGCCGATCTCGCTGAGGAACGCGCGCGCGCATTGGGCAGGGACGCCGACGACATCGTCAAGGCGCGCGGGCAGTTCGATCGCGGCAACCTCGCCGTGGTCGTGGTGGAATCGCCCGTCGTGTCCGAAAAGGTGCCGCCGCGTGAGCAGACCCTGTCCGCCGGCGCGGTCTGCCTCAGTCTCGTTAACGCCGCGCTGGCCTCTGGCTGGGGGGCGGGCTGGGTAACTGGCTGGGTTTCCTTTGATCGCGGTTTCGTCGAACAGGGGCTGGGGCTGGGCGCGGACGAAGAGGTCGCCGGCATCGTGCATATCGGCAGCTACGCCTCCGCCCCCGTCGAACGCCAGCGCCCGGATGTCAAAGGGATCACGACGTGGCAATCGGCGTAATCCTGTCGTCCTTCCCCGCGGCGGTGCGCCAGATCGGGGACGCGCGGTTCCGCCGCGTTCTGATACTGGGGCTGGTGCTGACCGTGGCGCTTCTGGTCGCGGTCTACGCGGCCTTCCTCGGCCTGCTGCAATGGAGTGTCGGGGACGAGGCGACCCTGCCGCTGATCGGCGAGGTCACATGGCTGAACGATCTGCTGACATGGTCCAGCATCGGGGTCATGCTGATCCTGTCTGTCTTCCTCATGGTGCCCGTTGCCTCGGCCATCACGTCGCTGTTTCTGGAGGACGTGGCCGACGCGGTCGAAGCGCGCCACTACCCGCATCTGCCGCCCGCCAATCGCATCTCGTTCCTCGACGGCTTGCGCGACACGATTGCCTTTCTCGGCGTGATCATCGTAGCTAATTTGCTGGCGCTGATCGTCTATGTGTTCCTAGCGCCCTTTGCGCTGTTCATCTTCTGGGGGATGAACGGATTCTTGCTGGGGCGGGAATATTTCACCCTTGCAGCCATGCGCCGCGTCGGGAGGGACCGGGCCAAGGTCTTGCGACGTAAGCATTTCGTCACGATCTGGGCCGCCGGTATCCTGATGGCGATGCCCCTGTCCGTGCCTTTGGTGAACCTCATCATCCCGATTCTCGGGGCGGCGACCTTCACCCATATCTTCAATCGGCTGGAGGCGGGCTGAGGGGCCCGACGCCTCCCTGATCGCAAGCCCCCCGAAACGCTTCTGATCAGTTCGACGGACCCATGCGGTTGTAAAGGTCGATGTCCGCCACGCTCAGCCAGCCGGACACGATGACGCCCGCGATGATGGCAAAGAGCACGACCGAGATGCCGGTGGTAATCCAGAGCTTTGCGCGCAGGTGATGTACCTCGGGCGCTCCGGACTGGGTGCCGGGCGTGACCTTGCCCATGTCCTGCTGGGTCTTCAGCCGGATCGGCACGACGCAGAGCAGTGTCATGAACCAGATCACTGCAAAGAGGACAATGGCCGAAGTGATGCCCATCCTAGACCTGTTCCAATTCCACGAGGCATCCGTTGAAGTCCTTGGGATGCAGGAAGATCACCGGTTTGCCATGCGCGCCGATTTTCGGCTCTCCGCTCCCCAGCACACGCGCGCCGGTTGATTTCAGATGATCGCGGGCGGCGAGAATGTCGTCGACCTCATAGCAGATATGGTGAATGCCGCCTGCCGGGTTCTTGTCGAGAAATCCCTGGATCGGAGAGCCTTCGCCGAGGGGAAAAAGCAATTCGATCTTGGTGTTGGGCAGTTCGATAAAGATAACGGTCACCCCGTGGTCCGGTTCGTCCTGGGGTGCACCGACCTTCGCGCCCAGGGCCGTGCGGTATTGATCCGCCGCGGCCTCCAAATCGGGTACGGCAATGGCAACGTGGTTCAAACGACCGATCATGGGGGTCTCCTCTCCGGGCTAGGCCACCTGGCACGGGGCACATTGATTGCAGCGGTTATGCGGCGGACGCGGCCCAAGGGCAAGCGCGGCAGGGCGACGCGGGTAATCTCTGCCGTGTTAACCGCCTTTTCAGATTCGGGCCTGTAGTCTGTCGAGGCTAGGCTGTCCTGACGCCGCCTTTTTAACCTTACTCGCGAACCGATCCCGCTCATCCGATCAATCCTGCCCGCAGTTTCGACCCCAAAGGAGACTTCCATGCAAGGCCCGACCCCCCTTCGTGACAACGTTCCGACACCCTCTCGCCCGCTCCTGGGCATGACGATCCTGGTGGTGGAGGACAGCCGCTACGCCAGTGAGGCCATGCGCCTGATGTGTGTTCGATCAGGCGCGCGGATCAGGCGGGCCGATTGTCTCGCCTCTGCGCGCCGACATCTGCAGGTTTACCGCCCGACGGTCATGATCGTGGATGTCGGCCTGCCGGACGGGTCGGGTTTGGAATTGATCGAAGAGATGAATCGCCTCACGCCCCGTGTCGATGTGCTGCTGGCGACCTCCGGCGACGAGGGGAGCGAACAGGCCTCGCTCAGCGCCGGGGCAGATGGCTTTCTGGCGAAACCGGTGCGCAAGATCGCCACCTTCCAGGCGGAGGTGCTGCGCCATGTGGCTCCGGATCGCCGACCCGCAGGTCCGCGCCTCGTGGACTCCACCGATGTGACTCCGGATGCCGTGGCCTATCGCGACGACATGGCCGCCATCGCCGAAACCCTCTGTCACGCGGCGGATGACCAGACCGTCGGCTACGTCGCCCAGTTCCTGCGCGGTGTGGCGCGCGCGGCCAAGGACGATGTCCTGCTGGACGCGGTGGATGTCGTACAGGCGGAATGTGACAGCGGCGGCGTCTCGGTTGCAGGGCTGGCGCGTCTGACCGGCCTCGTCAACGACAGAGTCGGGGCGCGCATGTCAATCTAGCACCTTAGCTGAGGCTCAACGCCGCCCGAGGCGGCCGCGCCCAGCCGTCCGACGCTCAGCCTGAATCACCCCGGATCGCGCCACCGATTGACGATTGGATAACGACGATCCAGCCAGAAGGAATGTTTTGTCAGACGGGTCCCCGGCGCGGACTGGAAGCGTTTGTATTCACTGAGATAGATCAACCGCTCGATCTTCTTGACGTCCTCGCGCGCATATCCCGCCGCGACGCAATCCGTGACAGAGGCATCGAGATCGACCAGCATCTCCAAGATCCCGTCGAGCACTGGATAGTCGGGCAGGGAATCGCTGTCCTTCTGATCATCACGCAACTCGGCCGAGGGCGGCTTGGTGATGACCCGCTCGGGGATGACGAGGCCAGCGGGACCCATCATCCAGTCCCGATGATTTTCATTGCGCCAATGGCAGGTCTGAAACACGCGCGTCTTGTAGAGATCCTTGATCGGGTTGTAGCCCCCCGCCATGTCGCCGTAGATCGTGGCGTAGCCGACCGCGACTTCGGATTTGTTGCCAGTGGTCAGCAACATCTCACCGAACTTGTTGGACAGTGCCATCAACAGCAACCCGCGCAGGCGGGACTGGATGTTCTCTTCGGTGAGGTCAGGCTCGCTGCCCTCGAACAACGGGGCGAGCGTATTGGTGATCGCCTGCCTCCCTTCGGTGATCGGGACGTAATCGTAGCGACACCCGAGGTTTTCGGCGACGGCGCGCGCGTCCTCCAGCGAATGCTCGGAGGTATATTCAGACGGCAGCATGACACAGCGCACGTTATCTGCGCCTAACGCGTCGACAGCGATGGTGGCGACAATCGCGCTGTCTATTCCGCCGGAAAGCCCCAGCAGGACCTGCCCGAATCCCGTCTTGGCACAGTAATCGCGCAGGGATTTCACCATGGCGCGATAATCCTGCTCCCAGTGATCGGGCTGGTGGACAAAGTCGCCCGGTTCGATCTGCCAGCCCTCGGCGGTCCGGTTCAGCGCGACCTCGACCGTCACCTCGTCAAAGGCCGCCATCTGAAACGCCAGCTTGCCCCCTGCGTTCAACCCAAAGGAGGCCCCGTCGAACACCTGATCGTCCTGCCCCCCAACCATGTTGAGGTAAAGCAGCGGCAGCCCGGTCTCGATCACGCGCGACACCATCATGTTCTGACGGGTCTCCAGCTTTCCCCGGTAGTAGGGCGAGCCATTCGGCACCAGCAGCACCTCGGCCCCGGTTTCCTCCAGCGTCTCAGCGACATCCTCGTGCCAGGCATCCTCGCAGATCGGTGTGCCGATGCGCACGCCATCGATGGCCACCGGCCCGGCGGGCGCGCCGCTGTCGAACAGTCGGACCTCATCAAAGACGGTCTCGTTCGGCAATTCGTGCTTGAGGGCGCGCGACAGGATCTTGCCGCCCTTGAGGATGTAATAGGCATTGAACAGGCCCGCGCCCTCCAGCCCCGGACCACCGATTGCCAGGGCCGGGCCATCCGCGCAATCTGCCGCCAGCGCTTCGATTGCCGCAATGGCCGTCTGGTGAAAGACCGGTTTGCGCACCAGATCCTGCGTCTGATACCCGGTGATGAACATTTCCGGCAGCGCCACGAGGTTGACGCCCGCCGCTTTTCCCTCGTTCCAGGCCACGCGCGCCTTGGCGGCATTGCCCGCGATGTCGCCCAGGGTCGGGTTAAGCTGGCATAGCAATATGCGGAACCTGTCGGTCATCTCGGCCTCTCGTCTCACTCAGTCTCGCCTGAGTACCGGCAGGGAGACGTGAGGGAAAGGCGATTTGGGCAAAAGGCATTGCGGCCATCCTGAGGTGCGACTAGGTTTTGACCCGTTCCGGCCCGTCAGACGGCCGGCGTCCCGGAGAGCAGGAAGTCATGACGCGCAAAAACCTCACCACCTTGATGTGCAGCGCCGCGCTTGCGGCCGTCCTCGCCTTGCCGCTCAGCGCGCAGGACGGGCCGGTGCAAACCAAGCAGTATGACGACGGCGGTGTCTACGAGGGCACCTTCAAGGACGGTCTGCAACATGGCACCGGCACTTATACGCTGCCCAACGGGTATGAATATGCCGGCGATTGGGTCGAGGGCGAAATCCTTGGTCGGGGCACCGCGCGGTTTCCCAACGGCTCGATTTACGAGGGCGAGTTTGCCAAGGGCAAGCCGCATGGCGTCGGCAAGATCACCTTTTCCGACGGGGGCACCTACGAGGGCAACTGGGAAGAGGGCAAGATCAACGGACGCGGCATCGCCTCTTATGCCAATGGCACGACTTACGAGGGTGAGTTCCAGAACGCGATGCACCATGGCAAGGGCGTGATGACGGCACCCGGCGGCTATATCTACGACGGCGACTGGGTCAACGGCGTGAAGGAGGGGCAGGGCACCATCACCTATCCCGATGGCGCGATCTATGTCGGCCAAATCGTGCGCGGCGCGCGCGAGGGTGACGGTCGCCTGACCATGCCGGACGGGCTAATCTACGAGGGCACCTGGAAAAACGGCCAGATCGATGGCATCGGCACCCTGACCCAGCCGAATGGCGACGTCTACGAAGGCGCGCTGGTCGAGGGCAAGCGCGAGGGCCGCGGCAAGGTCACCTATGCCAATGGCGACGTCTACGAGGGCGATTTCACCGCCGATCTGCGCAATGGCCAGGGCCGCTTCACCGGGTCCGACGGCTATGTCTACGCGGGCAATTGGGTGAACGGAAAGATCGAGGGCGCGGGCCGCGTCACCTATCCCGACGGTTCGATCTACGAGGGCGAATTCCGCGACGACATCGCCAACGGCCTGGGCAAGATCACCTACCCCGACGGCGCCACCTACGAAGGGCAGTGGCGCGACGGCGTTATCGATGGCTCCGGCCTCGCCACTTATCCGAACGGGCTGACCTACGAGGGCGATTTCGTCAACGCCCGGAACGAGGGGCAGGGAATCATGACCTATCCCGATGGCTATCGTTACGAGGGGACCTGGGTCGGCGGTGAGCGTCAGGGTCAGGGTCAGGCCACCTATCCCGACGGCACCGTCTACGAGGGCAGCTTTGTCGCCGGGGAACGCCATGGCACGGGCACGATCACCATGGCTGACGGTTTTACCTATACCGGCCAATGGAAAGACGGCGAAATCACCGGTGAGGGTGTCGCAACCTATGCCAACGGCGATGTCTACGAGGGCTTTTTTGAACAGGGCCGGCGGCAGGGCGAGGGCACAATGAAATACGCCTCCGGAGAGGAAGAGACCGGCGATTGGATGAACGGCGCACTGCGCACGGGTGACGATGGGCTGGGCGATGACGCCGCGCGCGCGGATTCGGAGGATCAGGCAGGTGACGAAACGGGCGGAGCGTCAACCTCTGGCGAGACCTCCGGAACCGGTGAGACGGCGCAACCGGCCGAGTAACCGGGCCGGCAAAGGCCGCCCTTGCAGCTGAAGGGCCAAAAACACTCGCGCACGCAACGACCAAAGCGGTCGTGTTGCTGCCATGCCTGCTGCGGGCACCCCGGTCCGCCTGCGCCCAAATATATCTTCCCAAGCGCGATGCCTCGCGCTATGCACCAAAGCATGACACGGCAAACCCATATCCCAATGCCCCGACGCCGACGCTTTTGCGCCTGACGCTCCGTTCGCCTGTCCGCGCTGAAATGCGCTTTAGTTCCTGACATTGTTGACTTTGCCTTGAGGCTTATGCTTCCTCAGGGCTTCCTAACCAGAGGATGACGCGATGATCCCGTCCGTTCTGCCGACCTATTCCCGTGCCCCGCTGCATTTCGTCAAAGGAGAAGGCTCCTGGCTGATCGAAGAGGACGGTCGCCGTTTTCTCGACCTCGGCTCCGGGATCGCGGTCGCGGCCCTCGGCCATTCCAACCCGGTGGTGGTGGATGCGCTGACGGAGCAGGCGCAAAAGCTCTGGCATGTCTCGAACCTCTACGAAATTCCGCAACAGCAGGCGCTGGCGGATATGCTGGTGGGGTCCACCTTTGCCGATACGGTCTTCTTCACCAACTCCGGGACCGAGGCGACAGAGCTCGCCGTCAAGATGGTGCGCAAGTACTGGTACGAGAAGGGTCAACCCGACCGGGTCGAGATCATCACCTTTACCGGCGCGTTCCATGGCCGCTCCTCCGCCGCCATCGCCGCCGCCCCGAGCGAAAAGATGGTCAAGGGCTTTGGCCCTCTGTTGCCCGGTTTCCATCAGGTGCCATGGGGCGACATGGAGGCGGCCAAAGCCGCGGTGTCGGACAAGACCGCTGCGATCCTTGTCGAGCCGGTGCAGGGCGAGGGGGGCATCAACGTCATGCCTGACGCGGATATGAAAGCGCTGCGCCAGCTCTGCGATGAGACCGGCACCCTCTTGGTCCTTGACGAAATCCAGTGCGGGATGGGGCGGACCGGGCGGCTCTTTGCGCATGAATGGTGCGGCGTGACGCCCGATGTGATGCTGGTCGCCAAGGGGATCGGCGGCGGCTTCCCGCTCGGCGCGGTGCTCGCCACCGAAGAGGCGGCCAGCGGTATGGTCGCCGGCACCCATGGCTCGACCTATGGCGGCAACCCCTTGGGCTGCGCGGTCGGTCTGGCGGTTGTCGGTGCGATCACCGCCGAAGGTTTCCTGTCGGAGGTGCAGCGCAAATCCGCCCTCCTGCGTCAAAAGCTCGAAGGCCTCGTCGCCGAAAACCCCGAGGTCTATGAGTCGGTGCGCGGATCGGGCTTCATGCTGGGGATCAAGTGCAAGGCGAGCAACACCGATGTGCTCACGGCGGCCTACGCCGAAGAGCTCATCACCGTTCCGGCGGCGGACAATGTCATTCGCCTGCTGCCCGCGCTCACCCTGTCGGAGGATGAAATCGCCGAGGCGATCACCCGGCTCGACAAAACCGCCAGGCGCGTTGTGAAAGGCGCCTGATCCATGGCCGGGGCGCGCGCAGTCCTTCACCCGGAACCGCTCGCGCCGCGCGCCTTTAACCTCGCGACCTTTTTTTGCCATTCACCTTGCCGCAAATACGCCGGGGTGGATCGCGATCGCCAGATCGCGGTCAGGGGCAGCGCCCCTTGCCTCAGTTGACTACAGGATGACCAAATGAATCATTTCCTCGACCTTCACACCACGGAGAAAACCGCGCTCAGGTCCATGATCGACAAGGCTCGCGCAATGAAAGACGCCCGCGCCGGACGCCCAAAGGGCGAGGCCGACGATGAGCAGCCTCTGGCGGGGCACATGGTGGCGTTGATCTTTGAGAAGCCCTCCACCCGAACGCGCGTTTCCTTTGATGTCGGGGTGCGCCAGATGGGCGGGCAGACCATGGTGCTTTCGGGACAGGACATGCAGCTTGGCCATGGGGAGACTATCGCCGACACCGCCCGTGTGCTGTCGCGTTATGTCGATATGATCATGATCCGTACCTTTGACGAGGCGGTGCTGCATGAGATGGCCGCCAACGCCTCCGTCCCGGTCATCAACGGCCTGACGGATCGCACGCATCCCTGTCAGATCATGGCGGATGTCATGACCTACGAGGAACATCGCGGCTCCATCGCGGGCAAGAACGTGGTGTGGATGGGCGACGGTAACAACGTCTACGCCTCTCTCCTGCACGCCGCGACGCAGTTCGGGTTCAACCTGACGTTCTGCGGGCCCCAGCAGTTGGATCCCGACCGTGACTTCATGGACGAGGCGCGCGCTGCCGGAACCAACGTGCGGATCGAACGGGATCCCTGGAAGGGAGTCGATGGCGCCGACCTCGTCGTCGCGGACACATGGGTTTCGATGCATGATGCGCAAAGCTCGCGCGAGCGGCGCCACAATATGCTGCGTGCCTATCAGGTTAACGACCGCCTCATGCAGGCGGCGAACCCCGATGCTCTCTTCATGCATTGCCTGCCCGCGCATCGCGAAGAGGAGGTCACCTCCTCCGTCATGGACGGCCCGCAATCGGTGATCTTTGACGAGGCCGAAAACCGGCTGCATGCGCAGAAGGCCGTCATGCGCTGGTGCCTCGGGGTTTGATGGTCTGAACTTGACGGGTCCAGTCTCTTAGCGGACTCGCGCCTGACAGGTCTCTGGTGGGGGCAGCCCTCCGCTTCCGCTCACCCCCTCGGTTTCGCCCGTAACGTCGGGTCGGCCTGCGTCGGATCCTCGGGCCAGGGATGGCGCGGATAGCGCGCGCGCATGTCCTTGCGCACGTCGGCGTAGGAGCCGGTCCAGAAACCGGGAATGTCGGCGGTGGTCTGGATGGGCCGTCCGGCAGGGGACAAGAGCGTTACCTTCAGCGCCGTCCCGCCGACCTTCGGATGCGTCGTCTGGCCGAAAAGCTCTTGCAATCGCAGCGAAATCTCCGGCGGGTCCGAGGCGTAGTCAATCGCGATTTTGCGCCCGAGCGGCGTGGTGAACTGCGGCGGGGCGGCGCGATCCAGCGCTTGCTGGCGATCCCAGTCGAGCCGTGCCTTTAGCGCCGGGGTGATGTCGAACCGCCGCCAGCCGGCCGCGTCCCGAACGCCATCGAGATAGGGCAGGAGCCAGTCTTCGAGGCTCTCCATCAGCGCGGCGTCGGAATAATCCGGAAGGCCGGCGTCATCCCCTGCGAGTCGCGCGCGCGCGAGGAACAGTTGCGCCTTTTTGCTGATCGACAGGCCGATGTCGTGGATGCCGTCCAGCATCGCACGCGCAATCGCCTCGGCGGGCGCACCCTTCCAGACCCGGTCCTCCAAAACCGCAGCGCCGAACCTTTCCTGCTGACGCGCGATGACCCGGCGATCGCGGCGCGACCACTCACATGTATCGACCCAGTGGACCTGATCGGGAAAGGCCGCGCGAATTTCGCCCGCCGTGATCTGCACCGCCTGACGTATCCGTGCCTCGCGCGGGTTGCCGTCCAGATCGCTCGCCACGATGAAACCGGCCATGCACAGCGGGTCGCCCTCGGGGAGGGCCGCGCCTTTGCCACCCGACAGGACATAGCGCGGCGCCTCGCCCTTGCGTCGCTGCCCGATCCGGTCGGGATAGGCCAGCGCGACCATCTCGGACAGAGGCTGCAAAGACCCGGCGGGGGCCAGCCGCGCGAGGCGTTTGGCATCCTCGCGGATACGCGCGACTGCGCTGCGATCCGGGGACCACGGGCGACGGTCGCCAAAGGCGCGCGGATCGGCAATCGCCTCCAGTCGCAGGGATAGATCGACCGGCGCGCTGCGCGGCAGGGGGTCGCGTTCGGCCAGCAGCGCGGCCAGCGTCGCGGCCGGTTTTCCGATGCGGACCAACATGTTGGCGAGCCTCGGGTGCGTCGGCATCGCGGCAATCCGGCGGCCATGCGCGGTGATCGCGCCCGCCGGGGCCAGCGCGCCGAGATCGCGCAGCAGCGCGACCGCTTCGCCGTAGCTGCCGGGGTTGGGCGGGGTCAGCAGCGGCACCGCCTCGGGCGGCGCGCCCCAGAGGGCAAGCTCCAATGCCAGCGGGGCGAGGTCCGCTGTCTCGATTTCGGGCGGGGCGTGGGCGGGCAGGGAGCCGTCCTCGCCCTTGGTCCACAGACGGTAACAGGTGCCCGGCGCGACGCGTCCCGCCCGTCCGGCGCGCTGCGTCGCCTCGGCCCGGCTGACCCTTTCGGTGACCAGCCGCGACATGCCGGAGCCGGGATCGAAGCGCGCCCGCCGCGCACGGCCTGCATCCACCACCACGCACACATCCTCGATCGTCAGAGAGGTTTCTGCGATGGAGGTTGCCAGCACCACCTTGCGCCCGCTCGCGGTCGGTCGGATGGCCGCGCGCTGTGCCGCCAGGGGCATGGCACCAAAGAGCGTGTGAAGGTGGGTGTCCGCCCGCAGATGTGGTTTGAGGAGAGCCTCGGTCCGCCGGATCTCGCCCTCTCCCGGCAGAAAGACGAGGACGCCGCCTGAGGTTTGCGAGAGGGCCTCGCGGACAAGGTCGGCGGTCGCTGATTCGAGGCGGGTGTCTTTCGGCAAGGGGCGGTCGAGGTAGCGCAGATCGACGGGAAAGGCGCGCCCTTCGGAGGTGACGACCGGCGCTTCCATCAGCTTTGCCACCGGGGCCGCGTCCAGCGTCGCGGACATGGCCAGCAGGATCAGATCGTCGCGCAAGGCCCCGGCAATTTCGAGGCAAAGCGCCAAACCGAGGTCGGCGTTCAGGGAACGTTCATGAAATTCGTCGAAGATGACCGCACCGATGCCCGATAACCCGGCGTCGGATTGGATCATCCGGGTCAGGATGCCTTCGGTGACGACTTCGATCCGCGTGCGGGCGGAGGTTTTGGACTCGCCCCGAATGCGATACCCGACCGTCTGACCGGTCTCTTCGCCGAGCGTGGCAGCCATGCGGTCGGCTGCCGCGCGCGCGGCAAGGCGGCGCGGTTCCAGCATCAGGATGCGTCCCGTGGTCAGGCCGGCGTCGAGCATGGCAAGCGGCACGCGCGTCGTCTTGCCCGCCCCCGGCGGAGCCTGCAGCACGGCGCTACCCCGTGCGCGCAGCGCCGCGATCAGGTCGGGCAGGGCGTCGTCGATGGGCAGGGGGCTTGGGGTCATGCTGCCTTATCCGGCATTGCGGGGGCGGGTTCCAGCCTTGACCGGCGTTGCGTCGCGACCGGGTTGCCGGTTGTGGTATGGCGAGGCATATACGATAGCGCGCGGGCGGAGGACGCCTGGCCACGCAAAGCGATGGTATGGTCCGCGTTGCCATGGCCCAGGGCGACTTGTGGCCCCACGGATCGTGTTGTGAATGAGGGTGCGCTACGAAACAGGGCGCACCGGGATAGCGGAGGACGCATGGACATCGCGGCATTTGCCGAAAAAATCGCCCAAGGGGATCGGCGCAGTCTGAGCCGGGCGATCACGCTTGTGGAAAGCGGGCGCGCGGATCACCGCACGGATGCCGTCGCCCTGCTGGAGGCGTTGACGCAGCGCCCCGACCGTCCCGAAGCGCTGCGTGTGGGCCTCTCGGGGACGCCCGGCGTTGGCAAGTCGACTTTTATCGAATCCTTTGGCATGATGTTGCTGGACAAGGGCTTGCGGGTGGCTGTTCTGGCGGTCGATCCGTCCTCGGTGCGCTCGGGCGGATCGATCCTCGGTGACAAGACCCGGATGGATCGGCTCAGCCGCGAGCCGATGGCCTATATCCGCCCCTCACCGTCGCAAACCCAGCTGGGCGGCGTGGCGCGGCGGTCACGCGATGCGGTCGCGCTGTGCGAGGCCGCCGGTTTCGATGTGGTCATCGTCGAGACGGTTGGCGTCGGGCAATCCGAAACCATGGTGGCCGAAATGACCGACCTCTTCCTGCTGTTGCTCGCCCCTGCGGGCGGGGACGAGTTGCAGGGCGTCAAGCGTGGGATCATGGAGATCGCCGATCTGATCCTTGTGAACAAGGCGGATGGAGAGCTGAAATCCCCTGCGACCCGCACCTGCGCGGATTATGCCGGGGCGCTGCGTCTTTTGCGCAAACGTGTGCAGGACCCGGAGGGATTCCCCAAGGCGATGACCGTTTCGGCGGTGGAGGAAACCGGATTGGGCACCGCTTGGGATGAGATGACGACCCTCATCGACTGGCGGCGCGAAGCGGGGCATTTCGCGGCGCGCAGGGCCGAGCAGGCGCGTTATTGGTTCCGCGAGGACGTGCGCAACGGATTGCTCGCGCAGCTCGACGGCGAGGCCGCGCGCGCGCAGATGAAAACCCTCGGCGCGGCGGTGGCGGGCGGAGAGATGACCGCAACCCTTGCGGCCGAAGAGATGCTGGCCACCCTGCGCAAATGATCTTTCAGTTGAGGTGGATGGCAGCCTCCGGCGGGGATATTTTTGCAAACCAAAGTGCCGGTGCAGGTCGAGTGAGATGTGCGGCTGCGTGGCGACCTCAGAGGCGGGGGTAAGGTCGGGGAAATGTCGCGAAAGCAAGGTGTGGGCTTGACGCGGTTGGGGAAAGAGCGTATCCGGCGCGGACTGAATTCGGGGCACGGCCTGTGGCGTGCCCATTTGTTTTTTCGAAAGTGGGCGCGACCCTTCGCCCCGATAACGAGACGAGGAGTGACCCATGTCGCGCCGCTGCGAACTGACCGGAAAAGGCCCGATGTCTGGCAACAATGTCAGCCATGCCAACAATAAGACCCGTCGCCGGTTTCTGCCGAACCTGAACGACGTGTCCCTGCGTTCCGAAGCCCTTGGCCGGAACATCAAGCTGAAGATCAGCGCCGCTGCTCTGCGGACTGTCGATCACCGTGGTGGTCTGGACAAGTTCCTCGCCAAGGCGAAAGATGCCGAACTTTCGGATACCGCGCTGAAAGTCAAAAAAGAAATCGCGAAAGCTCAGGCCTCCGCCTGATCTGACCGACCCGATGATTTCACAGCCTCGCCGTCCCCGGACGACGGGGCTGTTTCCGTTTGTCGCGTGGTGTTAGTTGTCGTCGCGGAGTATGTCGGGCGTATGATGTCGGGTCGATATATCCTGCCGGGGCTGATGTGTCTGCTTGTCGCGATAAGCGCGCAGGCCGCCGCGATCGCACATGCCGCGCCGGGTCCCTCGGGACGGATGGAGCTGTGCAGCGGGACCGGACCTGTAATGGTCTATGTCGACGCTGAGGGTCAGCCAGTCGGTGATCCGGTTTATTGTCCGGATTTCGCTTTGGCTCTGATTCTCTCAGTTGCGGGCGAAGCGGTTACGGTCGAGCGGCCCGGGGGCGCGGGATCGCGCCTCGAAGGACCGGCTATCGGCGCACCTGTGGCGCAGGCTTGGATTGGTAGGGCACGGGCAAGGGGGCCGCCAAGGCGGCATTGACCGTTTGACCTTACCCTTCAAAATCGTATCAGGAAAAAGTTTATGTCTCGTTTCAAGTTGTTGCTGGCCGGCACTGCCAGCCTGACCTTCAGCTCTGCCGCCATGGCGGATATCGTCGTGGTGGACGCCTATGCGCTCTCTTCCGGCCAAATGGCACGCTCTGGCGCCGCCTTCATGGTCTTGCAAAACACCGGCGCGGAGGAGGATCGGTTGATCGACGTCCTTTCCTCTGCCGCGAAGATGGTCGCGCTGCATACCCATGTTCAAAGCGATGATGGGGTGATGAGCATGCGCGAGGTCGAGCAGGGCATCGTCGTTCCTGCCGAGGGCCGCGCGGAATTGGCCCGTGGCGGTGATCACGTGATGTTCATGGGGTTGACCGCCCCCTTTGAAGAGGGCGCGACGATTGAGGCGACGCTCGTCTTTGAAGTGGCGGGTGAAGTGCCGGTTGAATTGCCGGTCCGCTCCATTCGGCCCGAGGATCATGGAACGGCGAATAAGATGGATGGCGCTGCGACCGGGCATTAAGTCGCATAACCGACCGCCGCCTGTCCTTGCGGGATGGGCGGCGGGTTGAGGCGCATTTGAGCCGATGGTGTGATGTTAGGTCTGTTTATTGAGCGAAAGCAGTAACCTTGGTCGCGCCAAGGACAATGACTTCGGCTTCAGGACGAACAGAACCGCGTGGCCGTTGCGCCAAAGACCTTGTAGCGGTCCCAGAACTGGTCGTCGCGGGGGGTCTTGGACATCTTGATATCCTGCGCCATCTGTGGTTCGCGAAAGAACTTGGCGGCGGTGCGCTGGTCACGATTGCTTAGCGTTTGATCGGCGACCTGTTGAAGACAGCCGCAAAGGGCAATGCTTCGGGCCTGGCGATCCGAAGAGAGGCAGGCCCGCGTGATCGGTCCAGCCTGGGC
Source organism: Pseudooceanicola sp. (assembly GCA_002709085.1). GTDB lineage: Bacteria > Pseudomonadota > Alphaproteobacteria > Rhodobacterales > Rhodobacteraceae > Pseudooceanicola. Next base: position 32,764 of record PAPR01000026.1, on the reverse strand, counting down.
TGCGGATGCGGTCAGTATGACCGCAGCGGTCGCCGCGATGATTGGTTTTTTCATATTCACTGCCTTTGTCCAGATGACTGGGTTAACCCCGGTCAGTTTTTTACCTGCTGCCAATCTTATGCGCCGCCCGGTTACGCCGAACGATCTGATTGATCATTACCCGATAATGCCGAATCAGTGCAAAATTTTCAACGGTTTCACACGGATAGGTCGCGACGGCGGCAGAGGTTCGCCTATACCAAATATTGAGGCCGTGGCGATCCTGGGCACAAATTTGGGGCCGCCCGACATCTCGGGCGGCCGCTAGGCAAAGGATAAAGTCAGGGGTGTCAGGCGTTTTTCAGGTGGAAGACCCGTACCACGCCCCCATGCGGACATCGCTTCCGGCGTCGGTTTCCGCCACGAGCTGGGCAAAGAGTTCCGGATCGCTCCCCTTGTAGTGATAAGGATAAACGACCTTGGGCGCGAAGTCTTCGACCGCGCTGGAGGCCTGCTTTTCGTCCATCGTATAGGGTAGGTTCATTGGCAGGAACGCGATGTCGACGTTGTCGAGCGCGCGCATCTCGGGGATGGCCTCGGTGTCGCCGGCGATGTAGACCCGCAATCCATCGACGTTGAACAAATACCCATTGTCGCGGCCCTTGGGGTGATATTGCAGGCGCTCTTCGGTGAGGTTGTAGGCGGGGATCGCCTCAATCTGCATGTCCAAGCCTTCGCCGCTGTCCCCGTTGGAGAGGGAAATCGTCTTGGATTTCAACGCCTCGGGCAGTTGATCGAAGACCGTCGGATTGGCGATGAGGCGGGTCGCCTCGGTATTGATCGCGCTGAGGGTTTCGGGGTCAAAATGATCGCCGTGATGATGCGTGATCAAGATCAGTTCCGGGGCGGGAAAAGCCTCGTAGAGGGCCGCGCCGCCGACCGGGTCGGCATAGATCACGCCATTCGGAGTCTCCATCACGAACGAGGCGTGGGAGACGGGATGTATGACGACCTCGCCATTGGCGGATTTGAAGACATCCGACATTGTGCTGTGGCTTTCGGCCGCGGCAACGACAGGGTGAAGAACCGCGGCGCCCGTCAAGGCGGCCCCGTATCCGAGGAACGAACGACGTGTGAACATACTGCTGTCTCCAATTTAACCCGTACTCAGGTACTTCCATACCTCTACGATAACAACATAACCTGAATTCGGTTCCCTGGGGTGAATTAATAGCCCGGCAGTTAATCAAGATCGGTGAAAGCGTGCCGCCTATTCGGATTCGCAAGGGATCGGGAGCGCGATGTTCAAGCCATCTTCCACGTTCCCTGTACCTCTGATATCTGCCAGCCATGACCGAGCTTGACCATATCCGCAACTTTTCAATCGTTGCCCATATCGACCACGGGAAATCCACCCTGGCCGACCGTCTGATCCAATCGACGAACACCGTTTCGGCGCGCGAAATGAAAGAGCAAATGCTCGACGCGATGGATATCGAGAGGGAGAGGGGCATCACGATCAAGGCCAACACCGTGCGCATTGAATACAAGGCGCAGAACGGTGAGGTCTATGTGTTGAACCTGATCGACACCCCCGGTCATGTCGATTTTGCCTACGAGGTTTCACGCTCCATGCGGGCGGTCGAGGGATCGCTGCTGGTGGTGGATTCGACCCAAGGGGTCGAGGCGCAGACCCTCGCCAACGTCTATCAGGCCATCGACGCGGATCACGAGATCGTTCCGGTCCTGAACAAGATCGACCTGCCGGCCTCCGAACCCGAGCGGGTGAAAGAGCAGATCGAGGATGTGATCGGCATCGACGCCTCCGAGGCGCTGCTGGTTTCGGCCAAGTCCGGCATCGGCATCGCCGAGACGCTGGAAGCCATCGTGCATCGGCTGCCCGCGCCGACCGGTGATCGCGACGCGCCGCTCAAGGCGATGCTGGTGGACAGCTGGTATGACGCCTATCTCGGCGTCGTCGTTCTGGTGCGCATCATGGACGGCGCGCTGAAAAAGGGCGACCAGATCAAGATGATGCAGACCGGCGCGCGCTACTCGGTCGACCGGATCGGCGTGTTTCGCCCCGCGATGCAGATTGTCGACGAACTGGGCCCCGGCGAGATCGGGTTCCTCACCGCGCAGATCAAGCAGGTCCGCGACACCAAGGTCGGTGATACGATCACCACGGAGAAAAAGGGCTGCGAGACCGCCTTGCCGGGGTTCAAACCCTCCATCCCCGTCGTGTTCTGCGGGCTGTTCCCGGTCGATGCCGCGGATTTCGAGGACATGCGCGACGCGATCGAGAAGCTGTCACTGAACGACGCGTCGTTTTCGTCCGAGATGGAGACCTCTGCCGCGCTTGGCTTCGGATTTCGCTGCGGCTTCCTGGGGTTGTTGCACCTTGAGGTCATCCGCGACCGTCTAGAACGCGAATATAACATCGACCTCATCACCACCGCGCCCTCGGTGATTTACAAGATCTTCCTGCGCGACGGCACGATGAGCGAGCTTCACAATCCTGCCGACATGCCCGACCTTACCCATGTCGATCATATCGAAGAGCCGCGGATCAAGGCGACGATCCTTGTGCCGGACGAATACCTCGGTGACGTGCTCAAGCTGTGTCAGGATCGGCGCGGTATCCAGATGGAGCTGACCTACGCCGGGTCACGCGCCATGGTGGTTTACGATCTACCGCTTAACGAAGTTGTGTTCGATTTCTATGATCGGTTGAAATCGGTAACAAAGGGTTATGCGTCCTTTGATTATCAGATGATTGGTTACCGCGAGGATAACCTCGTCAAGATGTCGATCCTTGTGAACGATGAGCCGGTCGATGCGCTCTCGACCATGGTTCATCGTGATCGGGCCGAGATGCGGGGTCGGGCGATGTGCGAGAAGCTGAAAGACCTGATTCCCCGCCACATGTTCAAGATCCCGATTCAGGCGGCTATCGGCGGCAAGGTCATCGCGCGCGAAACCCTCGCCGCGCTGCGCAAAGATGTGACGGCCAAGTGCTATGGTGGCGACGCCACGCGCAAACGCAAGCTGCTGGACAAGCAGAAGGCGGGCAAGAAGAAGATGCGCCAGTTCGGCAAGGTCGACATCCCGCAGGAAGCCTTCATCTCAGCGCTGAAAATGGATGGCTAGCAGCGATTCTTTCGTCGCCGGTGCCGGTTGGGCTGGACGTCACGCGGTTGAAGATCAGCCGTTGTGTCGGGCCGGTCTACGCGGTCTGAGTAGCCTCTATACGTCCCCGGCTGCAAGATAGGCGGCTACCGCGGCGGTGAACTCGCGAGGTTTGTCCGCGTGCAACCAATGGCCCGCACCGGGGATCTTGGCAAAGACCGCATTCGGGAACAGGGCCTTGATGCCGTCGCGATCTTCTCGTGTAACGTAATCGGACTCCGCGCCGGTCAGGAAGAGGGTGGGGCCCTCATGCACGGCATCAATGTCGGGAAAGCCTACGATCTTTTCCATCTCTGCGCGCAGAACCGGCAGGTTCAACCTCCAGCTGCGCGATTGGATGTCCAGTGATTGTGTGAAAAAGCTGCGCAGCGCGGGCTCTACTCCGGCCTCGCCCAGCATGGCGTCCGCCTCGGAGCGGCGTGTGACAGCGTTCAGATCGACGGAGTCCATGGCGTCGATGTTGTGGTTCTGGGAATGCGGGTATGGGACGGGCGCGATGTCGGCTATGATCAGGCGGCGCAGGCCTTTGGGGCGGGTCAGCGCCATTGCCATGGCCGCCTTGCCCCCCATGGAATGGCCCAGCAGGTCTGCGGTCCCGAGGCTCGCGATCACCTCGGCCAAATCGTCAGCCATGTCGATGTAGCTCTGGCTGTCGGCGCGCGGGCTGTGCCCATGGTTGCGCATATCGACGGCGATCACGGGTCGCTCCTTGGACAACCGCTTGGCAATCACCCCCCAGTTGCGCGCAGACCCGAAAAGTCCATGCGCAATCACCAAGGGGACAATGTTATCGGGGCCGTCATGGCGGATCGTCTTCAACATGGCGCGATCTTAAATCGCCGCCTCATGGTTGACCAGCCTGAGCGAAACCGAAGAGCGCTATCTCGCGTGGGCGGTTGAGGCCGCCTATGGCCCGGTGTAACACCTCCCGCGAGAGGGATCATTCGTGTTTCAAGAAGACCAATTCAACAACCGCGTGGCGGAGGCGACGAAGGCTCTGAAAACCGCGTTCGGGGGCAATCCGAAGTCGCTGGAGCAGGCTCTGAAACGCGCCGGTCGCCGCTTGCCCCGCCGCGCCCGCAAGGCGGGGGCAGAGATCGTCGCGGCACAAATGCTGAGCGCCAATCCCAAGCTGCACCAGCAGTTGGACGCCTCCCGGTTGGAGCGCGACTTTGATAAGCTGATTTCAGGGGCAGGGCGGGTCGATGCCAAGGCGATACGGCAAAAATGGCTGGTCGGGGCGCTGGCGTCTTTTGCGTTCAACCTTTTGCTGCTGATCACGCTCTTCGTGGTCGTCGCGCTCTGGCGCGGATGGCTCTGAGCGTCTCGCGACAGGGGTGACGCCGGGGTGAGCCTGCAGGCGGCCCCGATCTGCGATTTGCTCCTGCACTATCGGCGTCGTAATTGGCACTCTGAGCCCTGCCGACGGTCATCCTCGGGACGCGTTAGGCAATGAACCCGGTCGGTTCGCAAACGTAGGCCGCCCCGAATATCCGGGACGGCCCATTGGTAATTTCACATGTCGGGATAGAGCGGGTGGCGGGCGCAAAGCGCAGCCACTTCGGATTTCACCTTGTCCTCAACCTCGGAATTGCCCTCAGCGCCGTTGGCGGACAGGCCGTCGACCACTTCGACAATCCAGTCGGCGATCTGGCGGAACTCAGCTTCGCCAAAGCCGCGGGTCGTGCCGGCCGGGGCACCGAGCCGGATGCCGGAGGTGACGAATGGGCTTTCGGGATCAAACGGCACACCATTTTTGTTGCAGGTAATATGGGCGCGGCCTAGGGCGGCCTCGGCTGCCTTGCCTGTCACCTTCTTGGGACGCAGATCGGCAAGGCAGAGGTGATTGTCCGTCCCGCCGGAAACCACGTTGATCCCGCCCTTCATTAATTGGTCGGCCATGGCTTGCGCGTTCTTCACAACCTGTGCCGCGTAGTCCTTGAATTCGGGGCGCAGGGCCTCGGCGAAAGCAACTGCCTTTGCGGCGATCACATGCATCAGCGGCCCCCCCTGAAGGCCGGGGAAAACGGCGGAGTTGATCTTTTTTGCCAGCGCCTCGTCGTTGGTTAACACCATGCCGCCGCGTGGCCCGCGCAAGGATTTATGCGTGGTTGTGGTAACGACATCCGCGATTCCGATGGGCGAGGGGTGCACGCCACCCGCGACCAACCCGGCGATATGCGCCATGTCGACCATCAGGTAAGCACCGACCTCGTCAGCAATGTCACGGAAGGCCTGCCAATCCCAGACGCGGGAATAGGCGGTACCGCCGGCAACGATCAGCTTGGGCTTGTTGGCGCGCGCTTTTTCGCGGACCTCGTCCATGTCGAGCAACTCGTCCTGCTGACGCACGCCGTAGCTGACGACGTTGAACCATTTGCCCGACATGTTGACGGGCGAGCCGTGTGTGAGGTGCCCGCCGGAGTTGAGATCGAGCCCCATGAAGGTGTCGCCCGGCTGCAGCAGTGCCAGAAAGACCGCCTGGTTCATCTGACTGCCGGAGTTTGGCTGAACGTTGGCAAACTTGCAGCCAAACAATTCCTTCGCGCGATCGATCGCCAGAGTTTCGGCGACGTCGACATATTGGCAGCCGCCATAATAACGCTTGCCGGGGTAGCCTTCGGCATATTTGTTCGTCATGACAGAGCCCTGCGCCTCCATCACCGCTGCCGAGACGATGTTTTCCGAGGCGATCAGCTCGATCTCGTCGCGTTGCCGGCCGAGTTCATTACGGATTGCTTTGCTGATTTCGGGGTCACGGGTGTCGAGGGCTTCGGTGAAAAAGCCTGCGTCCTTGATGGCATCTTTCATGGCACGTCTCCTGAGGTCCGGGGTTGGCACGGTCCTAGCGAAAACAGCGCAAGGGCGGAAGGGGCGAAAGTGAGGCGATATGTCCCGCATGCGGCGGGGCTGGTCCCTGAGCAGAGATTGTGATTGGGTCAAATTGCAGCGACGCGCGGCAGAGTATTCGGCAAGGATCGGCTAATATGGTGAAGAAACTGGCTTTTGTCGCCAGTCGGGCGGCCAAGGCACGCGAAGCGCGCGAGGCCCTGGCTAAACGTTACGGCAACGTCGCGGAGGATGAAGCGGACGTAATTATTGCCTTGGGCGGCGATGGCTTCATGCTGGCGACGCTGCATCGTACGCAACATCTGCCCGCCCCGGTTTACGGAATGAACCGGGGCACTGTCGGGTTTCTGATGAACGAATATCACGACGTCGACCTGATGGAGCGCGTGCGCGCCGCGGAGGTGGCCCTGATCAATCCGCTTTTGATGCGGGCGACTCGGGCGGATGGCAAGGTGACGGAGGCCCTGGCGATCAACGAGGTGTCGCTGTTGCGAGCCGGACCGCAAGCGGCCAAGTTGCGGATCGCCGTCGACGGCAAGGTGCGGATGGAAGAGTTGGTGTGCGACGGGGCACTGGTCGCGACACCAGCAGGGTCGACCGCCTATAATTATTCCGCCCATGGCCCAATCCTGCCGATCGAATCCGATGTTCTGGCTTTGACCGCGATCGCGCCTTTTCGGCCGCGCCGTTGGCGTGGCGCCTTGATTCCCGTCGCATCCCACGTACGGTTCGACGTGCTCGAGCCGGAAAAACGACCGGTTATGGCCGATGCGGACAGCCGGTCGATGACGAATGTAATTGCGGTGGAAATCGCGTCGGAGCCTCGGATCATTCATCGCTTGATGTTTGACCCTGGTCACGGGCTGGAGGAACGCCTGATCCGGGAGCAATTCGTTTGACCGACGGTGAGCCCGAGTGAGCTTAGCGAATGGAACGCGCGTCGCAGTTGCTCTCATCGTCATTTCAGATTTGATCCCCTCTCCGTAATTGGCGTTGATTGAGAACGCCCCAAAGTTGTGCCGTGGGCGGGAAATGGCCGGATCTCGTATCTCGTCGACAGTCGAGGTTCGGCTTAGTTTCGCGCTTAATCTTAAGGACTTAGTTCCGCGGTCTGGTGCGGCCTTGGATATTAGAGCGATTTGCGTCGGTTTAGAGAGGGTGCGATCAATTTGTAATTCGGAACCAGTCCGGCGTTGGCGTGGTTTAGTAATTGATGGTAAACATAGGAGGACGCCATGAATTGGGATCAAATCGAAGGCAATTGGAAGCAGTTTAAAGGTGAAGCGCAGACCCAATGGGGTAAGCTGACCGATGACGATTTGGATCGCGTCGAAGGCAATCGTGCGAAGCTGGAAGGCAAGCTTCAGGAGCGCTACGGCTATGCGAAAGACGAGGCACAACGCGAAGTCGACAGCTTCATGGAAAAGCGCTGACATAGCTATCGAAATGTCTAGGCCCGGTGAGGGCAAATGTACGGGTGGGGAATTTCCCCGCCCGTCGTTCAAAAAGCGTCTATTTGTAGAGAGGAATCGTTCGTCCATCTCAAAACTTTAGCGCAGAATACCTAAGAAATCGTGAATCTACTTGGGATATCCCAAGCTGCGCAAAGCCTCACGTATTTCGTCCAGGATCGCGGGGTCATCAATCGTCGCCGGGACCTTGAAATCTTCGCCATTCGCGATTTTGACCATGGTCGCGCGCAGAATTTTCCCTGACCGGGTCTTGGGCAAGCGATCGACCACCACTGCCAGTTTAAATGCGGCGACTGGGCCGATCCGGTCACGGACCGATGCGATCACCTCTTTAACGATTTCTTCATGCGGACGGTTTACGCCGTTGGTGAGACAAACGAATCCCACAGGAAGTTGGCCCTTCAGCTCATCAGCTATACCAATTACGGCGCATTCGGCGACATCAGGATGTGCGGCCAGAACCTCTTCCATTCCGCCTGTGGAGAGCCGATGCCCCGCGACATTGATGACGTCGTCAGTGCGCGCCATGATATAAAGATAGCCGTCCTCGTCGATCATACCGGCGTCGCCGGTTTCGTAGTAACCAGGAAAAGTATTGAGATAACTTTTGCGAAACCGATCTTCAGCGTTCCAGAGGTTGGGAAGCGTCCCCGGCGGCAGGGGGAGCTTGATAGCGATTGCGCCCAATTCGCCAGTCTTCATCTGACGGCCGGTTTCGTCCAGAACGTGAATTTCATAGCCTGGCATAGCAACGGAAGGAGAACCGACCTTGATTGGCAACGCCTCGATACCCATCGGATTGGCCACCATTGGATAGCCACTCTCCGTCTGCCACCAATGGTCTATGATGGGCAGGCCGGTTTTCTCACGGGCCCAAATGATGGTGTCGGGGTCAGCACGCTCTCCCGCGAGATAAATTTGCTCGAGACAGGATAGATCGTATTTTTTGATGTACTCCCCCTTGGGGTCCTCGCGTTTCACAGCACGGAACGCGGTCGGTGCTGTAAAAAAGGATTTGACTTTGTGTTCGGAAATAACACGCCAGAACGTTCCGGCATCCGGAGTTCCGACAGGTTTACCCTCAAACAGAACGGTCGTGTTGCCGTGGACCAGTGGCCCGTAACAGATGTAGCTGTGTCCCACGACCCAGCCAACGTCGGAGGCCGCCCAAAAGACGTCGCCGGGATCCACGTTGTAGACGTTTTTCATGGTCCAGTTCAGCGCAACCAGGTGCCCGGCGGTGGGACGGATGACACCTTTGGGTTGGCCAGTGGTTCCGGAGGTGTAAAGGATGTAGACGGGGTGATTGCCTTCAACCGGAAGGCAATTTGCGGGCTCCGTTCCCTGTTGAAACTCTTGAAAGTCGACGTCGCGTGTTGGGTGGAGGTCGGCCGCCAGCTCTTCGCGCTGAAAAATGACACAGAACTCGGGTTTGTGCGTCGACTGTTCAATCGCGCCATCGAGAAGTGGTTTGTAGGGGACCACGCGGCCCGGCTCCAACCCGCAGGAGGCGGCGATAATCGCCTTGGGTTCTGCATCGTCGATCCGCACGGCAAGCTCGTTGGCGGCAAAGCCTCCGAATACCACGGAATGCACCGCACCGATCCTCGCGCAGGCCAGCATGGCATCCAGCGTCTCGGGCACCATAGGCATATAGATAATGACGCGGTCACCCTTTTCGACACCCTTGGCGCGCAAGGCGCCTGCCAGTGCGGCGACGCGCGACTTGAGCTGGCTGTAGGTTATCGTCGCCTTGGTATCGGTGATCGGGCTGTCATAGATGATCGCTGCCTGCTCGCCCCGGCCGGCTTCGACATGGCGGTCAACGGCATTCCAGCAGGTGTTCACCATCCCATCGGTAAACCATTCGTAAAGCGGCGCGTTCCGGTCATCCAGCGCGCGGGTCGGTTTGCGATCCCAATCAATCGCTTCCGCCGCGTCCATCCAGAAGCCTTCGGGATCCTGTTTCCAGGCCGCATAGACGTCACTATATCCCATAATGGTCATCCTCCTCCGACGTTGGCGGAGTGGTACCGGCTGGGCCGCGGGCGTGCAAGTGGGCTGATCGTGGGGCTGGGCGCAGGGCACGGGAGATCGTCCGGGGCGGGATCAGAGCGACGATGCAGAGTTTCCAGCTACGACAAGAGTCTAGCGGCATAACGCTCCGACAAGCTCCGGAGGAAAGGGGGCCCGCGCCTGCAGGGACAGACTCCGAACATCGCGCAGGACACCGCAACTTCACGGTATCGTTCCGCGCTATTCGGCAGCACCGAGAGCACACGAAAGCCTCATCGACGTGAGGGCAGGATGATCCGCCTTAGGACATTACTCGACTGTATCCTTCAATGGCGCGAACCTTTACGTCGCGCTACGCTATCCGTAATGCGCCACCGGCGTCCCGGCAATCGCGCCGACGTTCATCAAGCCGCGTGTGGTGATGGAAGGCGTGACGATATGCGCCCTATTGCCCATTCCCATCAAAATCGGGCCGACCTCCAGCCCGCCGCCCTTCATCCTCAGGATGTTGCGCACGCCGGATGCGGCATCGGCGTTGGCAAAAATCAACGTATTGGCCGGTCCGTTCATCCGGTTCCCCGGGAAGACCCGTTCCCGCAGGTCGGGGTCGAGCGCCGCGTCGATGTTCATCTCTCCTTCATAGCAAAAGTCGCGCGGCTGGCTGTCGAGAATTCGGATCGCGCCACGCAGGCGCGCGGCGGTCTCGGTGTCCTGATTGCCAAACTGGCTCCGTCCGCAGAGTGCGACATTCGGGGAAAGACCAAAGCGCTTAACGTGGCGCGCCGCACCGATCGCAGCCTCTGCGATCTGCTCTGACGACGGTTCGGAGTGGATATGTGTATCAGCGAGGAACAGGGGCCCGTCCTCCAAGATCAAGAGTGACAGCGCACCCTGCGGGCGCAGATCCCGATTGCCGAGGATTTGCTCTATATAATTGAGGTGCCAACGATATTCGCCGACCGTTCCACAGATCATGCTGTCGGCCTCGTCGCGATGGACCATGACCGCGCCGATGACAGTCGTGTTGGTGCGCATGACGGCGCGGGCGATGTCAGGCGTGACACCACTGCGCGCCATGATCTGATGATAGGTCTCCCAATAATCGCGATAGCGGGGATCGTTTTCGGGGTTCACCACATGGAAATCCAGGCCGGGCCGAATTTTCAGACCGGCGCGGGCGCAGCGGTGCTCGATCACTTCGGGACGACCGATGAGGATGGGTTGTTCGGTGGTCTCCTCAAGGATCACCTGCGCCGCACGCAACACGCGCTCGTCCTCACCTTCGGCAAAGACCAGACGGCGCGACGCCGTGCGCGCCGCTTCGAACACCGGCCGCATGAGCAGCGCGGATTTGAACACGGAGGACCGCAGCTTTTCACGGTAGGCATCGAGGTCCGCGATCGGGCGCGTCGCGACTCCGCTGTCCATCGCGGCCTTTGCAACCGCAGTCGACACAATGGCAGAGAGGCGGGGGTCGAAGGGCTTCGGGATCAGGTAATCCGGCCCGAATGTCAGTTGTTCATCCTGATAGGCGGCGGCGGCTTCGGCGGATGTGGTGGCGCGGGCGAGGGCGGCGATACCTTCGATGCAGGCCAATTGCATCTCGTCGTTGATGACAGTGGCCCCGACGTCCAGCGCCCCGCGAAAGATGAAGGGAAAACACAAGACGTTGTTCACCTGGTTCGGAAAATCCGACCGGCCGGTCGCGATAATGGCATCCGGGACAACCGCCCGAGCGTCATCCGGCATGATCTCGGGCGTGGGATTGGCGAGCGCAAAGATGATCGGGCGAGGAGCCATGCGCGCCACTTGCTCGGGTTGCAGAACGCCCGGTCCGGACAGCCCGAGGAACAGGTCCGCGTCGTCGATCACCTGATCGAGGCTACGCAGATCACTGGCTTGGGCAAACTCGGCCTTTTGCGGGTTCATGTCCTCGGCGCGGCCCTCATAGACCAACCCGTGAATATCGCAGAGCCAGACGTTTTCGCGTCGCACCCCAAGTTTCAGCAGCATGTTGAGGCAGGCAATCCCGGCCGCGCCACCTCCGGTCGAGACGATCTTGATGTCGGCCCAGGTCTTTTCGGCGACGAGCAGCGCATTGGTGGCCGCCGCCCCGACAACGATTGCTGTACCATGCTGATCGTCGTGAAAGACCGGGATATTCATTCGTTCGCGGCACAGTTTTTCAACGATAAAGCAGTCGGGGGCCTTGATGTCCTCAAGGTTGATCGCGCCGAATGTCGGCTCCAGCGCACAGACGATATCGGCGAGTTTTTCGGGGTCGCTTTCGTCCACTTCGATGTCGAAACAATCGATGCCGGCAAATTTCTTGAAGAGGACTGCCTTGCCTTCCATCACCGGTTTGGAGGCCAGTGCCCCGATGTTGCCAAGCCCCAGAACGGCCGTTCCGTTTGAGACTACGGCAACAAGGTTGCCGCGCGTGGTGTAGCGCGAGGCGGCCGCGGGGTCGTCCCTGATCTCCAGACAGGCTTCGGCGACCCCTGGGGAATAGGCCAGCGACAAATCGCGCCCGTTAGCCAGCGGTTTGGTCGCGCGGACCTCCAGCTTACCGGGGCGCGGAGTTTCGTGGTAGGTCAGGGCCGACTGACGCAGGTTTTCCCGGCTGGATGAGGCGTTTTCAGTGGACATGGACACTCCGCTCCCGATGGATGCTTTAGCGCTAGAGCATTTACCGCGCCGGTGGAAGCCGGGCCATCGTCCTACCGTGTCATAGGGGCACTGGCGGTGTCCGTTCGCGATGTCTTATTCGCCAACCCCGACGTCGGGCTGTGACTGTCGTGAGGGAAAACGCCGAGGCCCCTTGCATTGCCCCGCTGAGGAACCAAGACTGAGACCCGTGAACCCGGAGGTGATGATGGACCTGTTGCAAGCGGCCCGCGAGGTGCGAAAGAACGCCTACGCCCCTTATTCCAATTTCAAGGTCGGGGCGGCGATCCGCGCGGCCTCCGGCAAGGTCTATACCGGCGTGAACGTGGAAAACGTCGCCTATCCCGAAGGCACCTGCGCCGAGGCCGGTGCCATCGCGGCGATGATAGCCGCCGGGGATAGCGTGATTCGCGAGGTCGCAGTGATCGCTGACAGTCCAACGCCGGTTCCCTGTTGCGGCGGTTGCCGTCAAAAGCTGGCCGAATTCGGTGATCCCGACGTGGTGGTCCGAATGGGCACGCTCGGCGGAGACGTCCTGTCGCTGACCCTGTCGGAAATTCTGCCGGGCCGCTTCGACGCAGGCCATATGGAGGCGCAATGATGAACGCCCGCCAAATCATCGCTCGCCTGCGCGACGGCGACACGCCGAGCCGGGCGGAACTTCAGTGGTTTGCTGCCGCTCTCGCTGATCAACGTGTGACGGATGCGCAGGCCGGAGCCTTTGCCATGGCCGCGCTGCTCAACGGCATGTCGGACGAGGGGCGCGTGGCCCTGACACTGGCGATGCGGGATTCGGGTCGCGTGCTGGAATGGGACATGCCCGGCCCGGTGCTGGACAAGCATTCCACGGGGGGCGTGGGCGATTGCGTCTCACTGGTGCTGGCCCCGGCGCTGGCCGCCTGCGGGGCCTATGTGCCGATGATCTCGGGGCGCGGGCTGGGCCACACGGGTGGCACGCTGGACAAGTTGGAGGCGATCCCCGGCCTGATGACCACCCTCGACGAGGCGCGGTTTCGCGGCGTCGTGGGCAAGGCTGGCTGCGCGATTGTCTCGGCGACGGATGACATCGCGCCTGCGGACCGGCGGCTCTACGCGATCCGCGACGTGACCTCGACCGTGGAAAGCCTCGATCTGATCACCGCCTCGATCCTGTCGAAAAAGCTCGCCGCCGGGTTGGACGGGCTGGTGCTGGACGTCAAGATCGGCTCCGGCGCCTTCATGAAGAACATGGACGAAGCGAAATCCCTGGCCGAAGCCTTGGTGACCACCGCCAACGAGTCTGGGTGCCACGCGGCGGCGGTGATTTCGGACATGAGCCAGCCCTTGGCCCCCGCCCTTGGCAATGCGCTGGAGGTCGCGGCAGCCTGTGACGTGCTGACCGGGCAGGCCGAGGGCGCGCTGCTGGAACTTTCGGCGATGCTGGGCGGCGTGGTCCTTGCCGGATGCGGCCATGCCGAGGACGTCGCGAGCGGGACCAGCGCCATGCTCGACGCGATCTCTTCGGGCAAGGCGGCCGAACATTTCGGCCGGATGGCCGCTGCCATGGGCGGGCCGTTGAAGTTTGTCGAGAACCCCTCGCGCTACCTGCCCGAGGCGACGGTGATCCGTGAGATTCCAGCGCCTTACGATGGCTATGTGGCCGAGATGGACGGACAGGCCCTCGGGCTGGTGGTGGTCGATCTCGGCGGCGGGCGCAAAGTCGAAGGCGACCAGATCGACTATGCGGTCGGCTTGTCGGACATGGTGCCGCTCGGCACGCGGTTAAGCAGGGGGCAGCCCATGGGGCGGGTCCATGCCTCGCGCATGGACAGCGCGACGCAGGCGGTGCGGGCCGTTCAGAACGCGATCATCATGTCCGAGGCCGCGCCGGAGGTGCCGATGCTGATCCGCGAGGGGATCGGCTGATGGCACGCGTCTTTCTGGTCGTGATGGATTCGGTCGGCATCGGCGGCGCACCGGACGCAGACCGCTTCTTTAACGGCAAGGTGCCCGACACCGGCGCGAACACCGTCGCCCATATCGCGCGCGCCTGCGCCGCCGGCGCGGCGGAGGAGGGGCGCAGCGGCCCCTTGCGCCTGCCTCATTTGGCAGGGCTGGGCCTAGGCGCGGCGGTCAGGTTGGCCTCGGGGCAGGCGGCGCCGGGGCTGGACGTCACCGTGACAGGCACTTGGGGCGCGGCTACGGAGGTTTCGCCGGGCAAGGACACGCCCACCGGCCATTGGGAGCTGGCCGGCGTGCCGGGGCCATGGGACTGGCACTATTTTCCCGACACTGACCCCGCCTTTCCGCCCGACCTTGTGGCCGAGGTCTGTCGTCTGGCCGGGACCGACGGCATCCTGGGAAACCGCCACGCGCCGGGGACCGCGATTATCGAGGATTTGGGCGCGGAGCATATGCGCACCGGTTATCCCATCTGCTATACCTCTGCCGACTCGGTGTTCCAGATCGCCGCCCACGAGGACCGCTTTGGCCTCGCGCGCTTGCAGGCGTTATGCGCGGCGCTTGCCCCAAAGCTGCATGCGATGAAGGTCGGGCGGGTGATTGCGCGGCCCTTTCTCGGGACCGGCCCCGATAATTTTACCCGCACGACCAACCGGCGCGACTATGCCATCGCGCCGCCCGCGCCGACGCTATGCGATCGCGCGCAGGCCGCCGGTTGCCGCGTTCATGCCATCGGCAAAATCGGCGACATATTCTCGATGTCGGGCATTGATGACGTGGTCAAGGGGACGGATGCGGACCTGATGCGCCACCTCTCCGATGCAGTAAGCAAGGCGGAGGATAACTCGCTCACCTTTGCGAATTTTGTCGAGTTTGACAGCGTTTACGGACATCGCCGCGACGTATCGGGCTATGCCCGCGCGCTGGAATGGTTCGACGCGGAAATCGGGGCCATCCTGTCCAAGCTGCGCGAAGGCGATATGATGATCCTGACGGCCGATCATGGCAACGATCCCAGTTGGATCGGCACGGATCACACGCGCGAACGGGTTCCGGTGCTGGTTGCGGGGCAGGGCGCGGGCGAACTTGGGCTCATCCCGTTTACCGGTGTCGCGGCGCTGGCCGCGCGCCACCTCAACATTCCCACGGAGGCATCATGAGCCTGAAGGACCTGCCGAAACTCGAACTGCATCTGCATCTCGAAGGGGCCGCGCCGCCGGCCTTCATCCGCGGTTTGGCCAAGGAGAAATCCGTCGACCTGACCGGTGTGTTCAAGGAGGACGGCAGCTATGCCTACCGCGACTTCGTGCATTTCCTCAGCGTCTATGAGGCGGCAACCTCGGTCCTGAAAAGCCCCGACGATTATGCCCGCCTCGTCAGCGCGGTGCTGGAGGAAAGCGCCGCCCAAGGCGTCGTCTATTGCGAGACGTTTGTGTCGCCGGATTTCTGCGGTGGCTCTGACGTCGGCGCGTGGCGCGAATACCTCCACGCGATGCAGGAGGCGGCGGATCGCGCAGAGGCGCGCGACGGCATCATCCTGCGCGGCATCGTCACCTGCATCCGACATTTCGGCCCCGATAAGGCGCGCGCCTCGGCCCTTTGCGCGGCTGAAACAGCGGGCGACTGGATCACCGGGTTCGGCATCGCGGGCGATGAAGGCAAGGGCAAGCCGGGCGATTTCGCCTGGTCGTTCGACCTGGCGCGCGAGGCCGGGTTGCGCCTGACCGCCCATGCCGGGGAGTGGGGCGGGCCGCAATCGGTGCGCGATACCTTGCGCGATCTCGGTGTGGAGCGCATCGGTCACGGTGTGCGCGCGATCGAGGATCCGGCACTGGTGGACGAACTGGCCGAGGCGGGCGTGACGCTGGAGGTCTGTCCCGGCTCCAACGTCGTGCTCGGGGTCTATCCCGACTGGTCCAGCCACCCGATCCAGCGCCTGCGCGAGCGCGGTGTGAAGGTGACGGTCTCGACCGACGATCCGCCCTTCTTTCACACCACGATGCGCCATGAATACGAGCAGTTGGAGCGGGTTTTCGGCTGGGAGACCGCTGATTTTCTAGAAATATCACGCAACGCGCTGGACGCGGCGTTCTGTGATGGCAATACACGCGAACGCGTCGCCGACCGATTGAAGGACCACCCGAATGAGCGAACATCTGACGATCGTTGACCATCCACTGGTGCAGCACAAGCTGACGCTGATGCGGGATCAGACGACCTCCACCGCCGTATTCCGCCAGCTCCTGCGCGAGATCAGCCAACTTCTGGCCTATGAGATCACGCGCAATCTGCCGATGACGACGCAGCGCATCTCCACCCCGCTCCAGGAGATGGACGCGCCGGTGCTGGAGGGCAAGAAGCTGGCGCTGATCTCGATCCTGCGGGCGGGCAACGGATTGCTCGACGGGGTGCTGGAACTGGTGCCCTCCGCTCGGGTCGGGTTCATCGGGCTTTACCGCGATGAAAAGACCCTTCAGCCAGTGCAATATTACTTCAAGGTACCCGAGGGGATGGACAACCGTCTGGTGATCGCGGTTGATCCGATGCTCGCCACCGGCAACTCCTCCGCTGCCGCCATCGATCTGCTCAAGAACGCCGGCGCGACAAATATCCGCTTCCTCTGCCTCTTGGCGTCGCCCGAGGGGGTCGCGCGCATGAAAGAGGCGCATCCCGACGTGCCAATCGTCACAGCCGCGTTAGATACTCGCTTGAACGACAAAGGTTATATCGTTCCGGGACTAGGTGATGCGGGCGATCGGATGTTCGGCACCAAATAAGCGTCCCGGTCTTTACTCAACGTCCTGATTGGGGCAAGGTCGGATAAAATCCTGGGGGGCTTGGATGACGAATTTCACGCGCAACGTAACGATCCTTATTCTGGCATCGCTGCTCGGCAGCGCGCCGGCACTGGCGCAAAGCAACCGTGGCCGCGGCGGCCCGGCGGAATATCCGCCGGAGACCTACAAAGGCACGCAATACGTCGATAGCAAGGGCTGCGTCTACGTGCGCGCCGGCTATGCCGGCGGGATCAACTGGGTGCCGCGCATGGCGCGCAACCGCACCGTGGTTTGCGGATTCCAGCCGTCGAATGTCGCAGGCTCCACCGCTACGCCCGCACGCCCCGATGTGACGGTCATTGCTGCCGCGACGCCTGAGGCTGGCGGAACCTCCACCGGCGTTACGGCCACTGCTGCTGCCACCACCGCTCGGGTCGCCGCTGCCACGCCGCGCTCCGCACCGACCCGTGTGACCGCTCCGCCCCCGACGCGGGTGGCGAGCGCGCCCGCCCCTCGGCCTGCACCGGTGGCCGCACCCAGGGTCGTCGCGCAGGCACCGGTGGTACGCTCTACCGCCGTGACCGGACCGACCTATCGTCCGGCGCCGCAATATGGCACCCCGACAGCCCGCGTGCCCGCCGCGCCTGTGATCGAGGCGCGCCCCCGCGTGGTCGTGCCCTCCGCCGCGCCGGCGGCGACCACGCAGGTCGCGACGGTTTGTGGCGGCCTCTCGTCCAATGCGCAGCGCTACATTTCCTTGGCCGGTCAGATGGTCGTGCGTTGCGGACCGCAGCGCGATTACAACCCCTATGGCGCCGCTGGCCGCCCGGCCATTGTCGCTGCCGCCCCGCAGGTGGTGACGCCCAGCTATGCCGCACCACGCGCTGCCAATATAACCGTGCCGAACTACGACGCCCGCGCGCCGCGGCCGGTGACGACCACGCCGGTCGCCGTGGCCGCTGTCGCCCCCAGCGCTGCGGCCGCCGTGACAACCGTGCCGCGCACGCAGGTCCGCCGGGTCGCACCGGCGCAGCGTCGCGCAATTGCGCCGACCGCGCGTGTTCTGCCGCGCCATGTCTATGAGGAAAACCTTCTGAGCCAAGAGGGCGTCCGCGTCCCCAAGGGTTATCGCCCGGTTTGGGAAGATGATCGTCTGAATGCACGTCGCGCGGAACAGACGCTCGCCGGAAAGCGCCAGATGGAGATGGTCTGGACGCAGACCGTCCCGCGCAAGCTGGTGCCCGTCGATCTGGTTGCGCCCACCGGCGCGCAGGCGACTTATCCAGCCGTGCCGAACTACGCCAACCGGGTCGCTCGGGTCTCTAGCCGCAGTGCTGCGCCTCAGGCCGCGCAACCGCAGGTGCAGCGCCAGGTTCGGGCGCAGCCTCAGCCGCAGGTGCGTGCACGCAGCGGATTGTTCGTGCAGGTCGCGTCCCCTCAGACGCCGGCCAATGCGCAGGCCATCGCACAGCGTATCGCCGCCTCGGGGCTGCCGGTTCGCATCCAGAACACCAGCAATGGGCAGCTCGTCATGGCCGGTCCGTTCGGCAATGATCGCGACGTCGGCAACGCGCTGACAATCGCCCGGCGCGCAGGTTTTCCCGGCGCTTACCCACGACGCTGAGCGCCTGAGCCGGGCGTTGCTTTGCCGCGTCTGGACCTTCGCCATAAACCGAGACGCCCCGCCAGACCCGGCGGGGCGTTTTTCCGTTTGATGGTATGCTCGGACGGGGTCCGAGGTGTCAGCCGTCAGCGGGGCTTGGTCCAGCGCGATTAAGCATTTCTTACAACTAAGCCGTTATCAGGGGCCGCAGAACCGTGCGGACGGTGACAGCGGTGTCGAGGTCAGCCGCCGCAGATATCCTGCAACCGCAGCCAGTCAAAGTCGCGCAGCAGGGGGGGCGGCGCTTCGGCGGCGAAAGGGTCGGCCTCGACCAGGCCGAGGACCGTCTCACCCGTGACGTCAAGCGCGAAGGCGTAGGGGGAGGAACGGACCTGCGCCGTCCGGAACCGTGCCAGCAACGCGGGCGCCGGGGGGCGGGCGCGTGGATCGGTCAACAGGTGTTCTGCGTAGCTGCGCAGCGCGGTGCGCGGCAGATCGCCCGTGGTCAAGAGTTGAAAGGCAGAGCGGACGCCGACGTAATCCAACAAGGCCGCAAGCGGGTCCCCGGAGGCAGAGCGTACCAGCTCTGCCAGGATAAAGCCCGCGGCGACATCGGGCTCCTCGTAGTCCTCAAAAAGGGTGCGATTCAGCAGCATGACGCGGCCGGGCAGGAGCAATGCGCCCTTTACGCCTTCGCGCACGACCAGCAAACGCAGGCGTTTGTCATCCGCTGCGACGCGCCGGCCGAGACGGTCCAGCGCCTCCTGTCCCTCGCGCTGATCGCAGGCGGGGCCGGAGACGCGGTTGATCTCGCTCATCAATGCGGCGCCGATGGTCGCCCGTTTGGCCTGTGGCACCACCGTGACAGCATGGCGACGCAACGCGTCCGGCAGCCAGAAGACGCCGCCCACAAGGACGGCGAGCACCACCGCCGACAGGATCACCATACGCAGTCGGCCCGGATGCGGGCGGCTGCGCTCGATAACGGTGCATAACCGGTTCAGCGCGCCGATCATCTCGGCCTGATCCTCGGCCAACTCAAGGGTTTCGCCGGGATTGCCGTCGGGGTGGAAGATCGCGGGATAGTGGCCGGGATTGGCGTGGGTCAAGGCGGGCAGGGACCAATGGGCCACCACGCGTTCGTTCTGACCGGTCAGGGTCAAGGTCGCTTCGCCGATCGAGACAGTAACATTGCGCCGCTGCGCATCCGGCCTCTCGCGCCACAGCCCCGTTGCCCTGAGCTGGCGATACTCTGCGAATTGTTTCATACTCGGGGCCTGCCCTGCCTCTGCCGGAATGCTAACACGCGGGTCGGATCGGAGCAATTCCGCCGAAATGTCCCCTGCGCGCGCAAGGCTCTTGGTCTAGCGGAAAAATGAAATTTCGCAATATCCGTCAATCATTTGGTAACGGGTGACGTGCATATTGCGTTGTAACTCGGGTTCGGGCGGGCCTGTTTTCGGGGCAATAAAGGGAGGTAAGCGTGGATCAGTAAAGACAGGTTGGGGACGTGAGGTTTTGGGCGTCTCGCTGCGTAGCGATGGCAGTGTGACCTGTGTGACTTGGATCGCGGCGCGTCGGAAATGGCGGGGAGTTTAGCATGGCTCGCGACGGAAAGTTGGCAGGCGGGCTGTTCCGGTGCTGGCTATAACGGGGCGCGATGGCCGCCAAACCCCGCATTGGGCACCCATACCCGCCGTCGCCCAAGTCGCCCCTACACAGATTTGGCCAAATTGCGCAGTTCGAATTTCTGGATCTTACCGGTGGAGGTCTTTGGCAACTCCTGAAACACTACAACCTTCGGCGTCTTGAACCCGGCAAGGCGCTCGCGGGCAAAGGCGATGAGCGCTGAGGAATCCCCCTCGCGCCCCTCCTTCAATTCAACAAAGGCACAAGGAACCTCGCCCCATTTCTCGTCCGGTTTGGCCACCACCGCGCAGAGCATCACGTCGGGATGGGCCATCAGGACCCCTTCGACCTCCACAGAGGAGATATTTTCGCCGCCTGAAATGATGATGTCTTTGGCCCGATCGGCAATCTGAAGGTAGCCGTCGGGATGCTGCACAGCGATATCGCCGGTGTGGAAGAAACCGCCCTGGAAGGCTTCCTGCGTGGCGTCGAGGTTGCGGTAATAGCCCTTCATCACGCCATTGCCGCGCATCATGATCTCACCCGTCGCGACGCCGTCCATCGCGATCTGCTCCATCTCGGGGGTCATGGCGGTGATCTCTTCAAAGGCCGGCATCGCGACACCTTGGCGTGCCTTGACAGCCGCGCGGCTGTCCCCGATCAGATCACCCCAGAGGTCGTCATCCCATGCGCATTCCGTGGCGGGACCATAACTTTCGGTCAAGCCGTAGACCTGCGTAACGTTGAACCCCATGGGCTCGATCTTGGCCAGCGTGGCAGGGGCGGGCGGGGCACCCGCGGTAAAGACTTCAACCACCTGATCGAACGCGCGGCGCTGGTCCTCGGGCGCGTTGACCAGCATGTTCAGCACGATCGGCGCCCCCCCGAAATGCGTCACCCCCTCTTCTGCAAAGGCGGCAAAGAGGGCGGGTGCGGTGATGTCGCGACAGCACACAACCGTGCCCCCCATAAGTGGGATCATCCAAGTATGGCACCAGCCATTGCAATGAAAAAGCGGCACGATGGTCAGGTAACGAGGGTAGCGTGGCATCTGCCAACTGAGGAGCTGCCCCATGGCGTTCTGATGTGCCCCGCGATGGTGATAGACCACGCCCTTGGGCCGGCCGGTGGTGCCTGAGGTGTAATTCAGCGCGATGCTTTCCCATTCGTCGCGCGGCATGACCCAGCTAAATTCAGGATCGCCCTTTTCCAGCAGGGCCTCATAGGTCAGGTAGTCGCCCGTAGCGGGATAGCCCGCCTGATCGTCCGGGCATTCCACGATCATCGGCGGCGCGCCGTCCATCTGGGCGATCGCCAGCGTCAAAGGCCCGAGGAACTGCGTATCGCACAACACGACCTTGGCGCCGCCGTGGTCAAGAATGTAGGCGATCGTCTCCGGTTCCAGCCGGTTATTGATCGCGTTCAAAACGGCTCCGCATGCCGGGACGCCGAAATGTGCTTCGGCGTGGGGCGGCAGGTTGGGGATCAGCGTGGCAACCACGTCGCCCGAGTCGACGCCGACGCCGTTCAGCGCGGAGGCCAGTTGCGACACGCGGTCATGATATTCGCGATAGGTCTTGCGAAAATGGCCATATACCAGCGCCTCGCGGTTCGGCCAGATACGCGCCGCCCGCCGCAGGTTGCTGAGCGGTGTCAGCGGGACATAGTTCGCCGCGCATTTTTCCAGTCCCGTTTCGTCGCTCATCCAGCCCATGATCTGCTCCCTCATTCTGCGTGCTACAGGGATAACGTGTTTTTAACCGGCAGGGGAATGGCGAAAACCGCGATTTAGCCCAATAGGCCCGTCCCGCCTTTGAAGAGGAGGATGATCGAAAGCGTGAACAGCAGCCCTTCGATCGAGCGGGTGTAGATTTCCTGCGGCAGCACCCCGGTTAACCAACGCCCGAACCCGGTTCCCACGATACCAATCGCGGCCAGCCCGGCGATCATCGCCCAGTTGAGGCCGGTGAACTGGCCTGCGATGGCGTAGCCGGGCAATTTGGAAAGGTTGACCGTCGCAAAGGTGATGGCGAGTGTGCCCGCGTAGACAAGTTTCGGCAGGCGCTGCGGCAGGAGATAGGCTTGTGCCGGCGGCGCGCCGGAATGTGTGATGAAGCTGGTCACGCCTGTCAGCAGGCCCCAGAATATGCCGGGAGCAACCCCTGCTTTCGAGGCTTCGCTCCGGCGCGGCATTAACCAAGATTTCAAGACATACCAAAGACCGATGGCCCCGGTGAGGATCAACAGCAGGTTTTCCGATGTATAGGGCAGGATCAGCGTCGCCAACGCGATCCCGGCGACGGCCGAGGGCACCATGATCGCGAGGTTGCGACGCGAGAAGTGACGTCGGTACAACCCGAGGCTGACCCAGTCCGTCACCAAGAACACCGGCAAAAGGATCGCGGCGGCCTCCACCGGGTTCATCACCAGCGCGACCAGCGGCACGGCGATCGACCCGGCCGAGGAAAGCCCGCCCTTTCCGGACCCGACAAGGAAGGCCGCAAGGATCAGCAGGTAGATCGGGTCCATCGTCAGTCCTCTTCACGTGCGGCGGGCCTCGCGTCTCTGCCCGGACCTCAGGACTGAATATCCGGCGCGGGCAAGGGCGGCAATGGCGCCGCACAACGAACGGGTCCCCGCACGCGAGCAGCCTTGCGTCAGGGGCTTGCGTTGGGGTCTTGCGTCGGGGGGCGCCGGCAGACTAACTCAGGTCATGATCCTGTCGCGCGGCCGTCGTTACCTCTTTATCCACATTCCAAAGACCGGGGGTACATCGCTGGCCCTTGCCTTGGAAGCCCGTGCGATGAAGGAGGATATCATGCTTGGGGATACGCCCAAGGCGCGCAAGCGGCGGCGTCGCCTGACCGAAGTGGAGAGCCGGGGCCGGTTGTGGAAACACGCGACCCTGGCCGATCTCGACGGGGTGGTGACGGCGTCGGACCTCGATGAACTGATGATCTTTACGCTGGTTCGCAACCCTTGGGCACGCGCGGTCAGCTATTTCCATTGGTTGCAGAGACATTCCTTTGATCACCCGGCGGTGCGGCTCGCGCAAACGGTGGATTTCAGCGCATTCCTCGGCACCCCCATGATCCAGCAAAGCTTTCGTACCAGTCCCGCGCGGCATTACGTGACCGATGCGACCGGGCGGGAACGACCCGCCCTGTTCCTGCGTTTGGAACATTTTGAAGAAGACGCAGCGCCGTTATTTGACCATCTGGGCTTTGATCTGGTGCTTCCGCGCGCCAACGCGACCGGGACCGGGCAGGATTTCCGGCGATATTACAGCGAATCGGATTCGAATTTGCTCGCCGATTGCTGCGGTGAGGACATCGCGAGGTTCGGATACAGCTTTGATGAAGGTGCATTGTAGCGGGGAGCGCGACAATGCTGGTCAATTTTCCCGAACCGTTCCCAAAATACTCCGCATTTCTCAAAGTTGCCCCATTTCCATCCCGATCTGGCCCGGAAGCAGCGGCTTAATGGATCTCGTCAAGAAATGGCAAAATGCCTACAGACGGGAGATAGGACATGACCAACGCTTTCACCAAAGGGGCCTTTGTTGCCCGCCGGATGACCGAAACTTCGGGCGCATTTGACGGGGCGGTCATGGGCGCATGCTCCGGTCTGATCGAGGGAACCAAGGTCGCGACAGCCCGCGGCTTTCAGCGGATCGAGGCCATTGAGGTCGGTGATCGTGTCGTCACCTTTGATCACGGGCTGCAAGAGGTCCGCGCGGTTCGCCGCGAAGCGATGTGGATCGCTGAGGGTGAATGCCCGCGCACTCTCTATCCGCTGTTTGTTCCGGCCGGCGCGATCGACAACGCACAGGACATGATCCTGCTGCCGCATCAGGCTGTCCTGATCGAAAGCGATGTTGCAGAGGCCGAGCTGGGCGATCCTTTCGTTCTGATGCAGGCCCGCGATCTTGACGATATTTGTGGAATCACCCGCGTCGCCCCGACCGAGCCGGCGATGGTCATCACCCTTGAGTTTGACAATGACGAGGTCGTCTTTGCCAATTCCGGTGCCATGTGCATCTGCCCCTCGCGCACTGATCTGGCAGGCATGTTGTCCCGTCAGCCGAGCGATCATGAGTACCGCACCATCAAATCCTATTCCGACCCGGCCCTCGTGGCTGCGATCCGCGACGAGCTTGACGGAGGATCTGCCCAAGCGGCCTGACCTCGCGACCGTCTTCCGCATCCGCCAGAATGTAAGATATCTGACATTCCTGCTCTGGAATGCAAACCTTGACCACGGCCCGCGCCGTGGTCTTTTTTTGTTCGGTAGGGCGTGACGTCAGTGTCTAGCTGCTGCTCATAGGTGATGTCGCGATGTCGTCAGGTTTGGTGATCCGACACCAGCTTCGCGCAGAGAGGTAAGATCTGGTTTCCAGCCCTCGTGATTTGAAGGACATGACTGCCGAGTTCTCAACCTCTTGTCACAATGCAGGATTGCCAGCGCCCCAGACCCATAGTGCGCGCACCGGGCGCAGTGGCGCAGGCGCAAGCAGGGTAGAACGTGCAACGTTCCATATAGCATTGACCAGAAAGTAAAAAACCGCGACCTGAGCCGCGGTTCCTTACTAATTTACGTCATAGGCACTGACAGCTAAACTGTCAGGCCGCCGCAGCGCCCTGACCAAAGCGGCCATAGAAGGTTTGCCCCTTGTCCGCCATTTCACGCAGCAAATCGGGGCAGGAGAATCGTTCGCCGTAGCGCTGGGCGAGTTGGTCGCAACGGTCCGCCGCATAGGGTGCGCCGAGGATGTCGAGCCAGCTGAACGGCCCCCCGGACCAGGGCGCAAACCCCCAGCCGAGGATCGCGCCGACATCGCCTTCGCGGATGTCTTCCAGCACGCCTTCCTCCAGCGCGCGGACCGCCTCCAGCACCTGTGCGAACATCAGACGATGCTGCACCTCGGTCACTTCGGGCTGCTCATCCAGCGTCGGCGTCAGCTCGTCGAGCCCCTCCCAGAGACCCTGACGTTTGCCCTTTTCGTCGTAGGCATAGAATCCGGCGTTGGATTTGCGGCCAAGACGCCCCTTGTCGTAGAGCGCGAACATCAGGTCATCCACCGGCTTGGCATCCTTGGGATACTTGTCGCCGAGCGCCTCTTTCGTGGCCTTGGCAATCGTGACCGCCAGATCGATGGAGGTCTCATCGATCAGTTGCAGCGGACCCACGGGCATGCCCAGCAGTCGCGCGGCATTGTCGACCAGCACCGGCTCGACCCCTTCGGCGACCATCCGCGCGCCCTCGTTGAGGTAGGGGATGATGCAGCGGTTGGCGTAGAAGAAGCGCGCGTCGTTCACCACGATCGGCGTCTTGCGGATCTGGCGCACATAGTCGAGCGATTTGGCAACCGCACGGTCGCCGGTCTTCTCGCCCTTAATGATCTCCACCAGCGCCATCTTCTCGACGGGAGAGAAGAAGTGGATGCCGATGAACTGCTCGGGCCGTTTGGAGGCCTTGGCAAGGTCGCTGATCGGCAGGGTGGAGGTGTTGGTGGCAAAGATGCAGTCCTCCGGCACCACGGCCTCGACGTTCTTGGTCACCTCGGCCTTGACGCCGACATCCTCGAACACCGCCTCGATGATGAGGTCGGCGCCTTTGAGGGCGTCGTAATCGGTGGTCGCGGTGATGCGTGAAAGGATCTTTGCGGCCTTTTCAGGGGTGGATTTGCCGCGCTTGATGCCTTTTTCGAAGTAGCTCTCGACGTAGGCCTTGCCCTTGTCCGCGCTCTCCTGCTTCTGGTCGATCAGCACAACCTCGATGCCGGCCTGGGCCGAGACCAGCGCGATGCCCGCGCCCATCATGCCCGCGCCCATGACGCCCAGCTTTTTGACCGTCTGATCAGGGGCTTCGGGCCGGTTCGCGCCTTTTTCTAGCGCTTCCTTGTTGAGGAAGAGCGACCGGATCATCGCCCCCGAAGAGGGGTTCATGATGACATTGGTGAACCAGCGCGCCTCGATCCGGAGGGCGGTGTCAAAGGACACCATCGCGCCCTCGTAGACCGCCGACAGCAACGCCTTGGCCGCCGGGAAGGCACCCCAGGTTTGCCCGTTGACCATCGCGTTGGCCCCGACAAAGGTCTGGAACCCCGCCGGATGATAGGGCGCGCCACCGGGCATCTTGTAGCCCTTGGCGTCCCAGGGCTTGACGATGTCGGTGTCCGAGGCACCCAGCACCCATTCCTTCGCCGCGGCGACAGGATCGGCGGCGACCTCGTCGATGATCCCGGCGCCCTTTGCTTTCTTGGGGTCGACGGATTTGCCTTGCAGCAGGTATTGCGAGGCCCCCATCACGCCCAGCTTGCGCACCAGACGGGTCGTGCCACCGCCGCCGGGGAAGATGCCGACCATGATTTCCGGCAGGCCGATCTTGGCCTTGGGGTTGTCGGCGGCAAAGATGCGGTGACAGGCGAGAGGCAGTTCCAGTCCGATGCCCATGGCGGTGCCGGGCAGGGCGGCGGCAATCGGCTTGCCGCCCTTCTTGGTCTTGGGGTCCATGCCGGCCAGCTCGATCTTGCGCAACCGGCGATGCAGATCCATCACGCCGTCAAAGACCGCCTCGACGCCGTTCTCCTTCATCGCGCCGAGCACGTTGAGGTCCATCCCGCCGGCAAAGCTGTCCTTGCCGCTGGTGATGACGATCCCTTTGACTGCCTCGTCGCCCAGGGCCTCGTCAATCAGCGCATCCAGTTCCGCGCCGCCCGCGAGGGTCAGCACGTTCATCGATTTGCCGGGAAGATCCCAGGTGATGACCGCGACGCCATCGGCGCCTGTTTCCATCGTGAATTCAGCCATGTCTCAAGCTCCCCTTACACGCGTTCGATGATGGTGGCGGCACCCATGCCGCTGGCGACGCAAAGCGTGGCGAGGCCGGTGCCGAGACCCCGGCGCTCCATCTCGTCCAGAAGCGTGCCGATGATGATCGCGCCGGATGCGCCGAGCGGATGACCCATGGCAATCGCGCCACCGTTGACGTTAACCTTGTCGTGATCGACATCGAAGGCCTGCATGAAACGCAGCACGACCGCCGAAAACGCCTCGTTCACCTCGAACAGGTCAATGTCGCTGATCGACATGCCGGATTGCTCAAGGATGCGCTGCGTCGCCGGCACCGGGCCGGTCAGCATGATGGTGGGATCGGTGCCGACCTTGGCGGTGGCGCGGATGATCGCGCGCGGCTTCAGCCCGTATTTCTCGCCGAATGCCTTGTTGCCGATCAGCACGGCCGCCGCGCCATCCACGATGCCCGAAGAATTGCCGGCATGGTGGATGTGGTTGATCGCCTCAAGGTGCGGGTACTTCAGCTTGGCCACGTTATCAAAGCCGGGCATGGTTTCGCCCATGTCCTTGAAGGCGGGCTTGAGACCGCCGAGCGATTGCATGTCCGTGCCGGGGCGCATGTATTCGTCACGGTCAAGAATGGTCAGGCCGTTGACGTCCTTGATGGTGACGATGGATTTGTCGAACCGCTTGTCGGCCCAGGCCTCGGCGGCGCGGTTCTGGCTGGCGACGGCGAGCGCGTCGGCGTCATCGCGCGAAAACCCGTATTCCGTGGCGATTATATCGGCCGAGATGCCCTGCGGCACGAAATAGCTGTCGAGCGCGACAGTCGGGTCCACCGCGACCGCCGCCCCGTCCGAACCCATGGGCACGCGCGACATCATCTCGACACCGCCGGCGATATAGGCCTCGCCCGCACCGCCGCGCACCTGGTTGGCGGCGAGGTTCACGGCCTCCATGCCGCTCGCGCAGAACCGGTTGATCGAGAGGCCCGGAATACGTTCATCTAGGTCCGAGGCCAGCACGGTCGTGCGCGCAAGGCATCCACCCTGTTCCATGGCCTGCGTGGCATTGCCCCAGATCACATCCTCGACCGCGTGCCCTTCGAGACCCGAGCGGTCCTTGATCGCGTTCAGCATCTGCTTGCCAAGCGCGACCGAGGTCACCTCGTGCAGCGATCCGTCCGCGCGACCCTTGCCGCGCGGGCTGCGCAGGGCGTCGTAGATATAGGCTTCTGACATGTGTGCCTCCTTGTTAAAGGCCGCGGTCGGAGGGCCGACCGGGCATCAGATCATAGGGATGTTGCCAACCGTCCAGCGCTTCGATGTTCGAAAGCCAGCGATCGATCTCGGGCCAGTCCCCGCGGACAAAGCCGAAGGGTTCCGGGTAAAACAGGTAGCCGCAGCAGCTGAAATCGGCGTTGGTCACGCTGTCCCCGACCAGCCAGTCGCGCCCGGCAAGCGCGGTGTTGAGCGTCTTGTACGCAGCGGTCAGGCGACCGGCGTTAAAGGCGATAACCTCCTTGGGCCGCTTGTCCTCGGGCAGGAAGTTCATCAGGAACCGCTGCATCCCGCATTGCGACGACATCTTGTGGTTGTCCCAGAAGACCCAGCGCAAGACCTCGCGCACCTCTGCCGGGGTCGAGCCCCCGAATTTTCCGGTCTTTTCGCTGATATACATCTGGATCACGCCGGACTGGGTCAGGACCGTGTCGCCATCGACCAACACCGGGGCCTCGCCCATGATGTTGAGCGCGGCATAATCCGGCGTGCGCGTCGCGCCGTTGAAGAAGTCTACTTTCACCGGCTCCCAGTCGAGTCCCGAAAGGGCCAGGGGCAGGGCGGCCTTGTAGGCATTCCCGCTCTCGCCGAAACAATGCAGCTGAATCATGTTCGTCCTCCCATCATCGCCCCGTCTGTGCAGCGGAGGCGTCTCTACATCTTGAGTATTTTTGACGAGATGAAGCCGCAGAACCCCCGCCCTTCATCTCGTCGAAAATACTCCCGCCGGAGGCGTCATGCCCTTACCGCTTGCGCGCCTCCAATTCGGAATTGAACAGACGCAGACGATGCGTCAGATTTTCCTCATCCGTCACGCTGTCGAAATTCTCGAACAGGAAAGACAGCGCTTCGCCTTCGTCGAGCCCCGCCTCCTGAGAAAAGCGTTTCAGGCGGCGGTAGCCATCCTCTGTCATCGCGACCGGAAAGCGGCGTGTCAGTCGGAATCGTTTGGGCATTTTTCCTCCACTCTGGTTGGCCTGCGATATCCGGCCCTCCACGTCTTGTCCCCTATGTGAGGGGGCGAGGGGTGGCCGTGCAACCCCTTGCACGGCCGCCGGGTCCGGTCCCGACATCTGACGCGGCGTCGCGTGCCGGCGCGGCCCGGCCGGGTGCACCTTTAGAAGTTCGCTTCGTCCAGAGCCATGACAGGGTCCGCGCCCGAGGTGATGCGTGCCACATGCATGGCGCAGGCGGGCAGGCGGCGCGCCATGTAGTAGCGCCCCGTCGTCAGCTTGGTTTCGTAGAACGCGGTGTCACCAGCCCCGTCTGCCAACGCCTTTTTCGCGGCAACTGCCATGCGGGCCCACATATAGCCCAGGCAGACGTGGCCGAAGAGGTGCATGAAGTCATAGGAGCCCGCAAGCGCCTCGTTCGGGTTTTTTACGCCATTCTGCATGAAGAACATCGCCGCTTCCTGCAATTGCTTTGAGGCGTTCTTCAGCGGGTCTAGAAAGCCGGACTTGAGGTCTTCGTCCTCGCCATGCTCCTTGATGAAGGATTTGATCTCTTCAAAGAAGGCCATCTCGGGTTTGCCGCCGCCTGCGGCGAGCTTGCGCCCCACGAGGTCCAGCGCCTGCACTCCGTTCGCGCCCTCGTAGATCATGGTGATGCGGGCATCGCGAGTGAACTGCGACATGCCCCATTCCTCGATATAACCGTGACCGCCGTAAATCTGCTGGGCCAGTACCGTCATGTCATACCCTTGGTCGGTCAGGAAACCTTTGACCACCGGGGTCATCAGCGACACGAGGCCGTCCGCGACCGCGTCGTCGTTGCGGTGCGCCCGGTCGATCAGCGAAGCGGACCAGAGACCAAAGGCGCGCGCGCCCTCCACAAAGCTTTTCTGATCCATGAGAGAGCGGCGGATGTCGGGATGTACGATCAGGGGATCGGCAGGGCCGTCGGGGTTTTTGGCACCTGTCACGGCGCG
This sequence comes from Pseudooceanicola sp., assembly GCA_002709085.1. GTDB lineage: Bacteria > Pseudomonadota > Alphaproteobacteria > Rhodobacterales > Rhodobacteraceae > Pseudooceanicola. The sequence goes on along the minus strand of PAPR01000026.1, from coordinate 2,634 downwards.
CCCTTGCAGGCGGTCCTTGGCATAGGTGACGGCGTTCTCATAAGCGACGACCGCCTGGCTCAGCCCCTGCATGCCGACGCCGAGGCGCGCTTCGTTCATCATGGTGAACATGGCGCGCATGCCCTTGTGCTCTTCGCCCAGCAGGTAGCCGGTCGCGCCGTCGTAATCCATCACGCAGGTCGCGTTGCCATGGATGCCCTGCTTTTCCTCGATCTTGCCGACGGAGAGCGCATTGCGATCCCCGAGCGAGCCGTCGTCCTTGACGATGAACTTCGGCACGATGAACAGCGACACACCCTTGATGCCCTCGGGGCCGCCGGGAATCTTGGCCAGCACCAAATGGATGACGTTGTCGGACATGTCGTGATCGCCGGCCGAGATGAAGATCTTCTGGCCCGTGATCTTGTAAGACCCATCGTCCTGCGGTTCGGCCTTGGAGCGCATCAGCCCGAGGTCGGTGCCGCAATGCGGCTCCGTCAGGTTCATGGTGCCGGTCCATTCGCAACTCACCATCTTGGGCAGGAACGTCTGCTTTTGCGTGTCGCTGCCATGGGCGTGGATGGCGGAATAGGCACCATGGGTCAGGCCGGGATACATCATGAAGGCCATGTTCGCCGCCGAGAAGATTTCCCCCGTAGCCGTCGACAAAACGTGAGGCAGACCCTGCCCACCGTATTCGGGATCGCAATCCAGACCCGCCCAGCCACCTTCGCGGAACTGATCGAATGCTGCCTTGAAACCGTCGGGAGTATGCACGACGCCGTTTTCCAGACGCACGCCCTGTTGATCGCCGATCGCGTTCAGCGGGGCAAAGACATCCGTTGAGATCTTGCCGGCCTCTTCCAGGATCGCGGCGGTGAAGTCGCGGTCCAGATCGTCGTAGCCGGGCACATCCTGTTCGGAGGCTTTGAGGACCTCGTGCAAGATGAACTGCATATCCTTGACGGGGGCGGTGTAGGTCGGCATGGCTTTCTCCCTGATTTCCGGCGGTCGGGTTATTCGGCCGCGGTCTTGTCCGCAGAGAGAGACGCGATCATGTTGGCGCCCCACTCCATCTGTTCCTTCAAATCCAGGATCGCTGCATCCAGCTCATCCCGGCGCTGTTCCATGTCCGCCAGTCGATCCTCGGCGACCGAATATGTTTTGACCAGTTGCGTGTGCTGCTGGTCGCCCATGTCATACAGGTCGAGAAGCTGGCGGATTTCCTCAAGGCTGAAACCAAAACGCTTGCCGCGCATGATCAGTTTCAACCTGGCCCGGTCGCGCCGGGTGAAAAGCCGCTTCTGGCCTTCGCGGATCGGAAATAGCAACTCCTTTGCTTCGTAGAACCGCAAGGTGCGCGGCGTCACCTCATAGGCGTCGCACATTTCGCGGATCGTCATCAGTCTATCGGTCTCCATGACTCACTCCGTTCAAATTTTTTGATCAGAAGGTCAAAAACCAGATTCCCCTACACTTTACAATGCAAGTTGACGTTAACGTAAGCGATACGCTGCGTCATTTCGTAGGTGACGTAAGATCAGTTAACGTTAAGTGGGAGTCAGCGACATATTCTGACCCTGCGGATGCGGAAAAGCCCGTCGGGTGCCATCAGGTCATCCGGTGTACCGCCCCTCAGGGGCAGACAGATGTGGCGATGTGATTCGGGTATCAGTCCTCGACGATGTCGCGGACCGTCTCGGTCGACTCGCCGTAGGCGTCCAGCGATTCTGCGGTGCGTTGACGCAGATTCGTGAGCTCCGCAATCGTCTCATCCAGCTGATCGCGTTGCGTCTGCAACTCCGCCAGTTGCAGCCCCGAGTTTTCAATCCAAAGCTGTCGCTGCGCCTCGGAGCCCTGCTCGTCATATATATCCAGCCACTGACGGATCGATTCGAGTGAAAAGCCGTATTTCCGCCCGCGCAGGATCAGTTTCATTCTCGCGCGGTCCCGTGAACGGTAAAATCGGGACCGCCCCTGACGCTCGGGGGTCAGCAACTCGATATATTCGTAATAACGCAATGTGCGCGGTGTCACGTCGAACCGGGTGCACATCTCCTTAAAAGTCAGTCGGCTGTCGCTCATGCCGGTCAGGCTCCGCCGGTTGGGAAGGGGCGCGCCAATGTATGACGCCTGGTTAGTTTCACCGTTTCAACGCCGCTTCGCAAGGCATCAGCCTCAGTCAGCGGAGGCAACAGTCGGCGCGGCCCTTGCTACCTCCGGGCATTGGCGATCAGATGAGGGAGAACGGAAAGGGTCGTGCCCATAATTCGCGACCGACGCCGGTAGGGTTAAGAACCGCGCAGAGGTACCAAAAACATGGGAGTAAGGCCATCGCGGCCAAGCCGACGGTGTATCGGGAGGCCGAGTTGGGCAATGTTCGCGTTCCATGTGCCCCGATCGATGATGTGCCAGCGATATTGGCACATTCACATACCAAACAAAGCGATATAATCCTGAGTTACGAAAAGTCCGGGGTTAGGACTCTCCAACGGGTGGCCCAACCGGTTCGGTTCAGTGGGCGCCGCCTAAGCACCGAGCTGCCGCCACCTTATCTGGGTGACAGGGGAATCGCGTTTGGAACTGAAGGCGTGAACGGTCGGTCTTGCCTGTGAGGGCGAGATGGATTCTGAAGTGGGGATTGCGTTCACGGAG
>PAPR01000025.1 GCA_002709085.1 Pseudooceanicola sp. | reverse complement strand
TGTCTACATCGGTGCGGATGTAGAGCCGGGCGACATCCTCGTGGGCAAGATCACCCCCAAGGGCGAAAGCCCGATGACGCCGGAAGAAAAGCTTCTGCGCGCCATCTTTGGTGAGAAAGCCTCGGACGTGCGTGACACCTCGCTTCGCGTGAAGCCGGGCGATTACGGCACCGTGGTCGAAGTGCGCGTGTTCAACCGCCACGGCGTTGAAAAAGACGAGCGCGCCCTGCAGATCGAGCGTGAGGAAATCGCGCGCCTGGGTCGTGACCGGGATGACGAACTCGCCATCCTTGATCGGAACATCTACGCCCGTCTGCACGACCTTGTGTTGGGCAAGGTGGCGGTCAAAGGCCCCAAGGGGACCCGGCCGAATTCGGAGATCACCGAAGACCTGCTCGGCTCCATGCCGCGCTCGCATTGGTGGCAGCTGGCTCTCGCCGAAGATCAGGACGCCCAGATCGTCGAAGCCCTGAACGAGCAGTACGAGGTGCAGAAACGCGCCCTTGATGCCCGTTTCGAGGACAAGGTCGAAAAGGTCCGTCGCGGGGATGACCTGCCGCCGGGTGTGATGAAGATGGTCAAAGTCTTCATCGCCGTGAAGCGTAAGCTTCAGCCGGGTGACAAGATGGCCGGTCGTCACGGCAACAAGGGTGTGATCAGCCGCGTCGTTCCGATGGAGGACATGCCGTTCCTCGAAGATGGTACGCCGGTCGATTTCTGCCTCAACCCGCTCGGCGTTCCGTCGCGTATGAACGTTGGTCAGATCCTCGAGACCCACATGGGCTGGGCCGCGCGCGGTCTGGGCATCCAGGTCGATGAGGCGCTTGGTGAATACCGCCGCTCGGGCGACATGACCCCGGTTCGCGATGCCCTCAAGATCGTCTATGGCGAAGATGTCTATGACGAAGGGTTCGAGTCGATGGACGAAAGCCATCTGCTGGAAGCCGCGGGCAACGTCACGCGTGGTGTTCCGATTGCGACACCGGTGTTTGACGGCGCGAAAGAGGCGGACGTCAACGACTCGCTCAAGCGGGCCGGTTTCGACACCTCGGGTCAGTCGATTCTGTTCGACGGTCGCACGGGCGAGCAATTCGCGCGTCCTGTGACGGTGGGGGTCAAGTACCTGCTGAAGCTGCACCACCTGGTGGACGACAAGATCCACGCGCGTTCCACCGGTCCGTACTCGCTCGTCACCCAGCAGCCGCTTGGTGGTAAGGCGCAGTTCGGCGGGCAGCGTTTCGGGGAAATGGAGGTCTGGGCATTGGAAGCTTACGGTGCCGCCTACACCCTGCAGGAAATGCTGACGGTCAAATCGGATGACGTCGCGGGCCGGACCAAGGTCTATGAAAGCATCGTCAAGGGCGAGGATAACTTCGAAGCCGGCGTTCCGGAGAGCTTTAACGTTCTCGTCAAGGAAGTCCGCGGCCTCGGCCTGAACATGGAACTCCTGGACGCGGAGGGCGAGGATTAAGCCGGTCGCCGCGGGGTCGGGCATCTGCCCCCCTGCGGCCCCGGTCGACGGTGCGCACCCGATGGGGCGCCGCCGCCACGATCCTCTCCCCCTCCCGCCCTGTCACATAGGATAAAGACATGAACCAGGAACTGACGAACAACCCATTCAACCCGCTCGCGCCGCAAAAGACCTTTGACGAGATCAAGGTATCGCTGGCCAGCCCCGAGCGGATCCTGTCGTGGTCCTACGGCGAGATCAAGAAGCCGGAGACCATCAACTACCGGACCTACAAGCCCGAGCGGGACGGCCTGTTCTGCGCGCGCATCTTTGGCCCGATCAAGGACTACGAATGCCTCTGCGGCAAGTACAAGCGGATGAAGTATCGCGGCGTCGTCTGCGAGAAATGCGGCGTGGAAGTCACGTTGCAAAAGGTCCGTCGCGAGCGTATGGGCCATATCGAACTGGCCTCGCCCGTCGCGCATATCTGGTTTCTGAAGTCGCTGCCGTCGCGCATTGGCCTGCTGCTGGACATGACCCTGCGCGATCTTGAGCGGGTTCTCTATTTCGAGAACTACGTCGTGATCGACCCCGGCCTCACTGACCTTACCGAAGGTCAGATGATGACCGAGGAAGAGTTCATGGACGCCCAGGACGCCTTTGGCATGGACGCCTTCCAGGCGAACATCGGTGCCGAAGCCATCCGTGAGATGCTGGCCAAGATCGACCTCGAGTCCGAGGCCGAGGTCCTGCGCGCTGACCTCAAGGAAGCCACTGGTGAGCTGAAGCCCAAGAAGATCATCAAGCGGCTCAAGGTCGTGGAGAGCTTCCTCGAATCCGGCAACCGTCCGGAGTGGATGATCATGACGGTCATTCCCGTGATCCCGCCGGAACTGCGTCCGCTGGTCCCGCTGGATGGGGGCCGCTTTGCGACTTCCGACCTCAACGATCTCTATCGTCGTGTCATCAACCGGAACAACCGTCTCAAGCGGCTGATCGAGCTGCGCGCGCCCGACATCATCGTTCGGAACGAAAAGCGGATGTTGCAGGAATCCGTTGACGCACTCTTTGACAACGGTCGTCGCGGTCGCGTCATTACCGGTCAGAACAAGCGTCCGCTGAAGTCGCTGTCGGACATGCTCAAGGGCAAGCACGGCCGTTTCCGCCAGAACCTTCTGGGTAAGCGGGTCGACTTCTCGGGTCGTTCGGTCATCGTCACCGGCCCGGAGCTGAAGCTGCACCAGTGCGGTCTGCCCAAGAAAATGGCGCTCGAACTGTTCAAGCCGTTCATCTACTCGCGGCTTGAGGCGAAGGGCCTCAGCTCCACCGTCAAGCAGGCCAAGAAGCTGGTCGAAAAGGAACGTCCCGAAGTTTGGGACATCCTCGACGAGGTGATCCGCGAGCACCCGGTTCTGCTGAACCGCGCGCCGACGCTGCACCGTCTTGGCATTCAGGCGTTCGAACCCACCCTGATCGAAGGCAAGGCGATCCAGCTTCACCCGCTGGTCTGCTCGGCGTTTAACGCCGACTTTGACGGCGACCAGATGGCCGTGCACGTTCCTCTCTCGCTCGAAGCCCAGCTGGAAGCGCGCGTCTTGATGATGTCGACGAACAACGTCTTGTCGCCCGCCAACGGCGCGCCGATCATCGTTCCGTCGCAGGATATGATCCTTGGTCTTTACTACACCACGATCATGCGCGAAGGCCTGAAGGGCGAGGGCATGACCTTCGCTTCTATCGAAGAGGTCCAGTACGCGCTGGATTCCGGCGCCGTTCACCTGCACTCCAAGATCAACGCGCGGATTCCGCAGTTTGATGAAGAGGGCAACCAAGTGATGATCCGCGTCGAGACGACGCCGGGTCGCGTTCGCTTGGGCTCCTTGCTGCCGATGAACGCCAGGGCGCCGTTCAGCCTGGTCAACCGTCTGCTGCGCAAGAAAGAAGTGCAGCAGGTCATCGACACGGTCTACCGCTACTGCGGTCAGAAGGAATCGGTCATCTTCTGTGACCAGATCATGACCATGGGTTTCCGCGAGGCCTTCAAGGCTGGGATCTCCTTTGGTAAGGACGACATGGTCATCCCCGACTCCAAATGGCCGCTGGTCGAAGAGACCCGCGAGCAGGTCAAGGACTTTGAACAGCAGTACATGGACGGCCTGATCACTCAGGGCGAGAAGTACAACAAGGTCGTGGACGCCTGGTCGAAGTGTAACGACAAGGTCACTGAGGCGATGATGTCGACGATCTCTGCCGTCAAACACGATGGCGACGGGTCCGAGATGGAGCCGAACTCGGTCTACATGATGGCCCACTCCGGTGCGCGTGGCTCTGTCACGCAGATGAAGCAGCTGGGCGGGATGCGCGGCCTGATGGCAAAGCCGAACGGCGACATCATCGAAACGCCGATCATCTCGAACTTCAAGGAAGGCCTGACCGTTCTGGAGTACTTCAACTCTACCCACGGTGCTCGTAAGGGTCTGTCCGATACGGCCTTGAAGACCGCGAACTCGGGTTATCTCACCCGTCGTCTGGTCGACGTGGCGCAAGACTGCATCATCCGCGAAGTCGATTGCGGCACCGAACGTGCCGTGACCGCGCAGGCCGCCGTTAACGACGGTGAAGTCGTCGCGACGATCGGTGAGCGTGTGCTGGGCCGGGTCATTGCCGAGGACGTTCTGCGCCCCGGTACTGAAGAGGTCATGTTCCCGCGTGGCACGCTGATCGACGAACGTATCGCCGATCTCATCGAAGAGGCCGCCGTGCAGACGATGCGCGTCCGGTCGCCCCTGACCTGTGAGGCCGAAGACGGCGTCTGCGCGGCCTGCTACGGTCGTGACCTGGCGCGCGGTACGATGGTCAACCAGGGTGAGGCTGTCGGCATCATCGCCGCACAGTCGATCGGTGAACCCGGCACGCAGCTGACGATGCGGACGTTCCACATCGGTGGCGTTGCGCAGGGTGGTCAGCAGTCCTTCCTCGAGGCGTCTTCGGACGGCGTGGTCTCCTTCGAGAACGCGCAGCTTCTGGAGAATTCGTCGGGCGAGATGCTCATCATGGGCCGGAACATGAAATTGCGGATCCTCGATGAGACCGGCGCGGAGCGGGCCAGCCACAAGCTGGGCTACGGCACCAAGCTCTTCGTCAAGGAAGGGGAGACGATCTCGCGCGGCGACAAGCTGTTCGAATGGGATCCCTACACCTTGCCGATCATCGCCGAGAAGTCGGGTCAGGTGCGCTATGTCGACCTCGTCACCGGTATCGCCGTTCGCGAGGATACCGATGATGCGACGGGCATGACCCAGCGGATCGTGGCCGACTGGCGCGGTTCGCCCAAGGGCAACGAGCTGAAGCCGGAACTGCTGATCCTCGATTCGGACGGTGAACCCGTGCGCAACGAGGCGGGCAACCCCGTCACCTACCCGATGTCCGTCGACGCGATCCTGTCTGTCGAAGACGGTCAGGACATCAAGGCCGGCGATGTCGTCGCGCGTATCCCGCGCGAAGGGGCCAAGACCAAGGACATCACCGGTGGTCTGCCGCGTGTGGCCGAATTGTTCGAAGCCCGTCGCCCCAAAGATCACGCGATCATCGCCGAAATCGAAGGCTACGTGCGCTTTGGCAAGGACTACAAGAACAAGCGTCGCATCGGCATCCAGCCGGCGGACGAGAACCTCGATCTGGTCGAATACATGGTGCCCAAGGGCAAGCACATCCCGGTGCAGGAAGGCGACTTCGTGCAAAAGGGTGACTACATCATGGACGGCAATCCCGCGCCGCATGACATCCTCGCCATCATGGGTGTCGAAGCGCTGGCCGATTACATGGTCGACGAGGTTCAGGACGTCTATCGTCTGCAGGGCGTGAAGATCAACGACAAGCACATCGAGGTGATCGTTCGCCAGATGCTGCAAAAGTGGGAGATCTCGGACTCCGGTGACACGGTCCTGCTGAAAGGTGAAACTGTCGACAAGGCGGAATTTGACGAGGCAAATGCCAAGTCGGTCGGTCGTGGCGGTCGTCCGGCAGAGGGCCAACCGATCCTGCTCGGGATCACCAAGGCGTCGCTGCAGACCCGGTCGTTCATCTCGGCCGCGTCCTTCCAGGAAACCACGCGCGTGCTGACCGAAGCTTCGGTGCAGGGCAAGCGGGATAAGCTGGTCGGCCTCAAGGAGAACGTGATCGTGGGTCGCCTGATCCCGGCAGGTACCGGTGGCGCGACACAGCGTGTCCGCCGCATCGCGTCGGAGCGGGATAACGTGGTCCTCGAAGCGCGTCGCGAGGAAGCCGAACAGGCCGCCGCCCTGGCCGCACCGGCAGCCGACGATATCGTCGGCGGGGATGAGTTCGACACCTTCGTCGAAACGCCGGAAAGCCGCGATTGATTCTCTGACCGGATCACGCTGATCGTAAAAACGGGCCTCCGCATCGCGGGGGCCCGTTCTGGTTTTGATAGGATTGGTCTCGGTGGAGTTGCTTTGCTGGCGCTCTGCAATTCCAACCAGCCTGGGCTAAGGGCGCGGCGCGAAATCACGCGACCTTGTCCGATCCGCGCGGCGCCTGCGCGCAGCTATCGGTCAAGGCGCCTGTGTCACCCTAGTGTTCCATAACCGGTCGAACGCCAATGTCCGTGGCGGACCAGTTGGTGACCTGAAGCAATCACAGAGGCTGCGTGGAGAAGCCTGCCGGAGCGGAGCGCACCGCGCTCATCCCGCTATTTGAAATTGCGGCTGTCCTTGATTTGATCCCAGGCCCAGACCACCAGTTGCAACTGCTCTTCCTGTGAGCGATCGCCGCCGTTCATGTCCGGGTGCAGCACCTTGATCAGGGATTTGTAGCTCTTGCGGACTTCGGCCTTGGTCCAATGGTCCTTGGCCTCCAGAATGTCCACGGCGCGACGTTCGGTGGAGGGCAGGGTGCGGGTGCTGCCGGTGGTGCTCTTGCCCGGATTGCGGGTCGCGTTTCCACCCAACACCTGATGCGGGTCGTCGATGCCCAATCGCGCCCAGGCGCGCGTCTCGGGGTCGGTGAACGCCTTGGTCTGACGATCCCATACCTTGTCCTTGGACATCTGCGCGTTCATCTCGGCCTCGGTGGTGCCGTCAAAGAAGTTCCACTTCAGGTTATACTCGCGGACATGCTGCTGACAGAACCAAAGGTAGTCATCCAGCACGTCCGGCGCCTTGGGCGCGCGGTACTTCCCGGCCTCTTCGCAGCCCGGATGTTCACACACTTTCTGCGATGTCTCCGAAGCGCCCGACATGCCGCGGCGACCGCGGTTCGTCTTCTTCTTGGCAGACGAAATCGACATGTCGAATCCAAAGGGGTCCGTTTTGGCCATGCGTTGTCCTTTCCGAGTCAGGCGATGCACTTTAGACTGTCTGTCCCGAGATTGAAGAGGTTAGGACGGAAAAAATGTCTGTATCGGCAGAGATACGCGAGCGGTTGGTTACTCACTTCGACCCGCAGGAAATTGAAATCGTTGACGAAAGCGAAAGTCACAGGGGCCATGCCGGTTATCAGGAAGGCGGCGAGAGTCACTTTCGCGTGCGCATGGTCTCAAAACAATTGAGCGGCATGTCGCGCCTGGCGCGTCACCGGGCGGCTCACGAGGCTATCGGCAAAGACCTGATCGGGCGCATCCATGCGCTGACGCTGGATCTGTCGGATCAGCCGACAAAGTGACGGGTCCTGCGTGTCACGATGGCGCGCGGTAGGGATGTGGCGTCCGGATCGGTTCCATCAGGTCGATGTCGTCCTCTGCAGGCTCGTCCGCAGGCGCATCGACATATGACGGCGTGAGGCGCGCGCCTGATGTGAACCCCGTGCCCGGATCGGGGTCCACCGGGCTGTGGGCCTCGGCGTCGGGTGCCGGTGTCGCCTCGTCTGTGTCCGGCTTGCCTGGGGTGCTCGCCGTGTCTATGACCGGGGCTTCCCAGTCGCTGTCCGCAGAGGTGTGCAGCAGCGAAGCCGCACGCTGACGCAGGATGTCGGCAAGCCCTGCGTCGGTTTCCAGCGCGGTCTCTGGGTCTGAGGGCGCCTGTGCAAAGAACTCTGCCGTTGGATCCTGCAGAACCACCGCATCCTTGTGCGACGCAACCTCTGCCGGTGGCAACAGCAAGGTGGCCGGTGCTGGTTCGGCGAGACTGCGAGGGCGATAGGCGGAAAGGTCGTCGACGCGCCTGCGCCGGAAAATCAGTACATTGCGATAAACTGTCTGACTGGACGTGAGACCGCTGCGCTCTTCCGAAGGGAGAGTCTCGGCGCGCTGATATTCCCAGCCGTTCCCAGCCATGTCATTCATCAAATTTTCAAGCGTATTGGCAAAGCGCCCCTCCGCGCCTTTTACCGCGCGGCTTCGCCTGCCTTTTGTGGGTGCTGACACCACCTTGTACTCGTAATTCGCCATAAGACCCTTTCCGTGGCGCCTGCCGTTTGACACGGTTCTGACGTCTCGACCCGGAAATTATCCACAGATTGGTGCGAAAAACGACCCGAAATCGGGCAATAGTTTGGATTCCAAGGGAATTTGGTCGGAAAACAGCTATTTCCGCAGCTGCATTGTCGATCCAACCCAATCTGGCACGGGCAGGGTGGCGTGATCGGCCAGCACCGCATCCAGACGTGCCTTGATCGCGTCTGGATAGGGGGCGACGCGAGGACCGGATTGGTCGATGTGAAGGCTGATCCCCTCTCCGGTTGCGGCGATCCAGCCCTCCTCGTGAACCAGCTCCTGACAGAAATGATAGGCTTTGGGCCCTACATCCAGCAACCGGAAGGAGGCGCGTACGCGCGCGCCCAGATGCAGCTCCCGCAGATAGCGGATGCGGAATTCCGCGGTGAAGGTCGTATGCGTTCCGCCCGAGGTGTAATCCCAGCCCAGCCCAAAGGACGTGACGGCCTCATCAAGCCCGGTATCGAACAAGACGCTGTAATAGGCCATATTCAGATGGCCGTTCTGGTCGATCCACTCCGGTTTCAGCTCCATCGTCGGCGACATCAGAACCTTGGTCACCACCGTACTCCCAATGGCAGGCCAACCCAATCCGGCACGGGCGTGCGTGCATGATCCGCCGCCATCGCATCCAGGGCTGCCTTGCGATCCGCAGGGTAGGGGGCGACCTTGCGTGCGGCAATCTCGACGTTCAGGTTCACGGACTCAGCGGTGGCGGCGACCCAGCCATCGCTGTGGATCAGCTCCTGACAATAGTGGAACGCCTTGGCCGCGACCTTGACGATGCGGAAGGAGCAGCGCAACCGATCGCCCAACACTAGCTCCCGCAGATAACGGATACGAAGGTCCGCTGTCATCGTGGTGCAACCCCGCTCGCGCCGATAGTTTTCGTCCAGTCCAAGCGCGTTGAACCCATGCATGCCCCCCTTGTCGAGCAGGACACCGTAGAAGGCCATGTTGAGATGATTGTTGAAGTCGATCCATTCCGGTTGCACGACCAGCTCTTCGCTCAGGAACGGCAAGGCGGTCGGGTCGTGCGAGGGCGTATTTGGATCGTGAGCTGTCATCGTTAGGTCCTTCGGAGGAGGTTGGAAGGTGAGGGCGGCTGCAAACCGCGAGGGGTGCCGAACGCCGCCGCCTCGGCGGGTTTAAAGTCCCAGTTTGGCGGCGACAATTTGGTTCACCGCGGCTGGGTTGGCCTTGCCGCCCGTTGCTTTCATCACCTGGCCGACGAACCAGCCAGCGAGCTTGGGATTCTGCTTGGCTTTTTCGACCTGGGCCGGGTTGGCGGCAATCACGTCGTCTACCGCCGCCTCAATCGCGCCGGTGTCGGTCACTTGTTTCATGCCGCGCGTCTCGACGATCTCAGCCGGGTCGCCGCCCTCGGTATAGACAATCTCGAACAGGTCTTTTGCGATCTTGCCGCTGATGTCGCCCTTGGTAATCAGGGCGATCACCCCGCCCAGTTGCGCGGGCGTCACCGGGCTGTCGGTGATATCCTTTTCGTCCTTTTTCAGACGGCCGAACAATTCGTTGATCACCCAGTTGGCGGCGAGCTTCCCGTCGCGTCCATCAGCCACCTTCTCAAAGAAATCGGCATTGGCCACTTCGGCTGTCAGGACCGAGGCGTCGTAATCCGACAGCCCCATTTCGGCCATGAAGCGCGCTTTCTTGGCGTCCGGAAGCTCCGGCAGGTTGGCGGCGATGTCGTCGACCCATGCCTGTTCGATTTCCAGCGGCAGCAGGTCGGGGTCGGGGAAGTAGCGGTAGTCATGCGCCTCTTCCTTGGAGCGCATGGAGCGCGTCTCGTCCTTGTCCGGATCATAAAGCCGGGTTTCCTGCACAACCTCGCCGCCGCCCTCGACGATGGCGATCTGGCGGCGGGCCTCGACCTCGATCGCGGCCTGGATAAAGCGCATGGAATTCATGTTCTTGATTTCGCACCGCGTGCCGAGATGCGAGAAATCCTGGCTCTGCATGTATTTCTCGTACTGGCCTGGACGACAGACAGACACGTTGACGTCCGCGCGCAGGTTGCCGTTCTGCATGTTGCCGTCGCATGTGCCGAGGTAGCGCAGGATCTGGCGCATCTTGGTGACATAGGCGGCGGCCTCTTCGGGGCCGCGAATGTCGGGGCGCGAGACGATCTCCATCAGGGCCACGCCGGTGCGGTTGAGGTCGACGAAGGACATATTCGGATCCATGTCGTGGATCGACTTGCCCGCGTCCTGTTCCAGGTGGATGCGTTCGATCCGCACCAGCCGCGCGACGCCGCTTCCCATTTCGACCAGCACTTCGCCTTCGCCGACAATCGGGTGGTAAAGCTGCGAGATCTGGTAGCCCTGCGGCAGGTCAGGATAAAAGTAGTTCTTGCGATCAAACGCCGACCACAGGTTGATTGCGGCCTTCAGGCCGAGCCCGGTGCGCACCGCCTGTTCAACGCAGTATTCGTTGATGACCGGCAGCATGCCGGGCATCGCCGCATCGACAAAGGCCACGTTGGAATTGGGCTCGGCACCGAATTTGGTGGAGGCGCCGGAAAACAGCTTGGCGTTGGAGGATACCTGAGCATGGATTTCCATGCCGATGACCAGTTCCCAGTCGTGCTTCGCCCCGGCGATCATCTTGGGCTTGGGCGTCTCATATGTCAGGTCCAGCATGGCCGTCCTCTCGCTAACGTTGAGGGGCGTTTTAGGCGAGGCGGGGCAGCGGGGCAAGGGCATCGCGCCCCGTGCACCAACGCGGGGCGCGATGCGCCTGAGCGGTTGAGCATCTCGGGAAGCGAGTCAGGCGGCGTTCCCCGTCAGATCGGCGATCCGTCGGTTCGGCGCAGCGGTCTCAAGGGCGGCGCGGGCTTGCGCGGTCGCGGCGGCAAGACGACCCTGAGACAGGGGGCCGGTATGCGCCGCACCCGGCAGCGCATGAGATCGCGCCCAGACCTGGGGGTGCAGCTCGCTGAGGTGACGCTCCATCAGGTTCGGCAGGGTCGCATGGATGCGCGCGCGGGCCTGCAAGGCCGTTTCGCACAGATCGTCGGGCGCGCAATCGGGGGCCATACCGTCGGCATAGGCGGCCATGAGGTTGGCCATGTGCGGATCGGACCGCAAGCTCAGGATCCGGCGCATTCCGGCGACGAACCGTTCAGCGTCGAGCATGGCCGCAGAGGAGGGGTCGAGCCGCAATGCATCGAACCACATCCATGTATAGGCCCCATCGCCCCAATCCGTCGCGGCGGGGGTCACGGCGCAGTGGCGCATCACATCACGCGCCGTCTGATCCAGCCGGGCGTGCGTGCCGAACCAGCGCGGCAAGAGGTGCACGCCGTAGGCCCGCAGCCGGCCCGGATTTCCCGGATCGAGGTCAATCGCTTTCAGATGGCGGGCGTCGAGCCGGTCCTTGGCAGAGGGGTCCGCCGCAAGCAGATCGCATCGTGTCGCGGCAAGCTCCGCGCTGTCCGGTGACTTGGCCTGCGCCTGTTTCACGAGGTCGGCGGCGGCCGCGAAATGCGAGAAGAAGCGCGCGTTCGGTCGTGCGGGCAGCGCGTAGGGGTCGACCTGACCTTCAAAGGCCCAGGCGCATTCGATCTGCGCGCGTGCCACGACCAGCGCGACGCCCCAATGGCCCGCGTGGTCCAACGCCACGTCGTCCAGCGCCCGGATGCCCGCCGGTACCTCGTCGTCTGCGCCCGACACGACACTGCGGGCGTGATGCACCGCATCGGCGCGCGCGCCATCCGCCAGGAGCGCCGCCATCGACACGCCCGACAGGGTCGCCGCGCGGTGGCGGTCGGTTTCCGCGATCAGACGGCCCAGCATGTCCCAACGGTCTTGCCGGGCGAGGTATTGCCCCTTGGCAAAGTAGACGTTCCCGCCGCGGTCCTGACGGCTTTCCTCGCACACCGGGATTGCCTGCTCTGCCGGTGCGGCCTGCTCGTTGGCAGCGGGTTTGGCAGATTTCGCGGTCTTGGACCGGGCGGTGGCGGCGGGGCGGGAAAAACCAAGCATCGGGGACTCCTTGTAATGACAAGGATGGTATCGCCGCGATTTCGGGCCGAAAAACGGCGACCGCTTGGCCTTTGCGCGAAATTGCCGTGTCGGGCTGCCTTGATGCGGGCGCAGGGACGTCAGGATTGGCGGGGGGGCAAACGCCTGTGGGCAGACGGCCCCCCTTGCTAACCGGCGCACCTCAGGCGGCGAGGATGCGTCCCACCATCTCCGCGGTATCTCGGCTCAACCCCGGCAGGGCGGCGATGCGGTGCAATTGCTCGCTCATCATCGCCTGCCGGTCGGCGTCGTAGCGTCGCCAGGTCTGAAAGGCCGAGGCCATGCGCGCCGTGGTCTGCGGGTTCAGCGGATCGAGCTTGATCAGCCAGTCCGCCATCAGCCGATACCCGGCACCCGAGGCATGATGAAACCCGGCTTGATTCATTGCCAGCGCGCCAAAGACGGCGCGGAACCGGTTCGGGTTTTTCATCGTGAAGTCCGGATGCTGACTGAGAGCCTCGGCCATGCCCGCCGCTTCTTCGGGTCGCGCCTGCGCCACCTGGATCATGAACCATTTGTCCATCACCAGCCGTTCGTGCGCCCATTGGTCCGCAAAGGCCGTCAGTTCTTCGGTGCCCAGATCGTTCGCTAACAAGGCCGACAGCGCGCCAAGCTGCTGTGTCATGTTGTCCGCTGCTTTGTACTGCGCGCGCGCCGCCGCGCCACCGTCGCTGCGCGTCATCAGCGACAAGAGCGTGTTGCTCAGCGCACGCTGACCGGCGGGGCCTGCCTCGGGGCTGTAGGGACCCGTGACCAGATGCTGGTCGTAGAGCGGCCGCAGCTCCCCCTCCAGCGCCTTGGCCATCGCGGCGCGCATGTCCTCACGCCCATTCCAGATGCGCTGCGGCTCGGGCGTCTGACCCATATCCGCAAAAGACTGCGCCAGATCATCCTCGGACGGCAGGGCCATCGCCAGCGCGCGAAATGCGGGGTCGAGCGTCTCGTCCGTCACCAACCGGCTGAGGGCGTCGAGGTAGCCGGAATCGGGTGCGTGCCCACTGTCGATCATCCCGATCAGGGCCGATTTTGCCAGTTGGCGGCCTGCCTCCCACCTGTTGAACGGATCGGTGTCATGCGCCAGCAGGAAGGCGCGGTCCTCATTGCTCGTCTCACGCTCTAGGATCACCGGGGCGGAGAAGCCGCGCAGGGGCGAGGGGACAGGGCGCGTCTTGAGATCGGTGAAGGTAAAGCTCTGCTCAGTTTCCGTCAGTTCCAGCAGGGTGGTCGGGACAACTTCGGCCCCTGAGCGATCGAGCAGACCGATGGCAAAGGGGATGACCTGCGGCGATTTCCCCGCCTGTCCGGGGGTCGGCGGCAAACTCTGTTTCAGCGTGACCGTATAGGTGCCATCCTCCCAATCCTCTGTCATGGCCACGCGCGGCGTGCCGGCCTGCGCATACCACAGCTTGAACTGCGACAGGTCGCGGCCCGTCGTATCCTCGAACACCTGCAACCAATCCTCGATGGTGCAGGCTTGCCCGTCGTGACGGTCAAAATAGAGCGTGACGGCCTTGGCGTAGGCTTCGTCCCCAACCAGCCGCTTGAGCATCCCGATAACCTCGGCGCCCTTTTCGTAGACGGTCGCGGTGTAGAAGTTGTTAATTTCCTGAAAGCTCTCGGGCCGCACCGGATGCGCCAACGGGCCGCCATCCTCGCGAAACTGGCGTCCGCGCAGGTCGAGCACGTCCGAGATGCGCTTCACCGGTTCAGAGCGCATGTCGGCGGTGAACTGCGCGTCACGAAATACCGTCAGCCCCTCCTTGAGACATAGCTGGAACCAGTCGCGGCAGGTGATGCGGTTGCCGGTCCAGTTGTGGAAGTACTCATGCGCGATGATGGCCTCGATCCGCTCGAAATTCGCGTCCGTGGCGGTTTCCGGCGAGGCGAGCACGGCGGCGGAGTTGAAGATGTTCAGCCCCTTGTTCTCCATCGCGCCCATGTTGAAATCATCGACCGCCACGATGTTAAAGATGTCGAGGTCGTATTCGCGCCTGTAGACCACTTCGTCCCAGCGCATCGACTTTTTCAGCGCTTCCAGCGCGAAATCGCATTTGTCCTCATCGCCGGGGCGCACCCAGATGTTCAATTCGACTTCACGGCCCGATTTGGTTGTGAAGCCGCCGGGCAGGTTGACGAGGTTGCCCGCGACGAGCGCGAACAGGTAGGCGGGCTTGGGCCATGGGTCGTGCCATTCGGCAAAGCCATCGCCGGTCGCGACCTTGTTTCCGTTGGACAGGAGCACCGGCATGTCGGATTCGATGCGCACGGTAAAGGTCGCCATGACGTCGGGGCGGTCGGGGTAATAGGTGATCTTGCGAAAGCCCTGCGCCTCACATTGCGTCGAATACATGCCGCCGGACATATAGAGCCCTTCGAGCGCGGTGTTTGCCTCTGGCGCGATCTCGACTTCGGCTTCCCAGAGGAATGCGGCCTCGGGTACATCGCAGATCAGGCCTTCATTCGTGACTTCGGGCGTCACGGTCTCTCCGTCGATGCGGGCGGAGATGAGGCGCAGGTCCTCACCCTCAAGGAAGAATCTGCGATCCTGCGTGTCGGGGTTCGGCACGAAACGGATGCGCGACAGCACGCGCGTCGCCTGCGGTGCCAGCCGAAAGGTCAGATGCACATCCTCGACCAGCCAGTTGGGGGGCGTGTAATCCTTGAGATAGATCGTCGGATTTTCCGCATCTTTCATGGCTGCTCTCCTGATCATGGTCCGGCGGAGGATCGCGCCAAACCCTTGGGCGTGTTGTTCCAGCAGCGAAAGGGGGATGCAAGAGGGTAGCGTGGCTCCTTCCACATCCTATCCGTCCACCCGGTTCAGAAATGATCAAGGATTTGAACCAACCCGCCCCTCCGCGCGTTGACCCATGAAACCAATACACGAGAAGGGAGCGTACGATGTCCGCACCAACCACCAATGTCGATCGTCAGGCCAAAAGGCACCGCGGGCCGATTTGGGGCATTTTGATCGCCCTGGCCTTTGGCGGCGTGATGGGTGCCGCCATCACCTTGACCGCGACCGGCGGCGATAACCCCGATGGGGCAAATACCCAAATCGACGGCCGGACCGGCGACACGACAATCGGAGAAACTACCGATACACCCGCGACCCAGGCGCCCGCGACGACGAACTGATCCGGTCAAGGGCCTTTGTGCTTTTCGCACAAATGACAGACGGTGCAGCCCGTCCCTGCGCAAGCGCACACAGGAAGTGATTTTCCTCGACCCGCCACAGGTATATACCTGGTGACGAAGAGAGGAACCACGCTCCATGGCACGTCCCAGAATTGGAATCATCACCAACCTACAGGTTGTCAATGACAGCTACCTGACCCACGCTGGCGGAACCATGAACTCCGAAGCGGTGGCAGAGGCCACGGACGGCCTGCCGTTGTTGATCCCCGCTGATCCCCGCATGGTTTCGGTCGAAGAGTTGTTGGAGACCTTCGACGGCTTCCTGTTGACCGGGGGACGTCCAAACGTTCACCCGGAGGAATACGGCGAGGACGCGACCGAGGCACATGGCACTTTTGACAGGGCACGAGACGCGATCACCTTGCCGCTGATCCGGGCGTGCACCGAACGCGGCCAGCCGTATTTTGGCGTCTGCCGGGGCTTTCAGGAGGTCGCGGTGGCCATGGGGTCGTGCCTGCATCCCGAGATTCGGGACTTGCCCGGATATATGAACCATCGGATGCCGCCCGAAGGCACGATAGAAGAGAAATTCGCTCTGCGCCATAAAGTGACGGTCAGCGAGGGCGGACCGTTTCACCGCCTTTTCGGCGCGACAGAGGTGATGACGAACACTCTGCACGGTCAGGCCGTTATTCGTGCGGGCGAGCGGTTTATCATTGATGGGACCGCCCCGGATGGCACGGCTGAGGCCGCCTATGTCAAGGACGCGCCGGGGTTTACCCTCTCGGTCCAGTGGCATCCGGAGTATGACGCCGCGCGCGACCCCGTCTCCTGCGCGTTGTTCGGTGCCTTTGGTGACGCCGCGCGCGCATGGATGACCCATCGGCAGCCGGTGCGATTGGCGAAGTCCGCCTGACGAGCGTCGTTCTCAGGCTCGCCACCGGTTGCGATCCCCGGTGGCGATCCGTCGTGGAATAGCCAGCCGCGTACTCTCCACACCGCAATGCGCCCCGGACACCAGTCCTGAGAGCGGCTGGCGCGGATCAAGCCTGACCGCCACCGATCTGGACTTCGCTGCCGTTCACGCTTTCACAGGCTGGGTTGCAGAGCCATAACGCGGCGGCGGCCACCTCTTCGGGCAAGATCAGCTTCTTGTGACGGTTGATGTTGACCATGATATCGCGCGCCGCCTCTTCGCTGATCCCGGCCCGTTTCGCGATGGAATCCGTGTTGCGGGTGACGATTGGTGTGTCGACATAGCCCGGGCAAAGCGAGTTGAAGGTGTAGGGTTGTCCCAGAAAATCTTCGGCAAAGGACCGGATCATGCCGACGACCCCGTGTTTTGAGGCCGCGTAGGCCCCGGCCCCGGCGGCGCCGCGCACCCCCGCGATGGACGAAACGGCGATCACCCGCCCCCAGTCTGTCGTCCTCATGGATTTGAGACTTTCGCGCACGGTGTAGAAACAGCCGTCGAGGTTGGTTGCCATGATTCTGCGCCAAAGCTCCGACGAGGTCTTGTGCAGCTTCTGGCCCTCCGCGATCCCGGCGTTTGCGACGCATATCTGGATGGGGCCGCGCTCTGCGACCGCGTCTTCAGTCGCGGCAATGATCCGGGATTCGTCCGTGACATCCATCACGACAGGATACATGCCCGGTTGGGCAGCGGCCTCCAGCACCTCAATCCGGCGGCCGGTGATCGTGACGCTGGCACCCTCGGCGACCAGCGCGCGCGCGATTGCCAACCCAATGCCCGTCCCGCCACCGGTGACGATTGCGTGTTTCCCTTTGAGCATCATTTTAGGCCCCCTGCGATGCGGAACTCATTTCCGCTGAACCATAGGGGAGAGGGACAAAATCGCAAGACCGCGGGCAATGCGGGACAAACCGACCCCAGAGCGGGATTTGGCTGTGGATTCCGGCACCACATAGCCGGATAATAGGTGTGCTGGATTGGGGATCGGTTTGACTCTCCATAACAGACAGTGCAAATCGCCTGAGATCGTTTGCGCAATAATCTTGCGCGAATGAACTGAATCCGGTCGGTGAACGATCACCGATAGACTGATCAGGTGTTCAAAGGGGGACGACACAGGTGAAGATCGGGACGCCGAAAGAAGTGTACGAAGGCGAGAACCGCGTTGCAATGACGCCGGATTCCGCCAAGCAGCTACAGAAACTCGGGCATGAGTGCTACGTGGAAACCGGGGCAGGCATGGCCGCCGGGTTTTCGGACGCGCTCTACGAGGAGGCCGGTGTCACGGTGGTGAAAACCCCGGCCGCCCTGTGGAAAGACGTCGACATCATCGCCAAGGTGCGCCAGCCCAACGAGACGGAGCTGAAGCGACTGACGGCTGACAAGACGCTGATTTCCTTCTTTAATCCCGCAGGCAACGAGCCGGGGATGGAAGCCGCGAAAGCCAAGGGCGCCACCGTCATCGCGATGGAAATGGTGCCCCGCATCAGCCGCGCGCAGAAGATGGACGCGCTGAGCTCCATGGCGAATATCGCCGGTTATCGCGCGGTGATCGAGGCAGGCAATAACTTTGGCCGCTTCTTCACCGGTCAGGTGACGGCGGCGGGCAAAGTGCCCCCGGCAAAGGTTCTGGTCGTCGGTGCCGGGGTCGCGGGACTTGCCGCGATCGGTACCTCGACCTCGCTCGGCGCGATCACCTATGCGTTTGACGTTCGCCCCGAAGTGGCCGAGCAGGTCGAATCCATGGGGGCCGAGTTCGTCTACCTCGATTTTGACGAGGAACAGCAGGACGGCGCGGCGTCGGGCGGCTATGCGTCTGTCTCCTCACCGGAGTTCCGTGAAGCCCAACTGGCGAAATTCCGCGAGTTGGCGCCGGAAATGGACATCGTGATCACCACCGCCCTGATCCCGAACCGCGAAGCGCCCGAACTTTGGACCGAAGACATGGTCAAGGCGATGAAGCCGGGGTCGGTCATCGTAGACCTCGCGGCGGAAAAGGGCGGCAACTGCAAGCTGACCGTGCCGGATCAGAAGATCGTCACCGACAACGGCGTCACGATCGTGGGTTACACCGATTTCCCCAGCCGGATGGCTTCACAGGCCTCCAGCCTATACTCTACCAACATCCGTCACATGATGACCGACCTCACGCCCGAAAAGGACGGTGTGGTCGATCACAACATGGAAGACGACGTGATCCGCGGCGCGACCGTGACCCACAAGGGAGAGATCACCTGGCCACCGCCCCCGCCAAAGGTCGCGGCCATCGCAGCGCAGAAGAAGGCCGAACCGCCCAAGGAACTGACGCGCGAAGAAAAGATCGCCGCCGAACAGGCCGCGTTCAAGAAACAGACCAAGTCGCAAGTCACGCTTCTGGCGGTCGGCGCGGTGCTGCTGCTGGGTGTGGGCCTGATCGCCCCGGCCAGCTTCATGCAGCACTTCATCGTCTTTGTGCTGGCGGTCTTTGTCGGGTTCCAGGTGATCTGGAATGTCAGCCACTCGCTGCACACGCCGCTCATGGCCGTGACCAATGCGATTTCGTCGATCATTATCCTGGGAGCGCTGATGCAGATCGGCTCTGGCTCCTGGCTGGTGATCCTGCTTGCTGCCCTGTCGGTCTTCATGGCCGGGATCAATATCTTTGGTGGCTTCCTCGTGACCCGGCGCATGCTCGCCATGTTCCAGAAATCGTAAGGAGTAGAGGGCAATGGATTTCGGATTTACAACGGCGGCCTATGTGGTCGCGGCTGTCCTCTTCATCCTGTCACTGGGCGGTCTGTCCGGGCAGGAGAGCGCAAAGCGCGCGGTCTGGTACGGCATCGTCGGGATGGCGCTGGCGGTCTTTGCCACGCTGATCGGCCCTGGCTCGGGCTTCTGGCTCTTGTCGGTGATCCTGATCGCGGGCGGCGGGGCCATCGGTTTTGTCGTGGCGAAGCGGGTGCAAATGACAGAGATGCCGCAGCTTGTCGCGGCGATGCACAGCCTCGTCGGTCTGGCAGCGGTCTTTGTCGGCTACAACGCCCACATCGAACTGGGCCGTGTTCTGGCCATGGACGAAACCGCGCGCGCCTCGCTGCACGGATTTGCCGAACTGCTGGCGCATAAGACGCCTGTGGAAATCGGCATCCTCAAGGTCGAAGTGTTCCTCGGCGTGTTCATCGGCGCGGTGACATTCACCGGGTCGGTCATCGCCTACGGCAAGCTGGCGGGCAAGGTCACGTCGGTCGCGCAAAAGCTGCCCGGCGGGCACCTGTTGAACGCGGCGGCGGCGGGTCTCTCGGTCATCTGCCTGATCTGGTACGGCAACACCGGTGGGTTCCTGCCGCTGTTCCTGATGACCCTGGCCGCCCTGTTCATCGGCTATCACCTGATCATGGGGATCGGCGGGGCGGACATGCCCGTCGTCGTGTCGATGCTCAACAGCTATTCCGGTTGGGCCGCGGCGGCGATCGGCTTCTCGCTTGGCAATGACCTCTTGATCGTGGTCGGCGCGCTGGTCGGCTCTTCGGGGGCGATCCTCAGCTATATCATGTGCAAGGCGATGAACCGCAGCTTTATCAGCGTGATCCTCGGCGGCTTTGGCGGGACCAGCGGTCCGGCGATGGAGGTCGAGGGCGAGCAGGTTGCGATCGACGTCGATGGCGTTGCCTCCGCGCTGGAAGAAGCGGATTCGGTGGTGATTGTTCCCGGTTACGGCATGGCCGTGGCGCAGGCACAGCAGAACGTCGCCGAACTGACCCGCAAGCTGCGCGCTCAGGGCAAGGAGGTGCGTTTCGCCATCCACCCCGTCGCGGGCCGTCTGCCGGGCCACATGAACGTGCTGCTGGCCGAGGCCAAGGTGCCCTACGACATCGTGCTGGAAATGGACGAGATCAACGACGACTTCCCCGATACGGATGTGGTTATCGTCATCGGCTCCAACGACATCGTGAATCCGGCGGCCCAGGACGATCCGAACTCTCCGATTGCGGGGATGCCGGTTCTCGAAGTGTGGAAGGCCAAGCAGGTCTTCGTTTCCAAGCGCGGGCAGGGCACCGGCTACTCGGGCATCGAAAACCCCTTGTTCTACAAGGACAACACGCGGATGTATTATGGCGACGCCAAGCAATCCATCGGCGATCTGCTGACCAAGATCGACTAACGGCCAGGCCACGCAACTGCCATCGCGCCCGCCCCCTCACCGGGGCGGGCGTTTTCGTTTGTGCCTGGGCGCAGGGAACCACGCGCTCCTCGGACGTGTTTCAATTCCAGTCGTGAAGGAGAAGTGCGATGATCCGCAAGGGTACAGACGTGACGTGGAACTGGAGCAACGGTCAGGGCAGCGGCACGGTCGAGGAGACCTTTCATCGCAGCGTATCGCGCACCCTGAAGGGCACCGAAGTGACCCGCAACGGTAGCGACGATGATCCCGCACTGCTGATCCGGCAGAAGGACGGCGATTACGTCCTCAAGCTGCGCTCCGAAGTCGATCGGGCCTGACGGGGTGCCCTCGCTCGTCTATTATCCCGACGACCGTCCCGGCATCAGCCGCCGCCGACACGGACGTGGCTTTACCTATCGCGGCTCCGACGGGACCACCATTGCGCGTGGAGCAGAGCGCAAGCGGCTGGAGGCAATGGCCGTCCCCCCGGCCTACGAACAGGTCTGGATGTCACCCTTGGACAACGGCCACCTGATGGCGACGGGCAAGGATGCACGGTCCCGCAAGCAATACCGCTATCACCCCGAATGGTCGGCGGCGAAATCGGCGGAGAAGTTCTCGGCCCTGCCAGCATTTGCAGAGGCGCTACCCCGGATCCGCAGGCGGATTTCGCGGGACCTGACCAACCGGGAGGCGGGGGAAGAGCAATTTTCGCTCGCCGCTGCGCTGCTGCTGATCGACCAGACCGCCATACGGGTCGGCAATGCGGCTTATGCTACGGAAAACGGCACCTACGGCGCCACCACCTTGCGCAGCCGCCACCTGAGGCTGAAGGACGGTACGCTCCACCTCTCGTGGACGGCGAAGGGTGGGCAACGGGTCAAACGGCGCTTGCGCTCCAAACGGCTGATGCGGGTGCTTCAGGCGGCGCGCGATTTGCCGGGGGCGGAGCTCTTCACGTGGATCGACGACGATGGCGATGTGCGCAAGGTGACCTCCACGACGCTGAACGACTACCTTGTAGAGATCGGCGGGTCGGATCAGTTCACCGCCAAGACGTTCCGAACCTGGGCAGGCAGCCTCGCCGCCTATGAGTGCCACCGGGCGGAAGAGGGCAGCACGATCACCGCTATGGCCCGCGCGGCCTCTGAGGCTTTGTCGAATACTCCGACGGTGGCGCGAAATTCCTACGTGCACCCAGCAGTCATCGATCTGGCCGGAGCGACGCCCGCGTCCCTGCCCGACGCGCGGCGCGGCCTCTCAAAGGCAGAAACCGGGTTGCTAGGGGTGCTGACGGGTTGAGACGCGAAAGGGGCCGCGAAGCGCGGACCCCTCTTCCACAGGATTCCGTATGTTCATTCCGCCGGTTGAGCGTTCAGCCTAGTCACGCCTTTGGCCCGCAACACCCGGTCCATCACCAGCCCACCAATGCCGATGAAGATCAGGGCCAGAACAGCCGTGAGGCCCAGCGTTGGAATGCCGCCCAACCCCGCACCGATGGTGCAGCCTCCGGCCAGGACCCCGCCGAAACCCATCATCACGCCGCCGGTGATGTAGCGCGCGGTCTGGTTCGGGCTCTCAAAGCTCTGCCAGACAAAGCTGCGGGTCAGAAGGGCGGCCAGCAGACCTCCGATAAGGACGCCGCCGATCAACCCGGTGCCAAAGCCCGCAGGCACTGCCGTTGAAGCCACGAGCCAGAACAGCCCTTCGGTCATTGGTGCGATGAAGCTGAGGCTTTCCAGCGTGATCGGATCGAATTCATCTAACAGCACGTAGCCAGTCCCGACCCAGCCAATCGGCACGGTCAGCCCAAGCAACGCGGCGAACACCAGTCGCGACACCGGATTGCCCGACCGCAGAACGAAGGCCAAAGCAATCGCGACGATCACGATGGACCAGACAATCGCGCCGCCGGGCAGCGCGGCGAGGGAGCCGTACTCTCCGACCGACCAGGTGACATTGGCCAGCCCGGTGCGCAGCGGTGACAGCACGCCTTTCAGCGTCGCATGGGCCGCAATGGCAAAGACGACCAGCACCAGCAAGGCCCGCAAATTGCCCGCCCCGGTCAGCACCGCCAGTCGCGAGACGCAGCCCCGCGTCAGAACCATGCCAGCGCCAAACAACAGGCCGCCGCCGGCGATGGCGAGGATCGGCAGCTCCGCCGTGGAATACCGGTGCCCTGCGAAATCGATCAGCCCCAGAGCGACGGCCAATTGCGTGCCGAGCACGGCGACCGCCAGCGCGAGTCCCCAGACGCCGCGTGCTTCGCGCCGGTCTTCGCCGACAAGCGCCCTGCGGAAACAGAACTTTGTCACGGCTGCCGTCACACCGAACATCACGCCGAGGGCCAGCGCGAACCAGACACTGACCTGTTGGGCCGAAGCGGAGTCAAAACCAAGGGATTCGAACATCGTTGGGCTCCTGAAGTGGAATATTGTTCCTCTACGTCCTCAGATGGTGCGCAATCAAGACATTCCCATATGTGAATACCAGCGCTTGGCGGGATATTTTCCCGCAGAGGGACTGCTTCAGGAATGATTTTCCGCCGCGACGCCGCCCTTGGGATATCGTCCCGTGCTGCCGCAATGGCCGTGGAAAACGCGCCCTATTTTTACCGTCCCCTGATGCGCGGGTCGAGCGCGTCCCGCAGCCCGTCGCCCAGATAATTCACCGACAAGACGGTGAGAGAGATCGCAACCCCCGGCAGGATCACCCGTTCAGGATTTTGCTGCATGTAATCGACGGCGTCGAACAACAGACGCCCCCAGGTCGGGAAATCCGGCGGAAACCCAAGGCCCAGGAAGGACAACGCGCTTTCAGTGATGATCGCGTTCGCGATACCAAGCGTCGCCGACACCACGATGGGAGAAATCACGTTCGGCAGGATATGACGCAGGATCATCTTGACGTTCGTGGTCCCGATTGAGCGTGCGGCGAGGACGAACTCGCGCTCTTTCAACGCCAGCACATCGCCACGCACGATCCGCGCGGTCGGCATCCATGAAGTCACGCCGATGGCGAGGACGATCAGGATGAAGATGCCGGTTTCGGGTCCGAACGTTTTGCTCAGTGTTTCACGAAAGAGCAACACCATGACCAGCAGGAGGGGGAGCAGCGGCAGCGCGAGGAAAAGATCGGTTGACCGCATCAACAGGTTGTCGAGACGGCGAAAATAGCCTGCCATGACCCCGATCAGCGAGCCGAGGAAAAGCGCCAGAAGCATCGCGGTGATCCCGACTGACATGGACACCCGCCCCCCGGCCATCATCCGCGCAAGCATGTCCCGCCCCAATTGGTCGGTGCCAAAGGGATGCGCCAGCGAGGGGCCTTGATTGCGCGCGCGGATATCGATGTAGGTCGCGTCGATGGTCCATATCCACGGCCCGACAAAGACCGTCAGCACGATGAGGAAGAAGACGATGCCGCCCGCCATCGCCCCCTTGTGGTGCCGGAATTGACGCCAGACTTCGGCCCATTGGCTACGCGGCGGGGTCGACGGCAGCGGGGTCGTCAGCACGTCCGCCGCCTGCGCCTCTCCCGGGCCGGGGGTGATGGGCTGGGGAACGTCGTCAGTCATAGCGGATCCGTGGGTCCAAGATGCCGTAGAGCACGTCGGCGATCAGGTTGAAGAGAACGATCAGCACGGCAAAGATGAACGTCAGGGTCTGCACCATCGGCAGGTCGTTGGCCTGAATCGAGGTGATCAGCAATTGCCCGATGCCGTTTACCTTGAACACCTGTTCGGTGATGATCGCGCCGCCGAAAATCTGCGGAATGCCGAGCGCGATGACCGTCACGACCGGGATCATCGAATTGCGCACCACGTGGCTCAGGACCACGACACGTTCGCCCAGACCCTTGGCGCGGGCGGTACGCACATAATCCTGATGCAGATTGTCGAGCATCGAGGCCCGCATGAACCGCGCGATCTGCGCCGTGATCTGAAGCGCCAGCACCATCACCGGCAGGATCATCTGGCGCAACTGAACCACAAAGCTGTCCCAGCTCACCACCTTGTGTGTCGTGTCGTAGATCGAAGGAAACCAGCCGAGGTTGACGGAAAAGATCACGATCACCAGCACTCCGGAAAAAAACGGCGGGACCGAGAAGCCGATCATCGAAACAAAGGTACCGACGTTGTCAAAGACCGAGTATTGCCGGTATGCTGAATAGATTCCGATCGGCAGGGCGATCAGCACGGCCACCACGTAGGCGGTCCCGACCACCCAGAGGGTTTGGGGTAACCGCTGCACCACGATGTCCATGACCGGCGAGCGGGTCTGCCACGACAAGACCCGCAGCTTGCCATCCGCGAAGCTCGTCCCAAAGACATGATCGAACAGCACCTGCGGCTCGACCCAAAAGAACTGGACGATCCATTTCCAATACTGGATGTACCACGAATCTCCCAGGCCCAGGGCCTCGCGCATCTTTTGTTTGACTTCAGGCGGCACGGTCAGCGGGACCTGCGCCATCGGATCGCCCGGCGCCAATTGCAGCAGGCCAAAGATAATCAATGAAATCAGCAGCAGCGTCGGGACGGCCAGCACAAGGCGGCGTATCGTGAACGTCAACATTTGGCCTCAGGGGCGCGGACAGGGATCATCACGGATCGAAAAATCCCGGTTTGGAGCGGCACGCGTGTCGCATTGCGAAGACTGGTTCAGGGAGGCCGCTCGGGATAAAGGAACGCCCCCGCGTGAACAGGCGGGGGCGATGAAACCGACAAGTTATTTGATTCGGTGCCAGTCTGCGACATTCCACAGCTCGGAGTCCCAAGTGTTCAGAACAACACCCCCGAGAGAGTTGGAATGCGCCGACACGCGGCCACGATCCACCAGCGGGATGATGACGTAGCTTTCCTTGGTCAGCATCTCGTTCAGTTTGATAGCGATCTCTGCGCGCTTGGACAGCTCACCGGTTTGGCCCAGCTCGTTCACAAGCTTGTCGAATTCAGGATCGCAGTAGCGGTTGATGTTTTCACCCTGCCACTGCGAAGAGGGCTTGGGCGCCTTTTCGCAGGTATGCTGGGCCAGATATGGCTCGGGGTCGGTGCCGTCAAAGTTGTTGGCGTACATCTCGACGTCCGCGTAGAACTTCTGGAACGTGTCCGGTGAGCCGGGGTCGCCCCCGAAAAAGACCGAACCCGACACGTTGCGCAATTCGGTTTCGACACCGATTTCCTGCCACCACTGCTTGATCAGCGCCTGGAAATCCTGACGCACGGCGTTGGTCGAGGTCTGGAACAGCAGGCTCAGCTTTTCGCCGTCCTTGTCGCGGATGCCGTCACCGTCACTGTCGGTCCAACCGGCCTCTTCCAGCAAGGCCTTGGCGCCTTCCATGTCCTGACCGATGCAATCGGTGTTGGGCGAGGCAAACATTTCCGGCGCCGGGACGAGGTTACAGGTTGCCCGGCCCGCCTGACCGTAGCCGATTTCCACCAACAGCTCGCGGTCTATGGCCATGGACAGGGCTTTGCGCACCTTGAGGTCGGACAGGATCGGGTGTGGATGCTTTTCGGTCGCGCGTTCGCCTTCGGGCAGGTCCGAGGAAGGATCGGTCATGTTCATTTCGATCCGCTCGACCAGCGTGCCGAACCCTGAAACCGGGGTGCCCTTGCCGCCCTTGGCCATCTCTTCGATGACTTCGGGTGCCAACTGCAGGTTCCAGGCATAGTCGAACTCGCCGGTTTCCAGAACCGCACGGCCCGCCGCCGCGGCGTCGCCGCCACCCTTCAGTGTCATTGTGGCAAAGGCTGGCTTGTCCGGGTCACGATAATTCGGGTTGGCCGAAAGCGAGATCACGTCGTTGGGGCGGAATTCGTCGACCACGAAGGGGCCAGTGCCGATCGGGTTGAAGTTCGCCTCGGTGCACTCCGGTGCCTTTGCACCAAGGCAATCCGCGAATTGCGCGGCTTGCAGGATCGGGGACAGGCCACCCATAAAGGCCTGATAGGGGTTGGGCTTAGGATCCGTAAAATTGATGACTATCGTCAGATCATCCGGCGTCTCGATGCTGTCGATGCCGTCGAACTTGGCCGCCTGTGCGCATCCGCCCTCGGGGTGCATGCAATAATCGGCAGTGAACTTAGCATCGGCCGAAGTGACGGGCGTTCCGTCGGACCACATCAGGCCTTCTTTCAGCTTCCAGGTGATCTGCTTGAGGTCGTCCGAAACGCCTCCGTTTTCAACGGTCGGGATTTCCTCGGCGAGAAAGGCGACCATATTGCCGTCTTGATCGAAGCGGCCAAGCGGCTCGATGACCACCGACGCGGCCTCGATATCCTTGGTGCCGGCAGACAGATAGGGGTTCATGATCGACGGCGCCTGCCAGTAAATCACGTTGACATGGCCATCAGCGCCGCGCTCGGCCATGGCCGCCGGGGCCAATGCGGACGCAGCGACCGCGCTGAGCAAGAGGGACTTGAGGTTCATTGCACTCTCCATAGTTGGTCATACCTTGCCGCTTCTGTCGGCGGTCCGGTTCGGGTCGTAGGCGGGGCCAGTCAGGGCATCGCATGCGATGCCCGACAGACCGTCCGTCCACGATCCGCGTCATGGAAAGGCCAATTCGATCAGAATGCAAGCCCGCTGACAGCCTGATGCGACGTAAAGGGCTCGTGCCGTTTGACAATTCGCATCCTCTCTCGCTAGCGTCACCGGGTCAGACACGACAGGATCCCCCATGCTGGACCAGGGCGCGCCCCCGATTCAAAACCTGCGGCAGGACAAGGACGGGACGCCTGTGGTGCGCGTCGAAAACCTGCGCGTATCTTTCCAGACCAGGGGTGGCGAGGTCCTCGGGGTCGAGGATGTCTCCTTTGCCATCAACCCGGGAGAGACGGTTTGCATCGTCGGAGAATCAGGGTCGGGTAAATCGGTTTCTTCCCTGTCGCTGATGCGGCTGGTCGAATTTGGTGGCGGTCAGATTGCCGGCGGTCATATCTTTTTCGACCGCACAAGGGACGGCGAGCTGGATATCGCGGAGGCAGATCAGGGCCTTATGCGCAAGATTCGCGGTAATGAGATCGGGATGATCTTTCAGGAGCCGATGACAGCCCTCAACCCGGTCTTCACCATCGGGCGGCAATTGACCGAGGGGTTGCGCCTGCACATGGGGCTCGACCGCAAGGCTGCGCAGGCGCGCGCGATCGAACTGCTGCGCGAGGTCCGCATCCCCGAAGCCGCGCGCCGGATGACCCAGTATCCACATGAATTGTCCGGCGGCATGCGCCAGCGTGTGGTGATCGCGATGGCATTGGCCTGTAAACCGCGCTTGTTGATTGCGGATGAACCGACCACCGCGCTGGACGTGACAATTCAGGCCGAAATCCTGGCCCTGATGGACCGGCTGAAACGCGAGACGGGCACTGCGGTGATGTTCATCACCCACGATATGGCGGTCGTTGCGCAGATGGCCGACCGTGTGGTCGTCATGTTCCGGGGCAAGAAAGTCGAGGAAGGCCCCGTCGCTGACATTTTCAGCAATCCGCAGCACGACTACACCAAGGCGCTGCTGGCCGCCGTACCCAAGCTGGGTGAGATGACGGGCACCGATCTGCCCGAACCGATGCGCCTGCTGGGCTACGATCCCAGTGACGTCGTGCCTATCCCCGGCACCCCGGATCCGCTGCTCGAAGTGCGCAACCTGACCACCCGCTTTGCCGTCAAACGCGGCCTGTTGCGCCGCACCGTCGCGCAGGTTCATGCGGTCGAGGATATCTCTTTCAAGATCAACAAGGGCCAGACGCTTAGCCTCGTGGGCGAGTCGGGCTGTGGCAAATCCACCGCGGGCCGGTCGCTGCTGCGGCTTGTCGAACCCATGTCGGGCGAGGTGCGTCTGGACGGGATCGACGTCATGGCCCTGTCACCGACTGGCCTGCGCAAGGCGCGGCTCGACATGCAGATGATTTTTCAGGATCCCTTTGCCTCGCTCAATCCGCAGATGATGCTGCGCGATCAGGTTGCTGAACCGATGCGCAACTTTGCTACGGCGCGCGGCAAGGCGCTGGAGGATCGCGTTGCCATGCTGTTCGACCGTGTGGAACTACCGCGCGGCTTCATGCGCCGATATCCGCATGAGCTGTCCGGCGGGCAGCGGCAGCGCGTCGCCATCGCCCGCGCGCTGGCGCTGAACCCCAAGCTGATCGTGGCGGACGAGGCGGTCTCGGCGCTGGATGTCTCGGTGCAGGCGCAGGTGCTGAACCTCATGATGGAGCTGCAGGCCGACCTTGGGCTTTCCTTCCTGTTCATTTCGCACGACATGGCCGTGGTCGAACGGGTCAGTCACCGTGTCGGCGTCATGTACCTTGGCCGGATTGTCGAAATCGGGTCGCGACGCGCGGTCTTCGAGGATCCGCGTCATCCCTATACTCAGGCTCTTCTCAAGGCGGTGCCGATTGCCGATCCGACCCGGCGCAAGATAGATCGCGACCTGCATTTCAAACCGATCCCTTCCCCTATCCACGACATGGGTTACGTCGCTGTGCCGTCGGTCTATGAACAGGTTGGGGAGGATCATCAGGTCCTCGTCACCGAAAGTGGATACTGATTGCGAGGTCGATCGCCGGTGCGCGTGCAGAGTGACCATGCGGCGTCTGATGATCCCAGGGATTTCGCCATGGACCAGGCGTTGATCAAGGGCAGCACATGCTCGTACCAAAGACGCGATATTGGAACCTCCGGCCCACGCCTGTATGCTTGTCCATGAACCACCCCCGAAGATTGCTTGCCGGCCCGTCGCTCGGCCTTGACCATTCGGTTGACGCAACACGCCCCCGCAAGATCAGGAGTCCACGATGCCCGTTAAGAACCGCTTTGCCGAATTGCTGCCCGAGATCACCGAATGGCGGCATGATCTGCACCAGAACCCCGAAATCCTGTTCGAGACACACCGCACCGCGCAGATCGTCGCGGACA
This sequence comes from Pseudooceanicola sp., assembly GCA_002709085.1. GTDB lineage: Bacteria > Pseudomonadota > Alphaproteobacteria > Rhodobacterales > Rhodobacteraceae > Pseudooceanicola. The sequence continues at coordinate 68,681 of PAPR01000025.1, read as the reverse complement.
AGCTCAAAGCCTTTGGCTGTGATGAAATCGCAACCGGGCTGGGGCGCACCGGGGTCGTCGGGGTCATCAGGGGGAAATCCACGGCATCGGGCAAGGTCATCGGCTTGCGGGCTGATATGGATGCGCTGCCGATCCATGAGACCACCGGGGTGGATTACGCCTCCAAGATCCCCGGCGCGATGCATGCCTGTGGCCACGATGGCCACACCGCCATGTTGCTGGGTGCAGCCAAATACCTCGCCGAGACCCGTAACTTCGACGGCACCGTCGTCGTCATCTTTCAGCCCGCCGAAGAAGGCGGCGCCGGCGGCAAAGAGATGTGTGACGATGGCATGATGGACCGTTTCGGCATTCAGGAAGTCTATGGCATGCACAACTGGCCCGGCATCCCGACCGGGCAATTCGCGATCCGTCCCGGCGGGTTCTTCGCCTCGACCGACCAGTTCGAGATTACCGTGCGCGGGCAGGGGTGCCACGCGGCCCAACCGGACAAGGGGGTTGATCCGATTGTCACGACCTCTGCCGTCATCAGCGCGCTGCAATCAATCGCCTCACGCAACGTCGATCCCGTGGAACAGGTCGTCGTCTCGGTCTGTTCGATCGAATCCTCGTCCAAGGCGTATAACGTCATCCCGAATTCCGTGACCTTGCGTGGAACCATTCGCTCCATGTCAAAAGAAACGCGCGCGCTGGCCGAAACCCGGTTGAAGGCGATTGCGACCGCGACCTGCGAGGCCTTTGGTGCCAAGGCTGAAATCCGCTGGATCGATGGCTACCCCACCATGGTAAACAGCGAAGCGCAGACCGAATTCGCAGCAGAGGTCGCGACAGAGGTCGCCGGGGCCTGTGATCACGCGGGAATTTTCATGGGCGGTGAAGACTTCGCCTACATGCTCGAAGAGCGTCCCGGAGCCTATATCCTTGTCGGCAACGGGCCGTCATCGAGTTTGCATGCGGCAGATTACAATTTCAACGACGAGGCGATTCCGGCGGGCTGCTCCTGGTGGGCGGGGCTCGCCGAACGTCGGATGCCGGCTGCCTAAGCGCGAAATGGATGGGGGCCGCTTGGCCCCGCTACCCCTCGGCCCAAAGCGCCTCGTAAACGGCGTTGATCTCTGCGGCCTCCTGGGTGACAGAAAAAAGCCGCACCGCGTCCTCGCGCGCGTTCCGCGCCATGGCAGGCAAACGGTCGGGACCGTTCAGCAAAGCGCGCAGCGCCTTGGCCGCCGCGACCGGTGCATCGCGATCAAGGATGACGCCGTTTGCACCCTCTTGCGTGAAATGCCGGAAATACCCCGTATCCGAGGCGAGCAGCGGCACGCCCGAGGCCATCGCCTCCAGCGGGGCCATGCCGTACCCCTCATAAAGCGGCAGTTGAACCAAAAGCTCCAGCGACGGCAGCAGCCGGGCCAGATCATCCGGTGCCATCTCACCGGGAAACAGAATGCGCTCCGACAGCCCGGCGGCGGCGATCTGGGCCCGCAGTCCGGCGAGGAACCCCTCGTGCTTGTTCGTGGCCTTCCCGATCACCAGGGCGGTGACATCGGGCAGGTCGGGCAAGGCGCGCAGCATCGTTTCGACAAAGACATTCGTTCCCTTTTCAGGCCGGATCCGCCCAATGGTCGCGATCCCGCGCCGTCCGCCAAAGCCGCTGGCTGACCACGCGGCCGCACGATCATCGACGGGGGCGAAACGCGCGGTATCAACGCCATGCGGCACCACGGCGCGCACATGCGGGACGAACTCCGCCGCGCGCGCCGTCGTGGCGATCACTGCGTCCATGCGTGAGATCAGCCAACGCGGCCAGACGGAGTGCAGGCGCTGCGCGGCCGAAGTAAAGACCACGCGGATCGGCAGCCGCAACACATCGCGCGCCCAGATCGCGGTCTGCATCTCGGAATTGCGACGCACATGCCAGATTGCAAAGGGGCGTCCAGGGGGTGGGGTGCGAGACAATCGGCGCGCGGCAGCAGGCGTGATCGGGTCGGGGCAATCGGGCAGGGGTTGGCCAACCAAGTGTAGATCGTAGCGCGCCATTTGCTGTCGCAGCACACCGGCAGCGGTTGCGGACACACCCGTGTAGTTCCGATTGAAATTGGTAACGAAAAGCTCGGCCATCCGTTCGCTATCTACGCGCATGCGCGTCAGGTCAATAGACGCTGAACCAGCAGGTCGGTCAGATCGTCGAGTTCCGCCAGACGAGACTGCGCCAAGGCTGCCGCCACGCTCTTTTGCGCGCGCTGCTCTTCGAGATCGGTGAGCAGGATTGTCACCGCGCCTGCCAGCTCCTTGGCGTTCTTCACGATGCGCACGGCACCGGCCTCATTGAAAGCGTCGTAGACATCGGCGAAATTCGCCACGCGCCGGCCGCTGATCAGGGCCGTGTTCATTTGGGCCGGTTCATAGGGGTTGTGTCCGCCGGCCTTGCCGAACGATCCCCCCATGAAAACCACAGGCGCCAGTTGATACCACAATCCCATCTCGCCGAGGGTGTCGGCGATGTAGACATCCGCCTCGCCGGGGTCGCGGCTCAGGCTGCGTCGCGCGACGGACAGGCCCTTGCGCTCTACCATCGCCGCGATGTCGGCGGCGCGGTCGGGATGGCGGGGGACGAGGATCAGGCGCGCGCTGCGCACAGCCTCCATGACGCGGAGATGCGCGTCGATCACCTTTTCCTCTTCGCCCGGATGGGTCGAAGCGGCGACCCAGAGCATGCCGGAATAGGCGTCCTCGACCTCGTGATAGGCGCGCTCATCGACCGGCAGCGGGTCCGACATCGCCTTGAGGTTGGGGCCGAGGGCAGTGGTGGCGGGATCCGCACCCAGGTCCAGCAAACCGTCCATCGTACGTTGATCCTGTGTCCGGATCAGGCGGAACAGACCCAGCAGGTAGCGCGCGGTGGCATCGAACCGCGCCCAGTTCTTGAGACTGGCGTTTGACATGCGCGCGTTGACCAGCGCCAGCGGCACCCCGGCTTTATGCGCGGCGACCAACATCTGGGGCCACAGCTCGCTTTCCACAAGGATCGAGGCATCGGGTCTCCAGTGCGCAAGGAACCGGCGCAGTGCATCGGCCCGGTCGAGCGGGGCGAATTGATGACGGCATCCGGGCGGCATCCGTTGCGCGAGAATCTCGGCTGAGGATGCGGTGCCCGACGTGATCAACACCTCTGTCGCGTCGTTTTTTTCGGTCATGCGCCGGGCGAGGGCGAGGACGGAGACGCTTTCCCCGACGCTTGCGGCGTGAAACCAGATCAGCTGACCCTCGGGTCGGGCTTGCGTCGCATGGCCCAGCCGTTCGCGGCGCCGGTCCGGGGGCACGCCCTCGCGGGCCAGCTTGCGCGAGACACGGTACCAGACGAAAGGCGCGGCGATTGCCGCGACACCCCTATAGAATTGATAAAAAACAGTCCCTTGCGGCCTCATCAGCCGCCTGTATGGCTCATGTGGCGAGAGACCTGGCCATCGGTTTTCTGGCGCGAATAATCGAAATCGTGGCCCTTGGGCTTGCGATCGATCGCGGCGCGGATCGCGTCTTTCAGCGGGGCGTCGTCATCGGGATGCGCGCGCAAGGGCGCACGCAGGTCGGCGACGTCCTCCTGTCCGAGGCACATGTAGATCTCGCCGGTGCAGGTGATCCGCACACGGTTGCAGCTTTCGCAGAAGTTATGCGTCAGCGGCGTGATGAACCCGATCTTCTGCCCGGTCTCCTGCAATTGCACATAACGCGCCGGTCCGCCGGTCCTTTCCGCCAGATCGATCAGGGTGTAGTGCTGCGCCAGCGTGGCGCGCAGGTGTTTCAGCGACCAATATTGCCCGATCCTGTCTTCGTTACCGAGGTCGCCCATGGGCATCACCTCGATCCACGTCAAATCCATACCACGCTCGGCGCAGAATTCCGTCAGGGCGAAGAGCTCATCCTCGTTGAATTCCCTAAGTGCGACGGCGTTCAGCTTGACGCGCAGACCGGCGGCCAGGGCGGCGTCGATCCCGCGCATGACCTGCGGCAGACGACCCCACCGGGTCACGCGGGCGAACTTGGCCTCGTCCAGCGTATCGAGAGAGACATTCACCCGGCGCACACCAGCCGCATAGAGGTCGCTGGCAAAGCGTTCCAGCTGCGAGCCATTGGTGGTCAGCGTCAGCTCTTTCAGCGCGCCGCTGTCCAGATGCCGTGACATCGCGCGGAAGAACGACAGAATGTCCCGCCGCACCAGCGGTTCCCCGCCTGTGATCCGCAGCTTTTCCACACCGAGGCCGATAAAGGTCGAACACAAGCGGTCCAGCTCCTCCAGCGTCAGCAGCTCTTTCTTGGGCAGGAAGGTCATGTTCTCTGACATGCAGTAAACACAGCGAAAATCGCAGCGATCCGTCACCGAAACCCTGAGGTAGGTGATGGCGCGGGCAAAGGGGTCGATGAGCGGGGCGTTCTGCGTGGACATACCTGGAACTTAAGCGCGGTGCAGGGTCGGGGCAAGTCACATCGGATGAACCCTCTGTCTCGGATTCAAGGGATTGACGCGGCAGACAGACACGCCATCATCGGGATTATGAAACCGATCCTTCTCCTCACCGTCCTCGCCCTTTCCGGATGCAGCGCCAGCAATTCCGTTTTCCCGAACCTCTCCGGACCAGCGACCGGACCCGGCGCGAATGCGAGCGCCTCCGCGATCATCACCCGCCCGCCCACACGTCCAGGTGACGCGCCCGCCGCCGGTGACACGGCCACGGCTGAAGCGGATGCAACCATAACGCCCGCCGCCGCAGCGCCCGCCACGGGCGTTCTGGGCAAGACGATTGTGTCGCTTGATGCGTCCGAACCTGGCGTCTGGCTCAAGACACCGCTGGTCAAGACGCGGGCCAAGGGCAACGTCAGCTACAAGGGCAAGACGGTCGGGGCCGATCTGATCCCGATCCCCGGTCCTGCAACAGCAGGCTCGCGTGCTTCGCTGAACCTGATGCAGGCGCTCGGCGCGCCCCTGACCGAGCTACCCGAAGTAACCGTCAGTCGGTAAGGTACTTGCCGGCCTCGGCGCGTGCAAAAGACTTCATTGCCGCGCCGTGCGCTGCCAGAAAAGCCGATGCGCGGTCCTTGTCATGCTTGGAGAGGTCACGGATCCACCATGCGATGGCCTTCTGGATGAACCAGGTCTGATCGGGCACGTAAACCGCCGCCCAACCCAGAACACGATCCCGTGCAGCTGCCTCGGCCGCGCCGGGGTGGTTTGATTTGGTTAGCGCCAGCGTTGAAACCAGCGCCGCGCGGCGGGTCCACATGTGATCCGATTGTGTCCAGCCCTCGACCTCGTCCAGCCGCGACAGGTCGGCCATGATCCGCTTTTCCGCCGCCTTGCTGGCGTGGTCCGCGATGGCCCATGCGTCGAACTGAGGAACCCAGGATGCGATGAGCGCCCAGACGGCGGCGTCATCGCGGATACGGGCCTGTGTCAGCAGTTTGGCGGCAGCGATTCGCCCCTCGTGCACATCACTGTCCCAAAGGCCGCGTGCCAGAGCCAACCGTTGGTCCAGCTCCATTGCGCGCCGCCAATCGGTCGTCAGGTCGTTGAGCACGGGGTTGGGTACGCCCAGATAGACGCGGGCCGCCTTGTGATAAGCGGCGGAGCCTTCGGCGCGCCCCGGTTCGACCGAGGCGCGCATGATCTCCAGCGCATCCTCCGCCGAGGTCGGCAGGGTCATTCCACCGTTACCGATTTGGCGAGGTTGCGCGGCTGATCCACGTCCGTGCCCTTGGCGACGGCGGTGTGATAGGCCAGTTGCTGTGCCGGAACGGCATAGAGGATCGGGGCGAGGATGTCCTCGATCTCGGGCATCTCGATACTGCGCCACAGCCCTTCGCCGGCGATCTCCAGCCCTGCCTTGTCCGAGATCAGCACGATCTTGCCGCCGCGCGCCATAACCTCCTGCATGTTGGAAACCGTCTTGTCGAACAGCGCGTCGCGCGGTGCCATGATGACCACCGGCATGTGTGGATCGACGAGGGCGATTGGCCCATGCTTCAGCTCTCCGCTGGCGTAGGCTTCGGCGTGAATGTAGCTGATTTCTTTCAGTTTCAGCGCGCCTTCCAGTGCGAGAGGGAACATCTGTCCGCGCCCGAGGAACAGAACGTCACGCGCCTCGGCCAAATCTTGCGAAACGGCCTCGACCACCGCTTCGCCGTCGAGCGCGAGGTTCAGACGCGAGGGCAATCCGCGCAGGGCGGCCACCAGATCCGCTTGCCTTACGTCGCTCAAGGTGCCACGCTGGCGGCCTGCCTCCATCGCGAGGATCAGCAGAACGGTCAACTGGCAGGTGAACGCCTTGGTTGAGGCGACACCGATTTCGGTCCCGGCGAGGATGGGCAGCGCCACGTCGCTTTCCCGTGCGATGGAGCTTTCGGGAACGTTGATGACCGACAGGATCCGGTCCGCCTTGCCCTGACAATAGCGCAGCGCGGCCAGCGTGTCGGCGGTCTCGCCGGACTGGCTGACGAACAGGGCGACCGTGCCAGGCCCGATGGGGGGGGCGCGGTAGCGGAATTCGGATGCGACATCGACCTCAACGGGGATCCCTGCCAGCCGTTCGATCCAGTATTTCGCCGTCAGACAGGCATAGAAGGCCGTACCGCAAGCGACCAACACCATCCGGTTCACGCCGGTGAAATCCACCTGATCCGTGGGAAACTGAATTTCATGCCCGCCCGCGCCGAAGTAATGCCCGATGGTCTGCGCGATCACCTGTGGCTGCTCGGCGATTTCCTTGGACATGAAGTGCTTGTGCCCTGCCTTGTCCACCATGGCCTTGTCTCGCTCAATCGTGCGCATCTCGCGATTGGCGAGGTTGCCCTCGGCGTCCCGGATTTCGATCGAAGTGCGGGTCAGGACTGCCATGTCCCCTTCTTCGAGGTAGGTGATCCGGTCGGTCAGCGGGGCGAGCGCGATGGCGTCCGAGCCGATGTAATTCTCACCGTCCCCATGACCAATCGCAAGGGGGGAGCCCTTGCGCGCCGCGATCATCAGATCGTCTTCGCCCTCAAACAGGAAGGCCAGTGCATAGGCCCCTTCAAGCCGCGCCAGCAGCCGTTCGACCGCCACACGTGGTGAATCGCCGTTCGCGATGTAATGCGCCGCCATCAGCGCCACGGTTTCGGTGTCGGTATCAGTATGAAATTCGATGTCCGCCGCGGCGAGTTCGGCGCGAAAATGGCGGTAATTCTCGATGATACCGTTATGCACGACAGCGACGGGGCCGGCCTTGTGCGGATGGGCGTTGCGCGTCGAGGGTTCGCCGTGCGTCGCCCATCTGGTGTGACCGATCCCGGCCTTACCGGCCAGCGGCTCATGCACGAGGAGATCCGAGAGGTTGACCAGCTTGCCGACCGCGCGGCGGCGATCCAGCGCGCCGTCCTCCACCGTTGCGATGCCGGCGCTATCATATCCGCGATATTCCAGCCGTTTCAGGGCCTCGACAAGGAAAGGCGCAGCCTCATGCTTGCCGAGATAACCGATAATTCCACACATTCAATGCGTTCCTTGATCTCGTTTTTTTTTCTTAAGTACTTCAAATAATCTTCTTGCGAGGCCCGGTTTTGTTACTTGCCGCGACCGGCCCAGCGCCAATGCGCCGGGTTCGACATCCTGCGTGATGACGGACCCCGATCCGGTCATCGCGTCATCGCCGATGGAAACCGGGGCGACCAGCATGGTCGAGGAGCCGATGAAGGCGCGCGCGCCGATGCGAGTGGTATGCTTGAGCACGCCGTCGTAATTGCACGTCACGGTGCCGGCGCCGATGTTGGCCTCTTCGCCGATTTCCGCGTCCCCGATATAGGTGAGGTGATTGATCTTGGCGGCGCGATCCACCCTCGCGGCCTTGATTTCCACAAAGTTGCCGACCTTCACATCTTCGGCCAGTTCCGCGCCGGGGCGCAGGCGGGCATAGGGGCCGATGACGCCGCCCCGGCTGACATGGCAGCCCTCAAGGTGCGAAAACGCGCGAATTTTAACTCCGGATTCGATCGACGCGCCGGGCCCGAAAACCACGTTCGGCTCCACCAGGCTGTCGCGTCCAATCGCTGTGTCATAGGCGAAATACACGGTTTCGGGGGCCACAAGCGTTACCCCGTCCTCCAGCGCCTCGGCTCGCGCGCGGGCCTGGAACAGCCCTTCGGCGACGGTGAGTTCGGCGCGCGAATTCACGCCCATGGTCTCGGCCTCCGCGCAGGTGACGGTCCCGGCGGAGAGGCCACGTGACCGCGCCAACCCTACGATGTCGGTCAGGTAGTATTCGCCCGAGGCGTTTTCATTGCTGACCCCGTCGATCAGATCAAAGAGGACGTCCGCATTGGCCGCCACGACGCCGGAATTGCAAAGCGTGATGCGGCGCTCCTCCTCGGTGGCGTCCTTGAACTCGACGATCCGTTCCAGGTTCTGACCGTCCATGACGAGCCGTCCGTAGCGGCCCGGATCGGCAGCCTCGAACCCCAGCACGACAACATCATGCGCCGCACGTGCGGCCTGCATCTGCTCCAGGGTTCCGGGACGGATAAAAGGCGTGTCGCCGTACAAAACGATTACATCGCCCTCGAACCCCTTTAGGGCATCGCGCGCCTTCGCCACAGCATGTGCGGTGCCAAGTTGTTGATCCTGAACCGCAATTTCGATGCCGGGTTGATAGTTGAGCGCGGCCTTGCCGACCGCTTCGCCGCCATGGCCGGTGACGACGACGATGCGCGACGGCTCTAGCGGCTCGCCGGCGCGGATGGCGTGGACCAGCATGGGTGCCCCCGCGATCTGATGCAGCACCTTGGGCAAGTCGGAGTTCATCCGTGTCCCTTGCCCCGCCGCCAGAATGACGAGTGCAATGCTCATGCTGTTAACCCCTTACATTGTTTTTCTGTCGCGGCCGTTTTATCCGGATGACGCGGCCTTGCAAGGGCTGCGCGGTTCAACTTGGGTTTCGGCCCGTAACAACAGGGCAGGGAAACCGGATGGCCACGATTGTTTTCGACCTGGATGGCACGCTGGCGGATACCAGCGGCGACCTGCTGGCGGCGGCGAACAGCTGTTTTTCCGGCATGGGCGCGGGCGCGATACTGACCCCGGATGACGCGGGCACGGCCCTGCGCGGCGGGCGGGCGATGCTGCGTCTGGGGATGGAGCGCATGGGCCGAGCAGAGGATGCGGCAGAGATCGACCGCCAGTACCCCCTGCTGTTGAGCGCTTATGCCGAAGCAATCGCCGTGCACACCCGTCTCAACCCCGGCGCGACGGAGGCGATCACGGCCCTGAAATCCGCCGGCCACAGCGTCGCGATCTGCACCAACAAGCCCGAGGCGCTGGCCCGCACCCTGCTGAACGAGCTGGGCGTGCTGGACGAATTCGCCGCGATCATCGGGGCGGACACATTGCCGGTGCGCAAGCCCGACCCTGAGCCTCTGCGCGAGGCGGTGCGCCGGGCAGGGGGCGATCCAACCATCGCCTGTCTCGTCGGGGACAGCGACACCGACCGCAACACCGCGCGCGCCGCCGGGGTGCATTCCATCCTCGTCACCTTCGGGCCAAGCGGTGAGGATATGGCAGCGCTCCTCCCCGAGGCGTTGATTGACCACTTCGATCATCTGCCGGGCGTCGTGCAGGGGTTCTGGCCCTGAGCGTCCATCAAACCGGGGTCGCGGTGCGACCTGCCTTACGCCGGTTCTCGGGCTGTTTCGCAGACTTCGCTCCGCTCATCGCCAGCCCTGCACAGGCCTGGCCGCGATCCCCATCCGCTCGCAGCATTAGCGTTAACAGCCGACAGTGGCGCGGATTGACGCCTCCAAGCCGCCCCGCCACACTCCCACACTCCGCCCGCAGGAGACAACATGCCAGAGATTTTCACAGGCTCTTTCACTCAGCAGGAGCCAATCCCCGAAGAGGCCATCGACGCCGCAGTTGCTGTCATGCGAAGTGGCCGGCTGCACCGTTACAACGTCGCGGACGGTGAGGCGGGCGATGTCGCGCTGCTGGAGCAGGAGTTCGCCGAAGCCATGGGCGCGCGCTACGCCCTGGCGACCGCATCCGGCGGTGCGGCGATCGCGACAGCCCTGCGTGCGGCGGGGGTGCGCGCGGGCGACGCGGTTTTGACCAACGCTTTCACCCTTGCGCCGGTGCCGGGGGCGATTGCTTCGCTCGGCGCGGTGCCGGTCTATGTCGGTGTGACCGAAGGGCTGGTCATCGACCTGGATCACCTCGCGCAACGGCTTGATTCTGACGCGTTCGAGGGTCGGGCCAAGGTCCTCCTGCTCAGCCACATGCGGGGTCACATCTGTGACATGGATCGACTGATGGCGATCTGCGACATAGCCGGGGTCCGGGTGATCGAGGATTGCGCGCACACGATGGGTGCTGCGTGGCGTGGCGTGCCTTCGGGTCGGCATGGGGTGGCGGCGTGCTATTCCACGCAGACCTACAAACATCTTAATTCCGGCGAGGGTGGGTTCGTCACCTCTGACGATTCCGACCTGATGGCACGCGCGGTGATCCTGTCGGGCAGCTATATGCTATACGAGCGGCACCTCGCCGCGCCGGGCCCGGACGCCTATGAGGCGGCCAAATATGTCACGCCCAACGTCTCGGGGCGGATGGATAATCTTCGCGCGGCTATCCTGCGACCGCAGCTGCGCAACCTTTCTGCGCAATGCGGGCGCTGGAATGAACGCTATGGGCGGGTTGAGGAGGGGTTGCGCGACACGCCCGGCCTGACGCTGATCGAGCGTCCAGAACAGGAGCGATATGTCGGGTCCTCGATCCAGTTTCTGCTGCTCGACTGGTCAGATCAAGCCATAGACCAGGTCTTGCAGCGTTGCGCCGCGCGAGGTGTCGAATTGAAGTGGTTCGGCGGGGCAGAGCCGACCGGATTCACCTCCCGCTATGACAGTTGGCGCTATGCCCCGTCTGAGGCGATGCCCAAAACGGATCGGATCCTGGAGTCCATCGTCGATATGCGCCTGCCGCTGACCTTTTCGCTGGAGGATTGCGATACGCTGGCCCGTATCATCCGGGCCGAGGTGGGCGCGGTCTGGCAGGGCGGGACAGGCTGACCTTGGGCGATCTTCAACGAATGGGCAAAACGCGGCGCTGAAAATTCAACGCCGCGTGTGTCGGGCCATCTGCAGGCCCAGAAAATATATCGCGAGCGGTCTCAGAACGTGACGCGCCCGTGGTCCCCCATATCCGGCTTGGCCTCGGTCATGTTCGCCTTGGCCACCTCATAAAGGAACCCGGCGGCGCCATCGGTGGTCCAGATCTCGCCCTCGGTCGGGCGGAAGGCCAGCAGGCGCACATCGTCGTCTTCGCGACCGTCATCGAACCATGCGGCAGCGACGGGCGACCATATCTCGTCCAGCTTGTCGGGGTTGTTGGCGACCGTCAGGCTGCCTTGCACGTCGGCATAGAGCTTTGCGCTGGAATCCGCCGCGACGAGGCGGACGCGACCAGAGCCTTGTGCAGCCTTGTAGGCGTCGGTCCCTTCGGCAGTGATGAACCAGATGACGCGCTCGTCGTCGTCCAGTTGCGGCGACATCGGCATCATGCGTCCATCGATGTCCAGCATGACGGCGCGGGTGTCGTCGATATGGTCCCAGAAGTCTTCGATCAGTTTGTTTGGATCGTGGGTCATGGTCTCTCCGTTCAAGGTTGAGATTGGGTCAGGCGGCGTTATTCGCCATTGCCTGACCAACGCCACCCTGCCTTTCACGGTTCCCGTGCTTGACCCGACGCGCGGGTTGTGGTTCTTTTATGAACGACTGTTCAATAAACTGGAGGAGGTCTGCATGTTCAACGCGTCGATGACGTTCGATCTGGGCGAGGACGTGAATGCCCTGCGCGATATGGTGCACCGGTTCGCCCAGGAGCGGATCAAACCCATGGCATCCGAGATCGACTCGAGCAACGAATTTCCCGCTGCACTTTGGAAAGAGATGGGCGATCTCGGCCTTCTCGGGATCACCGTGCCGGAAGAATTCGGCGGCGCGGGCATGTCCTATCTCGCCCATGTGATCGCGGTTGAGGAAATCGCGCGGGCCTCGGCCTCTGTTTCGTTGTCCTACGGCGCGCACTCCAACCTCTGCGTCAATCAGATCAAGCTGAACGGCACGGATGATCAGCGCCGGAGATACCTGCCCGGACTCGTCGCGGGCGATCATGTCGGCGCCTTGGCGATGTCCGAACCCGCCGCCGGCTCGGACGTGGTGTCGATGAAGATGCGGGCCGAAAAGCGCAACGATCATTACCGGTTGAACGGCAACAAGTACTGGATCACCAATGGCCCGGACGCCGACACGCTGGTCGTCTACGCCAAGACGGATGCGGACGCCGGATCCAATGGCATCACTGCCTTCCTCATCGAAAAGTCCATGACCGGGTTTTCGACATCCCCCCATTTCGACAAGCTCGGGATGCGCGGATCGAACACGGCCGAGCTGATCTTTGACAATGTGGAGGTCCCCTTCGAGAACGTGCTGGGCGAAGAGGGCAAGGGCGTGCGCGTCCTGATGTCGGGGCTTGATTACGAACGGGTCGTCCTGTCGGGCATCGGCACTGGCATCATGGCCGCCTGCCTGGACGAGATCATGCCCTACATGCGCGACCGCACCCAGTTCGGCCAGCCCATCGGAAATTTCCAGCTGATGCAGGGCAAGATCGCGGACATGTACACCAAGATGAACTCCGCGCGCGCCTATGTCTACGAGGTCGCCAAGGCCTGCGACCGGGGCGAGGTTACGCGTCAGGACGCCGCCGCCTGCGTGCTCTATGCCTCCGAGGAGGCGATGGTCGTGGCACATCAGGCCGTGCAGGCCATGGGCGGGGCGGGCTATCTCAACGACAATCCCGTGGGGCGTATCTTCCGGGATGCCAAGCTGATGGAAATCGGCGCCGGAACCTCTGAAATTCGCCGGATGTTGATCGGTCGTGAGCTGATGGCAAGCATGGAGTAAGCACGCCATGGAAGCCTTGTTCAAAATGGAGCAGGAGGGCGGTATCCTGCACGGGCAGCTCCACTGGCTGGTTCAGGTGCTCGAATGGCTCGCGGCCTTCATCGACGTCGCGGCGATCATTCTGCTATTGATCGGCGCCGGGCGATTCATCATCGGCGTAGCGGTGGCCGAAATCGCGCGCCGGGGCCAGGACAGGGTGAGCAGAACCAACCGCGAACGCATTGAACTGGGGCGCTATATTCTGGCCGGACTCGAGCTTTTCATCGTGTCTGACGTGATCCACACCGCGCTGAGCCTCGCCTTCGCCGACCTGATGTTTCTTTTGCTATTGGTCGTCATACGGTCGATCACGTCCTACTTCCTTGATCGAGAACTCGATCAACTAAAGAAGGAACTCGGTGAATGACGGATTTTTCCGGACTGAAAGCGCTCTACATCAACACCTCGCTCAAGAAGCAGCCCTCAGACAGTCATACGGCGTTGCTGCTCGCGGCCTCCAGCAAGATCATGCAGGGGGAGGGGGTGGATATCGAACACCTTTACCTACTCGACCATCAGGTGCCGCCTGGGGTCTATCCTGACATGACCGAGCATGGCTGGGACCGGGACGATTGGCCCAGGATCTGGGAAAAGGTCAAGGCGGCGGACATTCTTGTGATCGGCACGCCGCTCTGGCTGGGCGAGGAAAGCTCGGTGTGCCGGGTGCTGATTGAACGGCTCTACGCGATGAGTGGTGAGCTGAACGACAAGGGCCAGTCGGTCTATTACAACAAGGTCGGCGGTTGTGTCATCACAGGCAATGAGGACGGGATCAAGCATGCCGCCATGAGCCTTGGATTCGCGCTCAACCATCTGGGCTATTCCATTCCGCCACAGGCAGACAGCGGCTGGATCGGCGAGGCGGGGCCAGGGCCGTCTTATGGCGACGAGATGGATGACGGCTCCCGAGCGGGGTTCGACAACGAATTCACCCAGCGCAACACGACGATCATGACCTGGAACCTGATGCATCTGGCGCGCATCCTGCGCGACGCTGGCGGCTATCCCAACGAGGGGAATGATCGCAACGCCTGGTCGGCGGGCGCAAGGTTCGGCTTTGAAAACCCCGAGTATCGCAGCTGATGTTTGAGCCGCGCGGATCATACCAGCGGACGCTTGTCGTCAGGCAAACGGCCGCGCGGCTGATGGAGCAGGGCGTGCCGCATGGCAATGATTTCCGGCCACGCCGCGCCCCAGTCGCCCGGCGCGCGCCGGGCCAATGCAGGGTCACGACGGGCAGGGCGCACGCAGCCCTCTTGTGCAGCGAAATTCTGCACGACATCATCCGCCCCGTTACAATCCGGCCCGGCCCAATCCGCCCCGTCAATATCCGCCCCGTCAAAATCCGCCTGTCCAGCCATCCGGGCCCGCACGAGACCGCATTTCTCGATGTGCAGCCCATGGCCGGAGCAGGTAACGTCGTCCACAAGGGCCTGAAAACCCGCTCCAAAGAGGAGGCACAGGCATGAAGCTCATCTCTCAAGCCATCGCCACATCCGAAGACTTCAAGCGCAACCGGGAGGGGCACCTTGCCGCGCTCGAAACCGTCCGTGCGGCGGCCGAGGCCGCGACGCAGGGGGGCGGCGCAAAATCGCGGGAGCGCCATGTTTCCCGAGGGAAGATGTTGCCGCGGGACCGGGTGGCGGGCTTGCTCGACCCCGGCTCGGCCTTTCTGGAACTGGGTGCGACGGCGGCGCACGGTATGTACGACAATGCGGCTCCGGGGGCGGGTGTCATCACTGGCATCGGTCAGGTCCACGGGCAGGACGTCATGGTTGTGTGCAACGATGCCACCGTCAAGGGCGGCACATACTATCCGATGACCGTCAAAAAACACCTGCGCGCACAGGAAATCGCCGAGGAAAACCATCTGCCCTGCGTCTATCTGGTCGACAGCGGCGGCGCGAACCTGCCCAATCAGGACGAGGTTTTTCCCGACCGCGATCACTTTGGCCGCATCTTTTACAATCAGGCGCGGATGAGCGCGAAGGGCATTCCCCAGATTGCCGTGGTCATGGGCTCTTGCACCGCCGGGGGCGCCTATGTGCCTGCGATGTCGGACGTCACCATCATCGTCAAGGAACAGGGCACGATCTTTCTGGCTGGTCCCCCCCTCGTCAAAGCCGCGACCGGTGAAGTCGTGACTGCCGAAGACCTGGGGGGCGGTGACGTGCACACGCGCCTGTCCGGCGTCGCCGACTACCTCGCTGAGGACGACATGCACGCCCTGTCGTTGGCCCGCCGTGCCGTCAGCCACCTGAACCGGGCCAAGCCCGCGACGGTGCAATGGCAGTCCCCCGAAGCGCCGGCCTATGATCCCGAAGAGATCATCGGCGTCGTCCCCGCCGATCTGCGCACCCCCTATGATATTCGCGAGGTGATCGCGCGCATGGTGGACGGCTCGCGCTTTGACGAGTTCAAGCCGCGATTTGGCGAGACGCTGGTGACGGGCTTTGCCCATGTCATGGGCTGCCCGGTCGGGATCATCGCCAACAACGGCGTGCTGTTTTCGGAGGCCGCGCAAAAAGGCGCGCATTTCGTCGAGCTCTGCTCGCAACGCAAGATCCCGCTGGTGTTTCTGCAAAACATCACCGGTTTCATGGTGGGGCGGAAATACGAGAACGAAGGTATCGCGCGCCATGGGGCCAAGCTGGTGACGGCTGTGGCCACCACCAACGTTCCCAAGATCACAATGCTGGTCGGCGGCTCCTTTGGCGCGGGCAACTACGGCATGTCGGGTCGTGCCTATTCGCCGCGGTTCCTGTGGACATGGCCGAATTCGCGGATCTCGGTCATGGGCGGCGAACAGGCCGCCGGTGTTCTGGCCACCGTGCGCCGCGACGGGATCGAGCGGGGCGGCGGTACCTGGTCAGAGGACGAGGAGGCGGCGTTCAAGCGACCCACTATCGAAATGTTCGAAGAGCAGTCGCATCCGCTTTATGCGTCGGCTCGGTTGTGGGACGATGGAATCCTTGATCCCCGCAGAAGCCGCGAAGTGCTGGCGCTGAGCCTGTCGGCCAGCCTGAACGCCCCGATCGAGGAGACCCGCTTTGGCGTCTTCCGCATGTGATCGCCGATGACTGTCTCGCTGCCGGATCGCCCGTTTTCCGTATCGCTACGGAGCCAGGTGCGCGTTCGTGCGGCGGGTGGCGGCGTTGAGATGGGCCGCGAATTTCAACCCTGTCACCCGGTGACAGACGGAGCGGGCAACGCGCCCCGCATGCAAGATAGGTGAAGTGATGTTTGAAAAGATCCTGATTGCCAATCGTGGCGAAATTGCCTGCCGCGTCATCGAAAGCGCCCGTGCGCTCGGCGTGCGCACCGTCGCGGTCTATTCCGATGCCGATGCCGCCGCGCGTCACGTCGCCATGGCGGACGAGGCGGTGCATATCGGCGGACCGGCCCCCGCCGACAGTTATTTGCGCAAGGATGCCATCATAGCCGCCGCCAGGGAGACAGGCGCCCAGGCGATTCATCCGGGCTACGGCTTCCTCTCCGAAAATCCCGATTTCGTCGACGCGGTCGAGGCGGCGGGCCTCACTTTCATCGGCCCCTCGGCCCGAGCGATCCGCGCCATGGGTCTGAAAGACGCCGCCAAGGCGCTGATGGAAGAGGCCGGCGTGCCGGTCGTGCCGGGCTATCACGGTTCGGATCAGGGCGATGACGGTCTGGCGCGTGCCGCCGGGGACATCGGTTATCCCGTCCTGATCAAGGCGGTTGCAGGTGGCGGCGGCAAAGGCATGCGCCTGGTTGAGCAGCCGGGCGATTTCGCCGATGCCCTCGCCAGTGCGCGAAGCGAGGCAGAGACCGCCTTTGGCAACCCGGATGTTCTGGTCGAGAAATACATCCAGCAGCCGCGCCACATCGAAGTTCAGGTCTTTGGCGACGGAAAACACGCCGTGCACCTGTTTGAGCGCGACTGCTCTTTGCAACGGCGCCATCAGAAGGTGATCGAGGAGGCCCCGGCCCCCGGCATGACGGAGGAGATGCGCACCGCCATGGGTCGCGCCGCCACGCGCGCTGCCGAAGCGATCGGCTACAAAGGTGCCGGTACGGTCGAATTCATCGTGGATGGCGCAAATGGTCTGCGTCCCGACGGGTTCTGGTTCATGGAGATGAACACGCGCCTGCAGGTCGAACATCCCGTGACCGAGGCGATCACCGGCGTCGATCTCGTGGAATGGCAGTTGCGGGTTGCGGCCGGCGAACCACTGCCTGCCGCACAGGAGGACCTCACCATCACCGGTCATTCCTTTGAGGCGCGGATGTATGCCGAAGATGTGCCCGCCGGGTTCCTGCCCGCCACCGGCACGCTGTCCCACCTTGCTTTCCCCAGCTTCGCGCGTGCCGATACCGGCGTACGCTCTGGCGATACGATCAGCCCTCATTACGACCCGATGATCGCCAAGATCGTCACGCATGGCCCAACGCGGTCCATCGCTCTCAAGCGCCTCTCGCGCGCCTTGGTCGAAACCGAAGTCGCGGGCACCGTCACCAACCTCGCCTTCCTCGGGGCGCTGGCCGCGCACGAAGGCTTTGCCGCGGGCGAGGTCGATACCGGCTTGATCGCGCGCGATATCGACCAGTTGGCCGCGGCGCCAAATGCGTCGGACGCCGCCATCGCATGGGCCGCCCTCGTGGCACTGGGTTTGGACGATGCACCGGGCCCCTTGAGCGACTTTACCCTGTGGGGCGTATTGCGGCGCAGCGTGACCTTGCAACACGCGGACGATGAAATGACGTTGATCGTTGCCAGCGAAGGGGGGACGACCGGACGGATACAACAGGTCACTCTGCCCTCGGGCGCAACCGTGAGCGTGACCTACGACGGCGGCTGGCGTATCGATGGCAACCCGGTGCCACGCCATCACCGCAGCGCCAAGCGGATTACCGTGTTCGACGGCTACGGCCAGATTTTTGATCTTATCGACCCGCTGGACCGCGCCGCTGTCGCCGGGGCGGGCGGCAACCTGATCGAAGCGCCTATGCCAGGCCTCGTCAAAGCCATGCTCGCCACGCAGGGGCAGGAGGTCACTGCCGGAACGCGGCTGGCCGTGCTGGAGGCGATGAAGATGGAACACGCCCTGACCGCCCCGCGAGACGGGGTTGTCGCCGAAGTTCTGGTCGATCAAGGTGCGCAGGTAGAGGCTGGCGCACCGCTAATCCGATTGGAGGACGAAGAATGAGCACTGTTTTACACCACATCCCAGGGGCACGGTCCTTCCGTATCCTCTGGTTGCTGCAGGAAATGCAGATCACCCCGACCGTGAAGACCTACAAGATTCAGGACGGGTCCTTGCGTCACCCGGATTTTATGGCGAAATCCCCTGCGGGGCGGATTCCGGCGCTCGAAATCGACGGTGAAGTCATATACGAAAGCGGCGCGATCACAGAGTACCTGTGCGAAACGCGGCCCGAATTCGGGCTTGGCCGGGCGCCGGGCGATCCCGAACGCATCGCGTTTCTCGAAATGATGCATTATTCCGAAACCATCGCGCATCTGATCGCCGGGCTGAACCTGCAATGGATTTTCCTGCGTAATCCCGCGGATCGCTCAGAGACGGTTTGCAAACTGGAGGCACGTCGCCTTCAGGCCTCACTCGTCCCGATCGAAGAGCTGCTGGGCCGTCAGGACCACATGCTGGCCAGCGGGTTTTCCGCTGCCGATACCATGGTCGGCTTCAGCCTGACCGCATCGCAGCGTTATGTTCGTTTTGACCGGTTCCCCAAGATTCTCGCCTATCTTGACCGCATGACGGCCCGCCCGGCACATGCGTTGGCCACGGCCCTGGACGGAGAGTCCAATGTCTTCGACAAGGATTTCTACGAGGTCGAAGCGTGATCACACTGCACCATTGTCCGCAGACCAGGTCGATGCGGGTGCTCTGGTTGCTTGAGGAACTGGAGGTCGACTTTCAGGTCGTGCCATATCCGTTCGACAAATCCCTGCGCGCGCCCAGCTTCCTGTCGCTGTCGCCCGCAGGGCGCGTGCCCGCGCTGGAGATGTATGGCGAGACCTACTTTGAATCCATCGCAATCATGCAGATCCTCTGCGAACGGTTTCCCGAGCGTGGGCTGGGGCGTGAACCTAGGGACCTTGACCGCCCGGACTGGCTGGTCTGGTTGAACTTTGCCGAAACCATCACTCAGCACAGTGTCGCCCTGACCCAACAGCACGTCGCGCTCTACGATGATTCCATGCGGTCCCGAACCGTGATGAAGCTGGAGGCGGCCCGGCTGGAGAAATGCTACGCTGCAATCGAAAATCGCCTCTCCACCCCTGTCGAGAACCGCGATCACTTGCTGACGTCGGGCTTCTCGGCGGCAGATATCGCGGTCGGGCAGGCTGTTTACCTGGCACGTTTTTTCGCCAAGACGGACGAATATCCCGAGCTGAGTGCCTGGTATGACCGCATCACGGACAGGCCGGCCTTTCGCAAGGCTCTGCCGCCGAAGGAGGCGGGGGTATATTCCCGCGACTTTTACCCGGCGTGGGATGAGTGAATGTTACGGTGCGTAAGTGTTGCGGTGCGCTCAGGGCGCGAATGACCTAGGCGCCGTCGGCTTGGCCAGATCGGCCCCGGTCCCAAGAGTTCCATAACGAGATCGCGTATAACCTTGGGGTCCCGCGCGAGCGTCGCGACATTCGGGCAGACCTCTGAGGGTATGCGTTTCCATCGCCGCGCGTCCCTTTCCCAGCGTCCGCTCTGAGGTCTCAAAAGCTCCCCTCGCACGCGCAGCATTCAATTTGGCGAATTTGTGGCGCTTTGGTTGACCATAGCATAGGTGGGGAGTAAACCGCTCACAGCCTGGATTGTGGCACGAACAGCCCGTCCCGCCCACCTCGAAAGGAGCCATCCAAGTGGAAGAGATGCTCAGGGAATACCTTCCCATTCTCGTTTTCCTCGCCGTTGCCATCGGGTTGGGCCTTGTTTTCATCCTCGCGGCCCTCGTCATTGCGGTCCGTAACCCGGATCCGGAAAAGGTTTCGGCCTATGAATGCGGGTTCAATGCGTTCGACGACGCACGGATGAAATTTGACGTCCGGTTCTATCTGGTGTCGATCCTGTTCATTATCTTTGATCTGGAGATCGCGATGCTGTTTCCATGGGCCGTGGCGTTCAAGGATATCTCGATGGCCGGTTTCTGGTCGATGATGGTGTTCCTCGGTGTCCTGACAATCGGCTTTGCCTACGAATGGAAGAAGGGGGCGCTGGAATGGCAGTGAAGCAAGACGATGCGCTGGTGACACCGGTTCAGGGTGATTTCACCCAGACCCCGCGTGTGAAATCCGGTCCCTCCGCCATGGCGGCCTACGGCGAAAATGCTGCCGGCCAGGACAAGGACCACACCACGCAGGTGCTGAATCGCGAGCTTCAGGACAAGGGGTTCCTGCTGACCTCGACCGAGGATCTGATCAATTGGGCGCGCACCGGCTCCCTGCACTGGATGACCTTTGGTCTGGCCTGCTGCGCGGTCGAGATGATGCACACCTCGATGCCGCGCTATGACGCCGAACGCTTTGGCATCGCGCCGCGCGCCAGCCCGCGCCAGTCCGATGTGATGATCGTCGCCGGTACGCTGACGAACAAGATGGCCCCGGCGCTGCGCAAGGTCTACGACCAGATGCCCGAGCCGCGTTACGTCGTCTCCATGGGCTCCTGTGCAAACGGCGGCGGCTATTATCACTACAGCTATTCCGTGGTGCGGGGCTGCGACCGTGTCGTGCCCGTGGATATCTACGTGCCCGGCTGCCCGCCGACCGCCGAGGCGCTGCTTTATGGTATCATGCAGCTGGCCCGGAAAATTCGCCGCACCGGCACGATAACCCGTTAAGAGGGGACCGAGGATAAGATGAGCGACGCCCTGAACGAACTCGGCACCTATATCGAGACCAAGCGCAAGGATTGCGTGCTGGCCTGGGATGTCACCCTGGGCGAGCTGACGCTGGACGTCACCCCCGCAAATATAGCGGGTTTTGTTGAGTTTCTGCGCAGCGATGCCACCTGCCGGTTTTCGACCCTCATCGACATCACCGGCGTGGATTATCCCGACCGGCCCAAGCGGTTTGACGTGATCTACCACTTCCTGTCGATGTACCAGAACCACCGTGTGCGCCTGCGCGTTTCGGTCCGTGACGATGAGATGGTCCCGACCATCACTGAACCACACCCAAGTGCCAATTGGTTTGAGCGCGAAGTTTTCGACATGTTCGGCATCATCTTTTCCGGCCACCCGGATCTGCGCCGCCTGCTGACCGACTACGGGTTTCGCGGCTATCCGCTGCGCAAGGATTTTCCGACCACCGGTTACACCGAGGTGCGCTACGACGAAGCCGCCAAGCGCGTCGTCTACGAACCCGTCTCGCTGGTTCAGGAATACCGGCAGTTCGACTTCATGTCCCCGTGGGAGGGTGCGCAATATATCCTTCCCGGCGATGAGAAGGAGTCCGAAGCATGATGGGTGGTACGATGGGCGGCATGATGGGCGGGTTCCCGATGATCGTCTTCCTGGTGGTCTGGGTGGTCAATATCTGGGCGCTGTGGAAACTGCTTGCGCGCAGCGGCAGCCCCGGCGCGCTGGCGCTGCTGGCGATCTTTCCGCCCCTTTTCCCCATTCTGGTCTGGTACCTGGCGTTCAAACGCTGGCCCAGTGACGCGGAGGCAATCTGATGGACGGCGCGAACCAATTCGGTGACGCCCAGACGGGCGAGCAGAAGATCCGCAACTTCAACCTGAACTTCGGTCCGCAGCACCCTGCGGCGCACGGGGTACTGCGTCTGGTTCTGGAGCTTGACGGTGAGGTCGTAGAACGCTGCGACCCGCATGTCGGGCTGTTGCACCGGGGTACCGAGAAGCTGATGGAAAGCAGGACCTACCTGCAGAACCTGCCCTATCTCGACCGCCTCGATTACGTCGCGCCGATGAACCAGGAACACGCCTGGTGCCTCGCCATCGAAAAGCTGACAGGCGTGGAAGTGCCGCGCCGCGCCTCCCTGATCCGGGTGCTTTATTCCGAGATCGGGCGCGTGTTGAACCACCTGATGAACGTCACGACGCAGGCGATGGACGTGGGTGCGCTGACCCCGCCTCTCTGGGGGTTCGAGCAGCGCGAAGAGCTGATGATCTTTTACGAACGGGCCTGTGGCGCGCGTCTGCATGCGGCCTATTTCCGCCCCGGCGGCGTACATCAGGATCTGCCGCCGGCCTTGCTGGACGATATCGAGGCCTGGGCCGACCAGTTCTTTGACTTCATCGACGACCTTGGCACCCTGCTGACCGAGAACCGGATTTTCAAGCAGCGCAACGTCGACATCGGCGTCGTCACCGAGGACGACATTCAGCGCTACGGCTTTTCCGGCGTCATGGTGCGTGGATCGGGGCTGGCCTGGGACCTGCGCCGTTCGCAACCCTATGAGTGCTACAACGAGTTCGACTTCCAAATCCCCGTGGGCAAGAACGGCGATTGCTATGATCGCTACCTCTGCCGGGTCGAAGAGATGCGCCAGTCGACATACATCATCCGGCAAGCGATCGAGAAGCTGCGCGCGCCCGAAGGGCAGGGCGATATCCTCGCGCGTGGCAAGATCACGCCGCCCTCGCGAACGGACATGAAGACCTCGATGGAATCGCTGATCCATCACTTCAAGCTCTACACAGAAGGGTTCAAGGTTCCCGCGGGTCAGACCTATGCCGCAGTCGAGGCCCCCAAGGGCGAATTCGGCGTCTACATCGTGTCCGACGGCAGCAACAAACCCTACCGGGCCAAGCTGCGCGCGCCGGGGTATCCGCACCTTGCCGCCATGGATTACATCGCAAAGGGCCATCAACTGGCCGACGTCGCGGCCATCATTGGCACGCTCGACATCGTATTCGGAGAAATTGACCGGTGATCAAATTGACCTCCCCCCTCGCTTCGCGCACCTCCCTGCGGACTGTGGCCCTCGGCCTGACCGTTCTGTCCCTTGCCGCCTGTGCGATGCCGCCGCAGGGCGTGCCGCTGGATGCCGTAACCTCTTATGATGCGGCTGTCGCTTCGGTCGGGTGCAAGATGCGCAGCGAAAAGGATTACCTGCCGGTCGAAATCCAGACGGGCATGAGCCGCCAGCAAGTCCTCGAAATGACCGCCTACAAGATCGCCAACAAGCAGGCCGTCCGTCTTGAAGACGGTAGTGTCCAACTGACGACCGGAGCCTGTGCCTGATGCTGCGTCGCCTTCACAAAGACCAACCGGCCAGTTTTGCCTTCAGCCCGGAAAACCAGAAATGGGCCGAGGCGCAGGTGACGAAATACCCCGAGGGCCGTCAGGCCTCGGCCATCATTCCGCTGTTGTGGCGCGCGCAGGAGCAGGAGGGCTGGCTGACCCGTCCGGCGATCGAACATATCGCCGAGATGCTGGGCATGGCCTATATTCGGGCGCTTGAAGTCGCGACATTCTACTTCATGTTTCAGCTGCAACCTGTCGGGTCCATTGCGAACATCCAGATTTGCGGCACCCTGTCATGCATGATCTGCGGCGCCGAAGACCTCGTGGCGGTCTGTCAGGAACTGATCGCCCCCAAGGCGCATCAGGTTTCCGCTGATGGCAAGTTCTCATGGGAAGAGGTCGAATGCCTCGGGGCCTGCGCCAACGCGCCGATGGCCCAGATTGGCAAGGATTACTACGAAGATCTGACCGCCGACCGCCTGCGCGAGATCATCGCGGAATTGGCGGCGGGCAAGGTGCCTACGCCGGGTCCGCAGAACGGACGCTACGCCGCCGAGCCGCTCAAGGGCCTCACGTCGCTGACCGAATACGAAAGCGGGCGCACGCAGCACAACGCCTCCGTCGCGCTGGCGACAGAGCTGGGCGATACGGTCAAGCGGATCGATGGCAGCGAAGTTCCCATCCTGACTCCCTGGTTGAACACGGCGCGCCCCGAGGCGCCGGCAGTCGAGGACCCGAGGGGCGGTGCGCTTCGCGATGAGCCCCGGCCTGCCGAGGGTGCGCCCGCCGACAAGACCGGGGTGACGGAGCAGGAGGCGCAGGCCGATTCCGAAGCGCGGCCCATCTCCAAGCGCGAGCCTGAAGGCGACGGCGCAACCGTGTCCTCCGGTGAGAGCGACCCGGTACCCGAGGCGACAAGCCAGGTGAAGGGCGCGGAGACCGCCACCGATCCCGAGGTCGAGGCGACGGACGATGCGACCACGCCGGAGGCGGATACGACGACTTCTCACGCTGAAACCCAAGCGACCGCGCCGGATGCCAAATCGACAGCGACCGGGGCAGGGGGCAAGCCGACCGAAAATCCCGCGCCGGAGAGTGCCGCGCCAAAGAGCACCGGAAGCGGCAGCGTCGTAGCGGACAGCGCCGCGTCGGAGGGCACGAAGCCCGCGGCTCTGAGCGCTCCGCGCGAAGGTGGCGCAGATAACCTCAAGCAGATCAAGGGCATCGGTCCTGCACTGGAAAAGATGTGCAACGACATGGGTATCTACCATTTCGATCAGATCGCGCGGTTCACGGAAGCCGAACTGGCCTGGGTCGATCTCAACCTCAAGGGGTTCAAGGGCCGCGCCAGCCGCGACAAATGGGTCGAACAAGCCCGTATCCTCGCGGATGGCGGGTCCACCGAATTTTCCGGTCGGGTGAAAAAAGGCGACGTCTACGACTGAAACACTGACAGCTAAGGGGACGGACAGATGGGCAATAATTGCAAAATGATCTGCTGGGTCATCGCTGCATTCGTGGGCATTGTCGCTCTCGTGCTGATGACTGGTGCGATGTGGTTCCTCTTTGTCCTGATCCTTGCCGTTGTAATTGCCGCGGGCGTGGGCATCTTGCTCACTCGCTTCCTGTGCGGTGGTGATGACGCGACCATGACGATGACCGGCCAATCGACCGGCTCGACAAGCGCGCAATCGACGGGCACTGCGACGACCCCCGGCGCGGTGACCCCTTCGGTTCCGCCGGTCTCGACCGTCCCGACCACCGCCCCCGCTGCACCAGAGGTTGAACCGGTAGAGCCGCCGGCGACGACGCCGGATGAGCCTTCGCAGGGACCAAGCGAAAGCGTGACGCCCGTCTCCTCGACGGACGCGGGTCAGGCAGGTCTGAATGGCACGGCCAGCGAAGGCACGACGACACCCTCGCCAGCAAGCGGAGCCCGGACTGAGGATTCACCGACCCCACCGACAAAGCCTGCTGTAGCCAAGGCCGATTCCACGGCGGACACGGACGGGTCTGTCAAAGCTGAGCTGGCCGAATCAGCGCCTGAGACGCCTGCCAAGACCACCTCTGCAGATACTGTGGCGCATGAAACCAATTCCGCCGCCAAAGCTGCCCCCGACGACGCGCCTTCCGACGCCGACGCGCCCGTCGCGACAAAATCCGTGGAAACGCCAACCGCTAAGCCCACGCCAACCGCCGAACCGAAAATTGCCGAAGAGGGTATCGCCGACATCCAGTCCGAGGGCGGCACCAACATCGCCACCCCTGCGGATCCCCCGGCCGCTGTGCCGGTGGTCGCCGATGAAACCGCCGCCATCGCCGCAGGGACAAAGCCCGAGGGCCTCGCCGCACCACGCGCAGGCGGCGCGGATGATCTGAGGTGGATCAAGGGCGTAGGCCCCAAGCTGAACGCCGCGCTGAATACGGCGGGCTACTACCACTTTGATCAGATCGCGACCTGGACAGCGGACGAGGCGGCCTGGGTCGAACAGAACGTCAAAGGCGCCAAGGGCCGCGTGATGCGCGACACCTGGGTCGAGCAGGCCAAGACGCTTGCCGCCGGTGGCGAAACCGAATTCTCAAAGCGCGCCTCTGATGGCGGCGTCTATTGAGGCAACATATGACTGATCAGGATCAGGCAAACGCGAGAAAGGGCCGGATGGTGGCGCTGGTGATCGCCGGGGCAATGCTGCTCTGGATCGCGGCGCAGGTGATCGGACCCCGATTGGGACTGCCGGGACGCTATGCGCTTCTGATTGATTTTCTCGCCATCGCCGCCTTTGTCTGGGCGCTGGTGGTAGCGACACAAATTTGGCGCGCGCGCCAGAATGGCCAAGGCCGGGATAACAAAGGGTAGAGCATGCTCAAGGATCAGGACCGCATCTTCACCAATCTCTACGGGATGCACGACCGCTCGCTCAAGGGCGCGCAGGCCCGTGGCCATTGGGATGGAACCGCTGGCATTATCCAGAAGGGTCGCGACTGGATCATCGACCAGATGAAGGCCTCGGGTCTGCGGGGCCGGGGGGGCGCTGGCTTCCCGACCGGGCTCAAGTGGTCCTTCATGCCGAAGGAAAGCGATGGCCGTCCCGCCTATTTGGTGGTCAACGCCGATGAATCCGAGCCCGGCACCTGCAAGGACCGGGAGATCATGCGCCACGATCCCCACACCTTGATCGAAGGGTGCCTGATCGCCTCTTTCGCGATGAACGCAAACGCCTGCTACATCTACCTGCGCGGTGAATACATCCGCGAGCGTGAGGCGCTGCAAATCGCGATCGATGAATGCTACGACGCGGGCCTCGTCGGGCCGAATGCGGCGAAGTCCGGCTGGGATTTCGACATCTACCTGCACCACGGCGCAGGGGCCTATATCTGCGGTGAAGAAACCGCGCTGCTGGAATCGCTCGAAGGGCGCAAGGGCATGCCCCGGATGAAGCCGCCGTTCCCGGCCGGTGCTGGCCTCTACGGTTGCCCGACCACCGTGAACAACGTGGAATCCATTGCGGTTGCGCCGACCATCCTGCGACGCGGGCCTGAGTGGTTCTCCTCCTTCGGGCGGGAGAACAACGCAGGTACCAAGCTGTTCGCGATCTCTGGCCACGTCAATAACCCCTGCGTCGTCGAAGAGGCGATGTCGATCACCTTTGAAGAGCTGATCGACAAGCATTGCGGTGGCATTCGCGGCGGCTGGGACAACTTGCTGGCGGTGATCCCCGGCGGGTCGTCGGTGCCCTGTGTCCGCGGGGAAAAGATGAAAGACGCCGTCATGGATTTCGACTACCTCAGGGGCGAGCTTGGCTCGGGCCTCGGGACGGCGGCGGTGATCGTGATGGACAAGCAGACCGATATTATCAAGGCGATCTGGCGTCTGGCCAAGTTCTACAAGCATGAAAGCTGCGGCCAGTGCACGCCCTGCCGCGAAGGCACCGGCTGGATGATGCGGGTGATGGAGCGTCTGGTGAAGGGCGAGGCGGACCCTGAAGAGATCGACATGCTCTGGGACGTGACGAAGCAGGTCGAGGGGCACACCATCTGCGCCCTCGGCGATGCCGCCGCCTGGCCGATCCAGGGTTTGATCCGCAACTTCCGCGATGTGATCGAAGACCGTATCAAGCACAAGCGCATCCCCGTGGCGGCCGAATGACCATGGGCCTGTCGCGCCATATCCGTTCCGTGTCCGTCATGGGTCTCGTCGCAGCTGCCGGCCTGGCGGCCTGCACGCCTGCGAGCATCCGCGACAGCTGGATTGACCGCGCGGCGGGGGCAACTCGTGTAGACATCTTCGAGGGCGCGTTTGACGTGGCCTTTGTGCCGCTGGCCTCACCGCCGGGTCGGCGTGCGGATGCCTGGGTGCTGGGGACACGGGTCGATGCGCCCTTCACCATTGTGGATGGCGGCGTTCCGGCGCTGCGGGTCAATCACGCCGACGGCCACCCGATGACGGAGGCCGAGCATGAAAAGGCGGTTGCCGCTGCCTCGGCCAGCTGTGTGGATCGTCCCGGCTGGACCCCGGCCAAGGCAGCGCTGATCGCCCGCCCGGTGGCCGGAACTGACGCGACCAAGTATTATGGGGCCGGCTATCTGATCGATGGCGCCTGGACCTTGATGGGGGTGTGCAAATGACTTGTGCGATCCTTGTTGTGAAACCCGCGACCTCCCCTGTCGCGCCGTATTGCGGAGACGCGGCATGACGCGCACCCTGATCCTTGCCCTCGTTGCGATGACGGCGCTGAGCGCTTGCGCAAAGAACGGCGGAAATCCTTTCGGCAATCGCGAAGCTTATGACGGACATTTCTTCCGGGTAAAGCTCGACCGCAATCGCGACGACCGTGCGGCCTTTGGCGTCACGGTCAATGACGCGGGCAGGTCGCTCATCGGTGCGCGCGAAGCTGCTCGTCAGAAAGCCAACGAATATTGCATTCGCCAGTTTGGCCGGTCCGATCTGACCTGGGTCGTGTCGCCGGATGTTGAGGATGCGCAGTTGCCCATCGTCAACGGCGCCCTTGTCATGCGTGGGGAATGCGCCGGATGGTAGGCTATTGCGCATATCACCTCTCGGGATCGACCGTGGTGCTTGACCTCGGCCAACGGCAGAACCACGCCGGCGGGGTTGCGGCGGAATGAGCGGTTTTTCCCGCATATCAATGTCTTGGGCGGCTTGTCATTGCATAACAACGCCCCTGACACCCATCTGCGCAGCAGATGGGGCGGCCGATTTGGCTGTCCCTGGCTGCAAGAAAGGGAACCCGACATGCGCCTGAAGACAACTGCCCTGATCCTTACCCTGGTGGCGAGCACAGCGAGCGCCGCGACTGCCAAAACGCCGCTGCGCGACGTGCCGGCGATCGACAACCAGATGTTTGCCGTCGCCATGGCGATCGAAATCAGCGACAAATGCACCGAACTGAAGCCCCGCACCGCCAAGGGGCTGGCCTTTTTGTGGAACCTCGCCGGGAAGGCGAAATCCATGGGCTACACCAAGGAAGAGATCGACACCTACCGCAAAAGCGACGCGGAAAAGGCCCGGATGCGCAAGATGGGCGAAGCCTATGTGCGCGCCAAGGGGCTCGACCCGAAGGCGACGCAAGACCTGTGCAAGCTGGGGCGGATGGAAATGGCCGCGAACAGCCAGATCGGCGCTTTCCTGCGGTGACGCCATGCGGTATGCGCCGCGACCCGACCTGTCCTCTGGCGCTCTGCGCGCCGGAGGAAACCCAAGCCCGCCGGTCCCGGATCGGCTGACAAGAACAAGCCGGTCTCAACCCGGCAAGACGGAAGCAAAGTGAGAGACCATGTCTGACCTGCGCAAGATCATCATCGACGACCACGAAGTCGAGGTCGATCCCAAGCTTACCCTCATTCAGGCCTGTGAACAGGCAGGGATCGAGGTTCCGCGCTTCTGTTACCACGAACGCCTCTCCATCGCGGGTAACTGCCGGATGTGTCTGGTCGAGGTCGTCGGCGGCCCGCCGAAACCCGCCGCCTCCTGCGCGATGCAGGTCAAGGATCTGCGCCCCGGGCCCGAGGGACAGCCCCCCGTGGTCAAGACCAACTCGCCCATGGTCAAGAAGGCCCGCGAAGGCGTGATGGAATTCCTGCTCATCAACCACCCGCTCGATTGCCCGATATGCGATCAGGGCGGCGAGTGTGATTTGCAAGATCAGGCAATGGCTTACGGCGTGGATTTCAGCCGCTACCGCGAACCCAAGCGGGCGAGCGAGGATCTGGACCTCGGCCCGCTGGTCGAAACTCATATGACGCGCTGCATCTCCTGCACCCGCTGCGTGCGTTTCACCACCGAGGTCGCCGGGATCAGCCAGATGGGCCAGACCGGACGCGGTGAGGATGCCGAGATCACCTCCTACCTCAACCAGACGCTCGACTCGAACTTGCAGGGCAACATCATCGACCTTTGCCCGGTCGGCGCGCTGGTCTCCAAGCCCTACGCCTTCACCGCCCGCCCGTGGGAGCTGACCAAGACCGAGACCATCGACGTGATGGATGCGCTCGGCTCCAGCATCCGCGTGGATACCAAGGGGCGCGAAGTCATGCGTATCCTGCCGCGCAACCATGATGGCGTGAACGAGGAATGGATTTCCGACAAGACCCGTTTCGTCTGGGACGGCCTGCGCCGCCAGCGTCTGGACAAACCCTACATCCGTGAAAACGGCAAGCTGCGCCCCGCCACATGGCCCGAAGCGCTGAGCAAGGCCGCCGAGGCGATGAAGGGCCGCAAGGTCGCCGGCCTGATCGGTGATCTGGCCCCGGTCGAGGCCGCCTTTGCGCTGAAACAACTAGTTGAGGGGCTGGGCGGTTCGGTCGAATGCCGTACCGATGGCGCGAGGTTGCCGGCCGGCAACCGCTCGGCCTACGTCGGAACCGCGCGGATCGAGGATATCGATACCGCCGATGCAATCATGCTGATCGGCACCAACCCGAGTGACGAAGCGCCGGTACTGAACGCCCGGATTCGCAAGGCCTGGCTGAACGGCGCCAAGGTCGGCGTGGTCGGGCCGGCCGTCGATCTCACCTACGAATATTATCACATCGGGGCCGACCGCGCTGCCTTGGCCAAGATGACGGCGAACCATGACGGCGACGCGATTGGCAAGAGCACCATCGTCATCGTCGGGCAGGGGGCGCTGCGAGAGGCCGACGGTGCCGCCGTCCTGGGCCATGCGATGAAGTTTGCCGAAATCACCGAGTCGAAGTTCATGGTCCTGCACACGGCCGCCAGCCGCGTCGGCGCGCTGGACATCGGCGCCGTAACCGACGGCGGGCTGAGCGCCGCGATTGACGGCGCGGACGTCGTCTACAACCTCGGCGCGGACGAGGTCGAAATCGGCGATGGGTCCTTTGTCATCTATCAGGGCAGCCACGGCGACCGCGGCGCGCACCGTGCCGACGTCATCCTGCCAGGCGCGGCCTATACCGAGGAAAACGGGCTGTTCGTAAATACCGAAGGGCGGCCTCAACTGGCCTTGCGCGCCGGGTTCGCCCCCGGCGAGGCCAAGGAGAACTGGGCCATCCTGCGCGCGCTGTCGGCTGAAACCGGTGAGGCGCTGCCGTTCGACAGCCTCGCGCAGTTGCGCAAGGCCTTGATCGCGGCGGTTCCGCACCTCAAGAAGGTCGATGCCGTGCCGTCCAACGACTGGGCCCCGGTGGCCGTGGACGACATGGGCGACGCGCATTTCGTGCCCGCCATCCGGGATCACTACCTGACCAACCCGATTGCACGCGCAAGCCAGGTTCTGGCCGAACTGTCGGCCAACGCCGCGGCGCGCGCGGCGGCCCCGGTCGCGGCTGAGTGATCCGCGCGTCCCTCATAGTCGCGGCGGCCCTGGCCGCCTGCACTCCGGCCGGAGACGTCACAGGTGCGGCGCCGGTCGCGACGGGCGCGCCGGACAGCGCGCGCTACGAGGGGATCGAGACCCGGCTCTTGGACAATGACCTCGTGGCATTTCACGTCAAGATGCGTGGCGCGCGCGGTGCTGAAGACGTCTCAACTTACGCAGAATGTGCCGCGGCGCAGTACACATTGATCCGTGGCTTTGGATTCGCGCGTCATTTGCGCACAAAAACTGCCGAAGTCTCTGGCCTCTGGCAGGCAGATGCGATTTATACCATCTCGGCGGCGATCCCCGCCGGGTTGCGCACGATCGACGCCGAAGTGACGGTCGAGAACTGCAAGATCAACGGAATACCGACGGTGTGAGGACCAATGGCTGACTTCTTTACCACGCACCCCATGGGCATCCTGCTTCTGACGCTTGGTCAGGTTCTGCTGCTGGTGGTGCCCTTGCTGGTGGCACTGGCCTTCCTGCTCTACGCGGACCGCAAGATCTGGGCGGCGGTCCAGTTGCGCAAGGGGCCGAACGTCGTTGGCATCTTTGGCCTGCTGCAATCCTTCGCGGATTTCGGCAAATACATCACCAAGGAAATCGTGGTGCCAGCGGGCGCGGACAAGTTCGTCTTTTTCCTCGCGCCGCTCTTGTCCTTTACCCTCGCGCTGATTGCCTGGGCCGTGATTCCGTTCAACCCGACATGGGTTCTGGCTGATATCAACGTCGCGATCCTTTACGTGATGGCGATCTCCTCGCTTGAAGTCTACGGCGTGATCATGGGGGGCTGGGCCTCCAACTCGAAATATCCGTTCCTCGGCTCGCTGCGCTCTGCGGCGCAGATGATCTCCTACGAGGTCTCGCTCGGCCTGATCATCATCGGTGTGATCATCACCACGGGGTCCTTGAATTTCGGGGATATCGTGGCGGCGCAGGATGGACGCTTTGGCATCTTTTCCTGGTACTGGCTGCCGCACTTCCCGATGCTGTTCCTCTTCCTGATCTCGGCCATGGCGGAAACCAACCGTCCGCCGTTCGACCTGCCGGAGGCGGAATCCGAACTGGTTGCCGGCTATCAGGTGGAATATTCCTCAACCCCGTTCCTTTTGTTCATGATCGGTGAATATTTCGCCATCGTGCTGATGTGTGCGTTGACCTCGCTGCTGTTCCTCGGCGGCTGGCTGTCACCCATTCCGGGGCTGCCGGACGGGTTCCTGTGGTTCCTGGGCAAAATTCTGTTGGTGTTCTTTGTCTTTGCCATGGTCAAGGCCATCGTGCCGCGTTTCCGCTATGACCAGTTGATGCGGATCGGCTGGAAGGTCTTCCTGCCGCTGTCGCTGGTCTGGGTGGTGATTGTCGCATTCCTCGCGAAATTCGAACTCCTCGGCGGGGCCTATGCCCGTTGGGCGATTGGAGGCTGATATGACGCAACAAGTCGACTATACCCGTGCGGCGAAATACTTCCTGCTGTTTGATATCTGGCAGGGGTTCAAGATGGGCTTCAAGTACTTCTTCAAACCCAAGGCGACGCTGAACTACCCGCATGAAAAGGGCCCGCTGTCGCCGCGTTTTCGCGGTGAACATGCGTTGCGCCGCTATCCCAATGGCGAAGAACGCTGCATTGCCTGCAAGCTGTGCGAGGCGATCTGCCCGGCGCAGGCGATCACCATCGACGCGGAACCCCGTGAGGACGGCTCGCGCCGCACCACGCGCTATGACATCGACATGACCAAATGCATCTACTGCGGATTCTGCCAGGAAGCCTGCCCGGTCGATGCCATCGTCGAGGGGCCGAATTTCGAATTCGCCACCGAGACCCGCGAAGAACTGTTCTACGACAAGGCCAAGCTGCTCGCCAATGGCGACCGTTGGGAGGCCGAGATTGCCCGCAACCTGGAAATCGACGCGCCTTACCGATGAATCTTGCCGACCAAAATATGTTGACTGACGCGACGGCGCGCGGACCTGTGCGTCGCGCGGGCGCGATGTCTGCCCGCACCGCGGGGCAGCCGGAAGGGTCCGTTCATGAGTGATCAGAAAACCCCGTTCGAAGTCATGATGGCTCAGGCGCAGGACATGATGAAATCCATGAACCCGGCGCTTGAGACATTCACCCCCAAGGGGTTCGACAGCCTTTGGCCAACGATGCCCAAGGAATGGATGGAGATGGCCTTTGGCAACACGGTCAACAAGGAAGGGCTGGACGCCAAGACCCGCCTTTTCCTGACGTTGGCTGGCCTGACCATGCAAGGGGCTCATGCCGAGGCACAGATCCGCATGACCGTCCGTCACTTGCTGGAAATTGGTGCGAAGAAGCAGGAAATCGGTGAATGCATCACGCAGATGTCGATGTTTGCCGGAATACCCGCGATGACCAAGGCGGGTGAAATCGCGAACGACGTGATGAAAGATCGCGACGACGCCGACAAGGAAGGGAACGCCGAATGACCGTCATGTCACTGGCCTTTTACCTGTTCGCCATCTCGACGCTGGTCGGTGGCCTGTTCACCGTGGTCAGCCGCAATCCGGTGCATTCGGTGCTTTGGCTGATCCTTGCCTTTCTGTCTTCGGCGGGGCTGTTTGTCCTGCTGGGGGCTGAATTCATCGCGATGCTGCTGATCATCGTTTATGTCGGCGCGGTCGCGGTGCTGTTCCTGTTTGTCGTGATGATGCTGGATATCGACTTTTCGGCGCTCAAGGCCGAGATGGCGAAGTACATGCCGCTCGCCCTGTTGATCGGGGTGATCCTGCTGATGCAGTTCGGCTTGGCCTTCGGCTCTTGGGAGGCGTCGGAAATGGCCGAGGCGAACCGCCTGGCCATCGCCCCCGAGGGCGGGAATACCAGCGGGCTGGGGCTGTTGATCTATGATCGCTATTTCATCCTGTTCCAGCTGGCGGGTCTCGTGCTGCTGGTCGCGATGATCGGGGCCATCGTGTTGACGCTGCGCCATCGCACTGACGTCAAGCGCCAGAACGTGCTGCACCAGATGTGGCGTGATCCGGCCAAGGCGATGGAGCTGAAGGACGTCAAGCCGGGGCAGGGCCTCTGAAGAGGCGCTGACCGCGCTCGGGCCTCGGTGGCGTCGCGCGGTCCGGTTGCAAGATCTGACGGTCTGAACCGTCACGGGGCCGGGCGGTGATCCGGACCCGGAAAACAAGAAACGCGAAGGTCTGAGGGGACTGGGATGATCGGTATTGAACATTACCTGACGGTTGCGGCGACGCTGTTCGTCATCGGG
Source organism: Pseudooceanicola sp. (assembly GCA_002709085.1). Classification (GTDB taxonomy): domain Bacteria; phylum Pseudomonadota; class Alphaproteobacteria; order Rhodobacterales; family Rhodobacteraceae; genus Pseudooceanicola. Next base: position 34,381 of record PAPR01000025.1, on the reverse strand, counting down.
ATTTTCGGGCTCTTCCTCAACAGGAAGAACATCATCATCCTGTTGATGAGCATCGAATTGATGCTGCTGGCAGTGAATATCAACCTGGTGGCTTTCTCGTCCTACCTTGGGGATCTCGCCGGGCAGGTGTTCACCCTGTTCGTTCTGACGGTCGCCGCCGCAGAGGCCGCCATCGGCCTCGCCATCCTCGTCTGCTTCTTCCGCAACCGCGGCACGATCGCGGTCGAAGACGTCAACGTGATGAAAGGCTGAAACCATGGTCTCGATCATCCTCTTTGCCCCGCTCATTGGCGCGCTGATCGCCGGGTTCGGCTGGCGCCTCATCACCATTCAGGGTGCGCAATGGATCACCACGGGGCTGCTGTTCCTCGCCTGTGTCCTGTCGTGGATCGTCTTTTTCACCACGCCCGAGCAGACCCAGCACATCGAGCTGTTGCGCTGGATCGAAAGCGGCACGCTTTCCACGTCCTGGGGTATTCGCCTTGACCGGCTGACCTCGATCATGCTGATCGTCGTCACCACTGTGTCGGCTTTGGTGCATCTCTACAGCTTTGGCTACATGGCGCATGATGAGAACTTCAAAGAGGGCGAGGAAAGCTACCGCGCCCGGTTCTTCGCCTACCTCAGCTTCTTTACCTTCGCGATGCTGATGCTGGTGACTTCCGACAACCTCGTGCAGATGTTCTTTGGTTGGGAAGGGGTCGGGGTCGCCTCCTACCTGCTGATCGGGTTCTACTACCGCAAGCCCTCCGCCAATGCCGCCGCGATCAAGGCCTTCGTGGTCAACCGGGTCGGGGACTTTGGCTTCGCGCTCGGGATATTCGGGCTCTACTACCTGACCGACAGCATCATGCTGGACGACATCTTTGCCGATGCATCGCGCCTCTCCGGCGTCAATCTGCAGTTCCTGAGCTGGAGCTTTGACGCGACCGAAATCATCGTGCTGTTGCTGTTCATCGGTGCCATGGGCAAATCGGCGCAATTGTTCCTGCACACCTGGCTGCCCGACGCGATGGAAGGCCCGACCCCGGTGTCGGCGCTGATCCACGCGGCGACCATGGTGACGGCGGGGGTCTTCATGATCTGCCGCATGTCGCCGCTGGTCGAGTTCGCGCCGGACGTCAAGACGATCATCGTCTTCCTCGGGGCCTCCACCGCCTTTGTCGCCGCCACCATCGGGTTGGTACAGAACGACATCAAGCGCGTGATCGCCTATTCGACCATGTCGCAGCTCGGCTATATGTTCGTTGCCGCCGGTGTCGGCGTCTATTCCGCCGCGATGTTCCACCTCTTCACCCACGCCTTCTTCAAGGCGATGCTGTTCCTCGGCGCGGGCTCGGTCATTCACGCGATGCACCACGAGCAGGACATGCGGAACTACGGTGGCTTGCGCAAGAAGATCCCCTATACCTTCTGGGCGATGATGATTGGGACGCTGGCCATCACTGGCGTCGGCATTCCGCTGACCCACATCGGTTTCGCCGGGTTCCTCAGCAAGGACGCGATCATCGAAAGCGCCTGGGCTGGCACGGCGGGGGGCTATGCCTTCTGGATGCTGGTGATCGCGGCGCTGATGACCTCCTTCTATTCGTGGCGCCTGATGTTCCTGACGTTTTACGGCAAGCAACGCGGCGACAAGCACACCCACGATCACGCACATGAAAGCCCGATGGTCATGCTGATCCCCCTCGGGGTGCTGGCGCTTGGCGCGATCTTCTCGGGCATGCTTTGGTTCGGGTCGTTCTTTGGCGATCACGCGCAGGTAAATCGCTTCTTTGGCATTCCGGTGCATGAGACGGCCGAGGCCCATGGTGAGGCCGATGACAGCCACGGTGAGGGCGTCGTCGCCGCCACCGAAGGCGCAGTTGAGGGCAATGGTACCGAGGTTGTCGAAAGCCTGACCGAAGACACGGTGACCGAGGGCAGCCACGCCCCGGCGACCCCCGCGGAAGATCACGCCACAGCGACCGCCGCCGGTAGCGGTATGGCACCGCAGGGTGCGATCTACATGGCGCCGGAAAACCACGTCATGGACGACGCGCACCACGCGCCGGTCTGGGTCAAGATCTCGCCCTTTGTCGCGATGCTGATCGGTCTCGTCACCGCGCTCTGGTTCTATATCTGGAGCCCGACAATGCCGGCACGCGTGGCCGGGGCGAACCGTCCGCTCTACCTGTTCCTGCTGAACAAATGGTACTTTGATGAAATCTACGCCGCGATCTTTGTGCGCCCGGCCTTCTGGATCGGCAAGCATCTGTGGAAGCGCGGCGACGGCAAGATCATCGACGGCGGGTTGAACGGCCTTGCCATGGGGATCATCCCGTTCTTTACCCGCCTCGCGGGGCGGGCGCAGTCCGGCTACATCTTCACCTATGCATTTGCCATGGTGATCGGCATCGCGCTTCTGGTGACGTGGATGACGATGACCGGAGGGGCGGAATAATGAGCAACCTTCTCTCTATCGTCACCTTCCTGCCGGCGATTGCCGCGCTGATCCTCGCCATCTTTTTACGCGGTGAGGACGAGGCCGGTCAGCGTAACGCCAAGTGGGTGGCGTTGATCGCCACGACGCTGACGTTCCTCGTCTCGCTCTTCATCCTGTTCGACTTCAACGCCGCCGACACCGGATTCCAGTTCGTCGAAGAGCGCGAGTGGCTGATGGGCCTCAAGTACAAGATGGGCGTCGACGGGATTTCGGTCCTTTTCGTGATGCTGACGACCTTCATGATGCCGCTGACCATCGCGGCCAGCTGGAACGTCAACACGCGGGTCAAGGAATACATGATCGCCTTCCTGCTGCTGGAAACGCTGATGCTGGGCGTCTTCATGGCGCTGGACCTCGTGCTGTTCTACCTGTTCTTTGAGGCCGGACTGATCCCGATGTTCCTGATCATCGGCATCTGGGGCGGGGCGAACCGGATTTACGCGTCGTTCAAGTTCTTCCTCTACACCTTCTTCGGGTCGGTCCTGATGCTGGTGGCGATGGTGGCGATGTTCGCGGACGCGGGCACCACGGACATTCCGACGCTGATGGCGCATCAGTTCGCGTCCGAGTCTTTCTCGATCCTCGGCGTGCAGGTCATCGGCGGGATGCAAACACTGATGTTCCTCGCCTTCTTTGCCAGCTTTGCGGTCAAGATGCCGATGTGGCCGGTGCACACCTGGCTGCCGGATGCGCACGTTCAGGCCCCGACGGCTGGCTCGGTCGTGCTGGCGGCGATCCTACTCAAGATGGGGGGCTACGGGTTCCTGCGGTTCTCCTTGCCGATGTTCCCGGTCGGGGCGGATGTGCTGACCCCGCTGGTGTTCTGGCTGTCGGCCATCGCCATCGTCTACACCAGCCTCGTCGCGCTGGTGCAGGAGGACATGAAGAAGCTGATCGCCTATTCGTCCGTCGCGCATATGGGGTACGTCACCATGGGCATCTTCACGATGAACCAGCAGGGCGTGGACGGGGCGATCTTCCAGATGATCAGCCATGGCTTCATCTCGGGGGCACTGTTCCTTTGCGTCGGCGTGATCTACGACCGGATGCACACCCGCGATATCGACGCCTATGGTGGCCTCGTCACGCGGATGCCGGTCTACGCGATGCTCTTCATGCTGTTCACAATGGCCAATGTCGGCCTGCCGGGCACCAGTGGCTTTGTCGGGGAATTCCTCGTGCTGATGGGCATCTTCCAGGTCAACACCTGGGTGGCTCTGTTCGCGACATCGGGCGTGATCCTGTCGGCGGCCTATGCGCTCTACCTTTATCGCCGGGTCGTCATGGGCGACCTGATCAAGGAGAGCCTGAAAGCGATCACCGACATGACCGCGCGCGAGAAGTGGATTTTCGCGCCGCTGGTCGTCATGACCCTGCTGCTGGGCGTCTATCCCAGCCTCGTTACCGATGTGATCGGCCCCTCTGTCGGGGCGCTGATCGCGGATCACAATACGGCGCTGGCCGCCGCGGATCGCCTGGGCGATGCGCAGGTCGCCGCCGCGTCGCACTAAGGGAGCCCGCCGATGTCGGCCGATCTGAACACCATCCTCCCGGAAATCCTGCTGGCGATCTATGCCATGCTCGCGCTGCTCGGTGCCGTCTACACCGGCAAGGACAAGATGGCGCCGGCGCTGACCTGGCTGACGGCAGGCGTCATGGCGCTGCTGGCGCTGTGGATCGCCTTCACCGGGCAGGGTACGACGCCGGCCTTTGGCGGGATGTTCGTTGACGATGCCTTCTCGCGATTTGCCAAGGTCACGTTGCTGATCTCGGGCGCGGTCGTGCTGGTCATGGGGCAGGAGTATATGGAGCGGCGCGGTATCCTGCGCTTTGAATATCCCGTGCTCGTCGCTTTGTCGGCTGTCGGCATGATGGTCATGGTCTCCGCCGGGGACCTCATGGCGCTCTACATGGGGCTCGAATTGCAGTCGCTCGCGCTATACGTCGTCGCCTCGCTGCGGCGCGACTCCGTGCGTTCGACCGAAGCGGGCCTGAAGTACTTCGTCCTTGGCGCGCTGTCCTCGGGCATGCTGCTGTATGGCGCGTCGCTGGTCTACGGCTTCTCCGGGACGACGTTGTTTTCCGGGATCATCGCCGCGACAGGTGATGGGCAGGCGCCGCTAGGGCTGCTGTTCGGGGTGGTCTTCATGTTGGCGGGCCTTGCGTTCAAAGTCTCTGCCGTGCCGTTCCATATGTGGACCCCGGACGTCTATGAAGGCGCACCGACCCCGATCACCGCCTTTTTCGCCACCGCACCCAAGGTTGCGGCCATGGGGATGTTCGCCCGCGTGATGTACGACGCCTTTGGCGGCATCATCGGGGACTGGCAGCAGATCGTTGCCTTGCTGTCGGTCCTGTCGATGTTCCTCGGCGCGATTGCCGCCATCGGGCAGACCAATATCAAGCGGCTGATGGCCTATTCCTCCATCGCGCATATGGGCTACGCGCTCATTGGCCTCGCGGCGGGGACGCAACTGGGGGTCGGCGCGATGCTGACCTACCTTGCGATCTACGTGACGATGAACGTCGGAACCTTTGCCTTTATCCTGTCGATGCAGCGTGACGGCGAACCGGTAACTGACATCGCCTCCCTCAACCTCTACGCGAAAAGCGAACCGGCCAAGGCGCTGGCGATGCTCGTTCTGCTGTTCTCCCTCGCGGGTGTACCGCCGATGCTGGGCTTCTTTGCCAAGCTGGGTGTCTGGCAAGCGGGTGTGGACGCGGGTCTGATCTGGCTGGTCGTGCTGTCGGCAGTCGCCTCGGCCATCGGGGCCTATTACTACTTGCGGATTGTCTTTTTCATGTACTTCGGAACCGAAGGCACACAGATGGACAGTGATCGCTCTCCGGTCCTGTGGGTGCTGCTGATGGGCTCGGCCGCAGTGATGATCCTTGGGGTCATCAACCTGTTCGGGATCGACGGCGTGGCGCAGGCGGCCGCAGCCTCGCTGGTCAACTAGGGTCATGAGCGCGTTTCCGTCGTGGCCCGACGGTCACGACAAGCTCATCCTCGATACAACCGACAGCACCCTCGACGAAGCGCAGCGGCAGTTCGCTTCGGGTGTCACGCGTCCGCTTTGGGTCCTCGCGCTGAACCAGACGGCGGCGCGCGGGCGGCGTGGGCGGCCATGGGCCATGCCGCCGGGAAATTTTGCGGTGAGCTTGATCCTGCCAACTTCCGACAAACCCGACCGGATCGCATTGCGCAGCTTCATCGCTTCCCTTGCGCTATTTGACGCTTGCGTCGCCGCCACGGGACGGGTGGCAGGGCTAAGCCTGAAGTGGCCGAACGACGTGCTGTTGAACGGGGGCAAGCTGGCAGGGATCTTGCTGGAATCGATGCAATCGGGCGGCTACGTCTCGGGTGCCTCGATCGGCATCGGCGTCAATCTGGTACAGGCTCCCCAGCCCAAGGAGGTCGAGCCGCGCGCCCTGCGGCCTGTCGCGTTGAGCGAGGCCGGCCCGCCGCCCAGCCCGCAGGACTTCCTCAGTCTACTTGCACCCGCTTTCGCGCGATATGAAACGCAGTTCATCACCTATGGCTTTACGCCGATCCGCACGCAATGGCTGCAGCGTGCGGCTGGGCTGGGCACGGTCCTGACCGCCCGCACCGGCACCAGCGAGGTGACAGGCACCTTCGAGACGATTGATGACAATGGGCAATTGATCCTCACTACCAACGCCGGTCGCCAGGGGATCGCGGCGGCTGACATCTTCTTCTGACAGGAGGGCGCGATGCTGCTCACCATTGATTGCGGTAATACGAATACGGTTTTTTCCGTCTGGGACGGAAAGGAAATTCTGTGCACGCTCAGGACGGCGACCGAGCATCAGCGCACCGCAGATCAATATTACGTCTGGCTTTCGGCCTTGCTGTTGCACCACCGGATCCCCATGGACATCAACGCGGTGATGATCTCGACCACTGTGCCGCGTGTCGTCTTCAACCTGCGGGTCCTGGCGGATCGGTACTTCAGCTGTCGCCCGCTAGTGGTCGGCAAGCCGGAGTGCCTGTTGCCCACACAGCCGCGCGTGGACGAAGGCACCGTCGTCGGCCCGGACCGGCTGGTGAACTCTGCCGGAGCCTATGATCGCTATGGCGGCAACCTGATCGTCGTGGATTTCGGCACCGCAACGACATTCGATGTGGTCGCGCATGACGGCGCCTATGTCGGCGGGGCCATCGCGCCGGGGGTCAACCTGTCCTTGCAGGCGTTGCATGAAATGGCCGCCGCCCTGCCGCACGTCGACGTGACCATGCCGCAAAAAGTGATCGGCACCAACACCGTGACCTGCATGCAATCGGGCGTCTTCTGGGGTTATGTCGGGCTGGTCCGCGGCATCTGCGACCGAATCATGGAGGAATATGACCATCCGATGAAGGTTATTTCCACCGGAGGCCTTGCGCCGCTGTTCGGTCAGGGCGATACCCTCTACGATGAATTCGACGAATTCCTGACGATCCACGGGCTGCGGATCATCTATGATTACAACCGCGAGCAGGGTAATATATGACCACAAATCGGCTGATCTATCTCCCCCTCGGCGGTGCCGGGGAAATCGGCATGAACGCCTATGTCTACGGCTACGGCGCACCCGGAGAAGAGCGGCTGATCCTCGTCGACATCGGCGTTGCCTTTCCCGATATGGATACGACGCCGGGTGTCGATCTGATCTTTGCCGACATCACTTGGCTGGAACAGCGGCGCGATCAGCTTGAGGCGGTATTCATCACCCACGCCCACGAAGATCACGTCGGGGCCATCGGTCATCTGTTCGATCGGCTCGGTTCGCCCAAGGTCTATGCCCGTGCATTTACCGCGAATATCGCGCGCGGCAAGCTGGCGGAATACGGACACGGCGACAAGGCCGTCACCGTCGCCAACGCCTGGCCCGAGCAATTGGAAGCGGGACCGTTCCGCGTCGGCTTCCTGCCGATTTCGCATTCGATTCCCGAAAGTTCGGCCCTTGTCATCGACAGCCCCGAAGGGCGGGTCATCCACACCGGCGACTTCAAGCTCGACGTGACTCCGCTGGTCGGAGAGGCCTTTGACGAGGACCTTTGGCGCGAAGTCGCATCGACCGGCGTGCGCGCGCTGGTCTGCGATTCCACCAATGTCTTCACCCCGCATGCGGGTCGCTCCGAAGTTGTGGTGGGGCCGGAAATCACCCAGCTCGTCAATGACTCGACAGGTATGTTCGTGGCGACAACCTTTGCGTCGAACGTGGCGCGCGTAAAGACGCTGGCTGACGCGGGCGTCGCGGCGGGGCGGTCGATCTGCCTGCTGGGCCGCGCGATGCGCCGGATGATCGAAGCCTCCATAAAGACCGGTGTGCTATCTGACTTTCCGCTTGTCATCTCGCCCGAGGACGCACGCAACATTCCCCGCGAGAACCTGATGCTGATCGTCACCGGATCGCAGGGCGAACGCCGCGCGGCTTCTGCTCAACTGGCACGGGGCAAGCATATGGGGCTGTCGTTGAAACCGGGCGATACCTTCCTGTTCTCTTCCAAGACCATTCCGGGCAACGAAAAGGGCGTGATCCACGTCATCAACTCCTTTTCCGAACTGGGCGTGGATGTGGTCGATGATACATCGGGCCTTTACCATGTTTCGGGCCACGCCAACCGGCCTGACCTCGCCAAGATGCATGAGGTGGTGAACCCGCAGATCGTGATCCCGATGCACGGGGAACACCGGCACCTGCGCGAACACACAAAGCTCGCCGAGCAAAGCCGCCGCAAGGGCGTGCTAGCGGTCAACGGCACGATGGTCTCCCTCTCGGGCAATGCCCCTGAAATCGTGGAATACGTGGAAACCGGGCGCACCTATCTCGATGGGTCGGTTCAGGTCGGCGCGCTGGACGGCATCGTGCGGGACCGTATCCGCATGGCGCTGAATGGCCATGTGACCGTGACTGTGGTGCTGGATGAGGGCGACGAACCCCTGGGTGAGCCTTGGTGCGATCTGATGGGGCTGCCGGAAACCGGTCGTTCCCGTGCCGCGTTGCAAGAGGTGCTGGAAGAAGACCTCAGCCAATTCCTCAACCGTGCGGGGAAAAAGATGCTGTCGGACGACAAAAAGTTGGAAGAAGGCCTGCGCCGCGTCGTGCGCCAGTCCGCGCAGGACGAAATCGGCAAGAAGCCCGAAGTCACTGTGGTTGTCAGCCGGTTGACTTGAGGCCAGGGGCAAGGGGCATCCGAGATGCCGTGCCTGCCTCATATCCGGACCGCACGCGCGAGTTAGCCTCGACACGACATCCAACCGTGCTCATTCACGCGTCGCCATCAGGTGAGAAATCGCGTCGCGTAGCTGGGTTGGTGAGATAAATTCGACACCGGCCATCCGCCCGCGGGACCAGCGCCACATTATCCCGAGGTGCAGGATATCGACGATCCGCAGCCCAGTCATTCCCCTCGATTGATAGACCGATGCGTGCAGCGGAAATTCGAGCCGCGCGCCACTATATGAGAGATCGATGATCTTGACCGCGACAGAGGTGTCGCTGAACAGCGCCGTACCGCGCAGGTTCACGCGAGTGCGTTCGAACCGGCGTTCCCGAAGGATTTTCAATTCGTGAGACAGGGGCATGTGCTGGGGCCATCATCAATGTCGTTGCGACAGATGATGGCAGATCGACCCTGCCCAAAGTTTAAGGAGCGCCCGGGCAGGGGCGGAGATTAGGTCAAATGCGACTCAACCCGTGCGACGCTCATCAAAGCTGAGCGCGATAAAGCTGGGCAGGTGATCGCCCATGCCCACAACCTTGTTGTCGTCATGGCGTTCGCGGCGGCGATTGCGATCGCGACGCGGCTCGCTTTTCGCTTCGGCAGGTTGCTCGTCGGAGGCCACCAACGCGATGTCGGCCTTCTTGGCGTCGTCGTCTGCTTTCGGCTCTGTGACGGGGACTTCGTTCGGTGCCGGTTTCGCAGCGCTCTGATCCGCCTTTTCGACGGCATCATCGGACCCTTTGCCAGCCTGCTGAGCGACATCTTTTTCCGCTGCGGGCTTGCGCCGGCTGCGGGTCCGCTTGGGCTTTTCCTTGACCTCTTCACCCGCCTCGGCAGGCGCCGGAGCGTTCTTCTGACCATTCGGCAGGTCGATGCGCGGGATCGTATTGCCAACCAGCGCTTCGATGTCCCCCAGGTTCCGCTCGTCCTTGGGAACGCAGATCATCATCGCCTTGCCCTTGCGACCGGCGCGGCCAGTGCGACCGATCCGGTGCACGTAGTCTTCGGCGTGCGACGGAACGTCAAAGTTGAACACATGGCTTACGTTGGGAATGTCGAGCCCACGCGCCGCCACATCGGAGGCCACAAGGAAGCGAAGCGAGCCATCGCGGAACCCGTCCAGGGTCTTCATCCGCTGTGATTGCTCCAGATCGCCGTGGATCGGTGCTGCGTCGTACCCGTATTTCTTCAACGATTGCGCGGTGATATCCACGTCGGTCTTGCGGTTGCAAAAGATGATGGCGTTGCGGCACTCCGCACCCTCGGACTCGATGATGTCACGCAGCAGCCGGCGCTTTTCGCTGCCTTCGCGATCCTTGCGCGAAGCCTTGAACATGAAAACACCCTGTTCGATCGTCTCGCTCGTCGTAGCCTGACGCGCCACTTCGACACGGGCGGGGCCGGAGAGGAAGGTATTGGTGATCCGCTCGATCTCCGGCGCCATGGTGGCCGAGAAGAACAGCGTCTGGCGGGTAAATGGCGTCAGGCTGAAGATCTTCTCGATGTCGGGGATAAAGCCCATGTCGAGCATGCGGTCCGCTTCGTCCACGACCATGATCTGCACGCCGGTCAACAGCAGTTTGCCACGCTCGAAATGGTCCAGCAAACGACCTGGCGTCGCGATCAGAACATCGACGCCACGGTCAATCAGCTGATCCTGCTCCTTGAAGCTGACGCCGCCGATCAGCAGCGCCTTGGTCAGTTTCAGATGCTTGGTATATGTGTCGAAATTTTCAGCCACCTGCGCGGCCAGTTCACGCGTCGGACACAGCACGAGGCTGCGTGGCATGCGCGCGCGCGCGCGACCTTTTGCCAGAAGCGTGATCATCGGCAGGGTGAAGCTGGCGGTCTTGCCTGTCCCGGTCTGCGCGATGCCGAGGACATCGCGGCCTTCAAGGGCGGGGGGGATGGCCCCTGCCTGAATGGGGGTCGGCGATTCGTAGCCGGCTTCGGAAATGGCCTTCAGGACCTTGGGGTCCAGGTTCAGATCAGTAAATTTTGTCATGCGTATCCGTTGTTTGCGGACACGTCTTGGCCCGCGCAGCTGGGGCGACCGTCGCCCATATGGCCCTGAATATTCGTCAGGTCGGCCTGAGTGGAGCGGGCATAGCGGAAAAAGCGTGTTTCGTCAAATTAGTAACCGCTATTTAGCGAGATTGCAGTCAGGAAAGTGCTTTAGCCGCAGCGCGTCGAGCGGTAGATGTACCTCGCGCAGCAAACCCGCCTTTGCGAGGCGGTTGAGATGCTGAGGATTCGCGGCGCAAACCTCGTCGAAAAATTGCCGCAGGGCTGGCTCGCCGCCCTCCGTTTCGATCATGGAAAAGAGCTCGTGCAGGGTCAGGCCACCCTTGTCTCTGGGCCGGTCGGGTTTCAACTCGGCGCGGTAGGAGCCTTTTTGATGACGAAAGCGGTACTGCGCCAGCCAGTCGGGCCAGTTGCGGGCATGCATATGGGCAAGGGCTGCGCCGCTCAACTCGACCGAACCGGGGTTCTCCTCGCCGCCGGAGAAGACGTTGTGAATGCGGAAATCGGCGGCCTCAAGCCCGGTGCGGACAAGGATCTTTCCCGCGACATGGCTGAGGAAACCGCCGTTCATGTAAGCGCCGTAGGTCGGCCAGACCTCAAGCGATTGGCGACGGCGGCAGTCCCGGTCAAGTGTCAGGGTCTTGAACGCCCAACGATCGCTTTGGTTCTCTTGCGCCAGTGCTTCCATCGGGCGAACGCGGGCGATATGGCAGTCCTCGGACAGGGCGCCCAATAATTGAGTGAGAGGCCCCTCGGGCACGAGAAATTCGTCAACGTCGATATGACCCAGCCAGTCGACGCCCGCGCCGCTATTATAGCGGTGCGACGCGTTCGCGGTTTGGCGCACTTGGTGCCTGGCTGGGCGCTTGCGTCCGCGCTGCCGCCAGTAGGGGTGGTCCGTCAGCATCGGGCGCAATTTCGGATGATCGCGAAGGACATCGAGCGTACCGGGCTCCAGCCCCTCAGGGTCGTCGAGGTAAAGGAAGATGCGGTGCGCACCCAGCTCAAGATGCCAGGCGGCGAACTCCAGAATGCTGCGCAGCGGTGCCTTGACCGTCGTGACCAGGCCCCAGGTCGTCATGTGTTTATCTCCGGATACCAACGGGCTAGGGCGCGATCTAAATCCAGAGGGTAACGCAGCAACATATCTCGTTCATCAAGACGGGCGACCAGTTCCGGACTCGCGCGCGCGACCTCATCAAACAGCATGCGGAACCCAGCTTCGCCCTCGGTCTCTTCGAGCAGGTCGAGCAATTCGGCAAGGCGGAAACGCTCTCCCTCCTTGTTACGATAAGACCCTTTCTCGCGGCGAAAGGATAGATGGTCGCGAAAGCTGTGCCAATCTGGGGCATGGGCGTGACCGAGGGGCAGGTCGGGCAGAGTGATCCGGTTGGATATCCGGGCGCCCTGCCAGAACGCCATATGAATGCCGAACCGGACCTTGTCGGCCCGAGGCCGCCCGCCTGCGCGCAGCAGATTTTTACCTTCCAGATGGCTGAGGAACCCGCCGCGCAGGTAGGGGCCGAAGGTCGGGTAAACCTCCGCGAGGTCAGATTTTTTCAACCCCACATCGGCGGCGGTACGTTTGAAGGCGGTGCCATCGCCGTCGGCGAGTTGCTCGACCGGGTCGAGGTGAAGCAACGCGCAATCCTCGGGAATATCGCGCAGGATTTCGTCCATCGGGCACGGCGGCAGAAGGTATTCGTCAACGTCGATATGTGCCAGCCATTCATGCCGCGTGTTGCGCCACTCCTCGGTGGCGTTGCGCACCTGACGCAACTGGTGCTGCTCTGGCCTCGTGCGACGACGAATCCAATGCGCGTCATCGCAGGCGACGAGCTTTACGCGCGGATGGGCGAGGGATTTGATCTGCTGGGCGTCGGGTTCATCGAAATAGATCGACACACTCTGCGCCCCGAGGTCGAGGTGCCAAGCGATGAAGCGTGCGATCTGCGTCGTCGAGCCGCGCACCGTGGCCACCACACCCCATGTCGGCGGGCCTGTCGGGGGCAGGGGAAGCGGATGAGATTCCCATTCCAAATTCCTGATTTGGCGAAAGTTATCCGACTCATCCACAGGTGGGGTTTGCGTGTGCTGGGGCGTGACATCGGGGCGGCTCATCCGCGTAGATTGCGCCCACGTCCCGGCGCTTGCAAGCCCGAGCACGCGAGGGACCTCAGACCGACATCTCCTTGGTCGCAGTCAGCTCGACCTCGGGATAGTCACGCTCGACCCGGTCGATATCCCATTGCAACCGGGTGAGGTAAACGACGTCGCCGTCGTGATCCAAGGCGATATGCTGCTTATTGGTATCTGCAAACTTTTCAACGGCTTGTCGATCACCCTTCACCCATCTGGCTGAGGTGAACTGCGACTGATCGAAACGCACGGGCAGGCCATATTCCATCTCGATCCGGCTGCCCAGCACCTCGAATTGGAGCGCCCCGACGACGCCGACGATAAAGCCCGACCCGAAGGTCGGCTTGAATACCTTGGCGGCACCTTCTTCGGCGAACTGCATCAGCGCCTTTTCCAGATGCTTGGCCTTCATCGGATCGCCGGCGCGGACCGATTGCAGCAGTTCCGGCGCAAAAGAAGGAATGCCGGTGACGCGCAGCGCCTCGCCTTCGGTCAGCGTGTCGCCGATCCGCAACTGGCCGTGGTTGGGAATGCCGATGATGTCGCCTGCCCAAGCCTCTTCGGCGAGTTCCCGATCCGCTGCGAGGAACAGCACCGGGTTGGAGATCGCCATCGGTTTCTTGGTGCGCACATGGGTTAGTTTCATGCCGCGTTCAAAGTGTCCCGAGGCCATGCGGAGGAACGCAACCCGGTCGCGGTGCTTCGGGTCCATATTGGCTTGTACCTTGAAAACAAAGCCGGAAACCTTGGTCTCTTCGGGGGCGATTTTGCGTGGTTCGGCTGATTGTACCTGTGGTTCGGGACCATATGCGCTGATCCCGTCCATCAGCTCCTTCACCCCGAAGGAGTTGATCGCAGAGCCGAACCAGATTGGTGTCATATGCCCTTCGAGCACGGATTGAGGATCGAGCTTTGGCAAGAGTTCCTTGGCCATTTCGATATCCTCGACCAGCTTGGACAAGAGATGCGCGGGCACGTGACGAGCCAGTTCGGGGTCGTCCAGCCCGTTGATCTCGACCGTCTCCGCGACGCGGTTCCGGTCCTTGCGGTCCATCAGTTCCAGCCGATCGCGCAAAATGTCATAGCAGCCGATGAATTCCTGGCCGGTGCCGATCGGCCAAGAGGCCGGAGTCACGTCAATCGCAAGGTTTTCCTGTATTTCATCAATTATATCGAAGGTATCGCGGCTTTCGCGGTCCATCTTATTGCAAAAAGTCAAGATGGGGAGGTCGCGCAAACGGCAGACTTCGAACAATTTCCGGGTCTGGCTCTCGACCCCCTTGGCGCCGTCGATGACCATTACGGCGGCATCCACGGCCGTCAGCGTCCGGTAAGTATCTTCGGAAAAATCCGAGTGGCCAGGCGTGTCGACGAGGTTGAAACGAAAGGTTTTGTAGTCAAACGACATCGCGGAGGCAGAGACCGAGATGCCCCGATCCTTTTCCATCTGCATGAAGTCAGAGCGCGTTCGTCGCGCCTCACCCTTGGCCCGGACCTGACCCGCCATCTGGATCGCCCCGCCGAAGAGCAGGAATTTCTCTGTCAGCGTGGTTTTGCCGGCATCCGGATGCGAGATGATCGCAAAGGTGCGGCGCCGCGCGATTTCGGGCGGCAATTTCGGGCGGTTTGGGGGCGTGTCCAGCATGGCGGGCATATAGCGGGGGCCGGGATGCGGCGCAAGCTGGCGGTTCTGGGTCAGCCCAGCGCGCTTTCAGTGCGGCAGGGTGCGACCCGAAGCCCGGCGCAGGGTCGCTGCGGCATCGGGAGTGTCCAGCAGCGCCTTGGGAACCTCGAACTTGAGATGCGCGCGCGCGGTATGTTCCGGCAGAGCGCGCGCCAGTGTTGCGTCCAGTTCAGGCGGCAGGGCGGGGCGGCTGCGTGTATCGACCAGCAGCGTCTCGGCGGCGATCCCTTCGGCGTAGATGATCTCGTGACCGTCGAACAGCAGTTGGTAGTATTCGACAAACCCACCATCCTGTTGGACGATTGTGTCGCCATTCACCAGATGGCGCGCCTTGACCAGAACTTCGCGATGGCCTGCGCCGATGGCATCCTCGCGTTGATAGATGAAGAGGCGGTGATCCGGGCTGACGATTAGGTCGGCCTCGTTGCTCAGCGCTCCCGCAGTGATCACGATCGGGGCGAACTCGCCAACGGCCCGCACAGTCGAATGGCCGATCCAGCGGACTGCCTGGGCCCCGTTGTCACGGGTTAGGACGCGGTCGCCGACACGTAGCGTCTCGATCCGTTTCTGACGTCCCGAGGCCATGGTGATCATCGTCCCACGGGTGAAGGAGAGGCAGGCGAGTTCAGCGAACTTATGCGCCGCGTCCTCGGCGTCGATTCCGACTAGCGTGTAGTCCGTCTTTGCAGAAAGCGGGGACAGCGGCAGGGCATAGACCGCGGCGGCATTGCCGTTCGGGTCAACCTCCACCAGCACCAGCACCTCGCTGGTTGTCCCGTCGGGTGACATGAAGGTGAGGCAGCTATCAAGGTGGATGGAGGCGCCCGGCGTTCCGACGCCGGTCTCATCGCCGACCCAGATGTCGCCTGCCTCTGAGGATTCGACGGCCAGCCGGGCCTGCGCCGCGCCCTCGGAGAACCAATATGTGTCATCCGGGATCAAATCATCCGCAAAGGTCAATTCATCCCCTTCGTTCGCGCCGTGCACACAGCTCAGGTCCCGGGCCCGAAAGACCGGAATCGACGCGGCAGGCTTGGCGATTGCAGAAATCATTGCGCTTTGCACCTTTCCTCTGCCGAGATGGTTCGGCATGACTAAGGGGTATAGGCGTCGATTGTGGCGGCAAACCGGCAAGTCCCAGGTGATTTGCCGTCATTGTTGCGAAAACGGCTGAGCCTTTAACATAGCCGGGCCTCGTGCCCGCAAGGGGGAGACGACATGGACCTTGGTATCGCTGGCAAACGCGCGCTGGTTTGCGCTTCATCCAAAGGATTGGGCAGGGGGTGTGCTGATGCGCTGGCCGCCGCCGGGGTCGATCTCGTCCTCAACGCGCGCGGCGCGGAGGCGCTGGAGGCGACCGCGGAGGAGCTGCGCCGCGCGCACGGCGTCACCGTCACGACTGTCGCCGCTGACATCACCAGCGAAGAGGGCCGCGCCAAAGTCCTGGAGGCCGCCAATTCGCCTGACATCCTCGTCAACAATGCGGGCGGGCCGCCGCCGGGCTTTTGGCCGGATTGGGATCGTGAGGATTTTATCAAGGCGCTGGATGCCAACATGCTGGCGCCGATCGCGCTGATGAAGGCGCTTTTGCCGGCCATGATTGATCGCGAATGGGGGCGGGTGGTCAATATTACCTCGGCCTCTGTCAAATCGCCGGTCGCGCAGCTGGGGCTGTCGAACTCCGCACGCGCAGGTTTGACCGGCTATGTTGCGGGGACGGCGCGGCAGGTCGCGCCCCACGGTGTCATCATCAACAACCTCTTGCCCGGTCTGCATCAGACCGACCGCGCGACGTCCTTGGTTGAGATCACGGCAGAGCGCGAGGGCATCAGCACAGATCAGGCTGCCAGCAACCGCAACGATGCGATCCCCGTGGGGCGGATCGGAACGACGGAGGAGTTCGGGGCCACCTGTGCCTTCATGTGCTCGGTTTATGTGGGGTATATGGTGGGGCAGAATATCCTGCTGGACGGCGGCGCCTTTAACGCAACGCTCTGAGCGACACGCTGATGGCCAAGGGCGCGCCGCTGAAAGACCTGTTTTTCAACGCGACAAAGGTCGGCGACCTCGCGGCCCGGTTCCGCGCTGTCGATCCGGGCTTCGATCCTGAGTTTGAAGCCCGGGTGCTGGGTCGGTTTCCGGAGTTGGAGCTGAAGCAGCGAATGGCCTGGATCGCTGAATGCCTCGCCCCGGCTTTGCCGAGCGATTTCGCGCATGCGGCAGAGATCATCGAGGCCGCGCTGCCGCCGCCGCTGGACCCGACGCGGAGGGATGGGGATTTCGGGGATTTCATCTATGCACCGCTTGGCGAATACGCCGTCGCGCATGGATTGGAGCACCACCGGGATCGCACGCTGGATCTGCTGGAGGCGCTGACGCAACGCTTTTCGATGGAATACGCGATCCGCCATGTCATCAACCGATGGCCGGACGATAGCTATGCGCGTTTCGAGGTCTGGGCGCACCATCCCAGCTACCACGTCCGGCGTCTGGTCAGCGAAGGGACCCGGCCCAGGCTACCATGGGGAATCGGCATCACCACACCGATTGCACGCGCGCTGCCGCTGCTCGACCGGTTGCGCGAGGATGACGCAAGGTTCGTCACAAGGTCTGTCGCCAATCACATGAACGATATCAGCAAGGTCGACGCAGATGCCGTGCTGCAACGGCTTGACCGCTGGCAGGCCGAGGCGCGGCGGAAGGAAGAGGTCGCATGGCTGACCCGCCATGCCCTTCGGGGCTTGATCAAAGCGGGCCACCCCCAAGCCTTCGCTCTCCTTGGATATGATCCTGAGGCAACCCTTACGGCAGAGCTGACGCTGGCCTCGCCGATCATCCGGATCGGTGAGGCCCTGGACATGGCGATCACGCTCACCGCACCAGAGACATGCGTGGTTCTGATCGATTATATCCTCGAATTTCACCGCCCCTCGGGCCGGCCGGGCCGCAAGGTTTTCAAGCTCAGACAGGGGAGGGTGGCGCCCGATGCTCCGTTGACCCTCTCCAAACAGCATATGATGCGGGGGGATGCGACCACCTTTCGCCTGCATCCGGGGCCGCACCGCCTGTACCTTCAGATCAACGGCAAAATCCGTGACTCCGCCGGGTTTGAGCTGACTGCCGCCTGATCGCGCCCGGTTGCGTCCCGCGCAGCGCGGCGGTAATCCCTTGCGAAACCCGAGTGTTTCGCTTGGGAGAAGGGCGCGCCGTGACCGGGCAGATACCACGACTGGAGATTCGCAACCTGACCCGCCGGTTCGAGGGCCGCGCGGTGGTCGATGACGTGTCGCTGTCGATCCTGCCGGGGCAGGTGACCTGCCTGCTGGGGCCTTCGGGCTGTGGCAAGTCGACGACGCTACGGATGATTGCCGGGGTCGAAATGCAGAATGAAGGCGCGATCCTCGTCGACGGCGAGGTGATCAGCGACACACGCACCAATGTCCCCGCCGAACGTCGCCGGATCGGGTTGATGTTTCAGGATTTTGCCCTCTTTCCGCACCTTTCCGTGGCGGATAACGTCGCCTTCGGGTTGACCGGCCGTGCGGCCGAGCGCCGCGCGAGGGTCGAAACCATGCTGGACCGCGTAAACCTGCGGCGATTTATCGACGCCTGGCCGCATGAATTGTCCGGGGGTGAGCAGCAGCGCGTTGCACTGGCACGGGCGCTGGCCCCCAATCCGCGCATCATGCTGATGGATGAACCCTTCTCGGGTCTCGACAACCGCCTGCGTGACGAAATCCGGGACACCACGCTCGCCGTGTTGAAGGAAGCGGGTACCGCCGTTCTGCTGGTCACCCACGAACCTGACGAAGCGATGCGCATGGCGGATGAGATCGCCCTGATGCGACGCGGTGTGATCGTCCAGCAAGGCGCGCCCTACAACATCTACAACGCTCCGATCGACAAGGAGGCGGTGGCTTTTTTCAGTGATATCAATGTAATACGCGGTATCGTGCGTGGGGCGCTGACCGAAAGCCCCTTTGGCCAGTTCCTCGCGCCCGGCGTGCCGGACGGTCAGGCGGTGGACATCGTGATCCGGCCTCAGCATCTGAAAATCGACTTCGACCGCAACGGCTCCGGCCCGCTATCGACGCCGCAGGACGGCACGCCGGCGCGCGGTGTGGTAACGCGGGCGCGCTTCATGGGCAACGAAAGCCTCGTCGAATTCCGGATGGACTACGACGGCTCCACCATCAAGGCGACGGTGCCCAATGTGTTCCTGCCCAAGCCGGGCAAGCCGCTGTGGTTGACCATCCGGCGTGATCGCTGTTTTGTCTTTCCAGTGACAGGTTAGCCTGCCCGCTGTGGCCCCCTCGGACGGCTGTCTGCGGGCTGAGCGAATATTCTCACAATTCAGGGATTGCACCTTCCCCTTCCGGGGTTGACCCATTAGATACGAACGGACTTTCGACCCGGGCGATCACACCAGCCCGGAGCCAGGGGAGAAAAGACAATGCTCAACAATATCGGCCTGCCCGGCCTTCTGCTGATCGCCGTCGTCGTGCTGGTCCTGTTCGGACGCGGCAAGATTTCGTCGCTCATGGGCGAAGTCGGCAAAGGCATCACTTCGTTCAAGCGGGGCGTCAGCGAAGGCCAGAACGAACTGGACGACGCTCATGCCGACGGCGCGCGCGACGTGACGCCGGAAGAAAAAGACAAGGTCTGATCCTAAATGTTCGGAATGGGCTGGACCGAGCTTCTGCTCATCGGCGTCGTCGCCCTCATCGTGGTCGGCCCCAAGGATCTGCCCGTGTTGTTTCGCAACATGGGTCGCTACATGGGCAAGGCGAAGGGCATGGCGCGCGAGTTTTCGCGCGCGATGGAAGACGCGGCTGATCAGTCCGGCGTGAAAGAGGCGACGGACAGCCTGCGCGGCTTGTCCAACCCCGCGAAATACGGGCTGGACAAGGTCAAGGACGCGGCGGATTTCACCAAGTGGGATCCCTCTTCGAACACGTCAAAGCTGGCCGAAGATCGCGCCGCTGCCGCCAAGAAGATTCATGCAACCACCGCCGAGCGTGCCCAGAAACGTCCGGATGCCGAAGCTGAGGCCGCCGCCAGCGCGCAGGGCGAGCAGGGCGAGGCGACGCGGAGCGAGGGCGCACAGCCCACCAAGGCAAAGGTTAAGCCCGCCCGAAAGCCGACCCGAAAGCCTGCGGCCAAATCCGCCGCCGCAAAACCCGCCGCATCCAAACCGGCCACCAAGCGGAGCACGGCGAAAACGCCGGCCAAGGCGACCAAGGCCCAGCTCGCGGGCGCCACCGCGGCCACCAAAGCACGCACGACAGCCGCCGCCGACACGGGCACCACGCAGCCGAAAACGCCCAAACCAAAGACGGCGACGCCAAAGACAACCAAACCGCGGACGACGAAACCCAAGACGCCGAAGCCCAAACCCGACACCCCTGAGGGCAGCGAATGAGCACGTTGAATGACGAGATCGAAGACAGCTCCGCCCCGCTGATCGAGCACCTCGCCGAGCTGCGCACCCGGCTGATCCATTCCGCCATCGCTTTCATCATCGGCATGGTGATCTGTTTCACCGTCTGGAACCCGATCTTCAACTTTCTGACGCGCCCCTTGTGCGATGCCATGGCCGCGCGTGGTCAGACCGGCGATTGCGGTCTGATCCTCATCAAGCTGCAGGAAGGCTTCTTTGTCGCGATCTCGATCTCCCTGCTTGGGGGACTGTTCCTGGCCTTTCCATTCATCAGCTACCAGATGTGGCGCTTTGTGGCGCCGGGCCTTTACCGTAACGAAAAGGGCGCCTTCCTGCCGTTCCTGATCGCCTCGCCGGTGATGTTTTTGCTGGGCGCATCCTTTGCTTTCTACATCATCACGCCGCTGGCCTTTGATTTCTTTCTCGGCTTCCAGCAGCCCGGCTCGGTCCTTGGCGAGGAAGAGGTCACCAACGGCATCGCCGGCATCGCTTTTCAGGGCTCCGCGCAGGAATACCTGTCGCTGACAATCAAGTTCATCGTTGCTTTCGGCCTGTGCTTCCAGCTCCCCGTCCTTCTGACCCTCATGGGCAAAGCCGGCCTCGTCAGCTCTGAAGGGTTGGGCGGGATGCGCAAGTACGCCTCTGTCGCGATCCTCGTGCTGGCGGCCCTCGTGACCCCGCCGGATGTCATCACGCAGGTTATCCTCTTTGTGGTCGTCTACGGGCTCTACGAGGTCTCGATCTTCCTCGTGCGCCGGGTTGAGACCAAGCGCGAGGAGCAACTGCGCGCCGATGGCTATTACGACGATGAAGACGCCGATCTCGGCGACCCGCTGGAGGATGAGTTCGAACAGGACGACGATATCGCGGCGCATCTGGACGACGACAAAGACCGGAATGATACTTGATCCATGACGATGACTGACGACGCCCTTCCCCGAATCGCCGCCGCGTTGGAGCGGATGGCCCCGCCGCCGCTTTTGACACCCGACGTCTCTGCGGCAGACGCTTTTGTCTGGCACGGCGATCCCGAACGGCTGGAGCCGGTCCCAAACGTCTCGCGCGTCGCACTGGACCTGCTGGTGGGCATCGACCGATCGCGCGACACCTTGCTCGCCAACACCCTGCAATTCGCCAAGGGGCTGCCAGCAAACAACGCCCTCCTCTGGGGGGCACGCGGCATGGGCAAGTCGAGCCTGGTCAAGGCGATCCACGCCGAATGCCTGTCGCGCGGCCACGCGTTGAAAATCGTTGAACTCCAGCGCGATGACCTGCCTACGGTCACGCGGCTGATGCAGGTTCTCGGCGCGACGCCGCATCGCTACCTGCTGTTCTGCGATGATCTGTCATTCGGCCACGATGACCAGCACTATAAATCGCTCAAAGCGGTACTGGACGGCGGCATCGCCGGGCGGCCTGAGAACGTCCTGTTCTACGCCACCTCGAACCGGCGGCACCTGATGCCGCGTGAGATGATCGACAATGAACGCTCCAGCGCGATCAATCCGGGCGAAGCGGTCGAAGAAAAGGTCTCCCTCTCGGATCGCTTCGGCCTCTGGCTGGGATTTCACGCCTGCGATCAGGACGACTTCCTGGCGATGATCGAGGGCTATTGCGCCGCCTATGGCGTGACCGTCGATCCCGCGACACTAAAGGCGGAAGCGATCGAATGGCAGGCCACGCGCGGCGCGCGCTCGGGGCGTGTCGCCTGGCAATTCTTCGTTGACCTCGCGGGCCGTCACGGCGTCAAGATTACCTGAAGGTCGCGCGCCTCATCTCCCTTGGGCAAGTAGCCGTCGGGGGCGTGATGGATCGCGGAGCATAACTTCTCCGATCACACCGCCAGCGTATTCACCCACGCCCAAACCGCCGATTTCTCAGTTCAGATAAGCCATCGGGTCCGTCGCTTCGAGACCCTTGCGGACCTCGAAATGCACGTAGGACGATGCACCGGAGCGGATTTCGGCCATCTTCTGCCCGCGCGAGACCGACGTGCCTTCCTTCACCGAGATATTGTCGACGTTGGAATAGATCGTCAGCAACTGGCCCTCGTGGCGCACCACGATCACACGGACGTTGTCCGCATCCGATGTGATGGCGGCCACGGTTCCGGCGGTCGCCGCGCGGACGGCGGTTCCCGGATCGGCGGCAATGTCGATTCCGTCGCTGCGGCCGCGCGAAAACTCCCGAATGATGCGCCCCTTGACCGGATAATCCATGGCCGCACGCTTTGTCGTGGCGGTCTGTTGCTGTCCGAGGTCGGGCGCGAGGGTCGGCGTCTCTACCGGGGCGGTCGCCGCAGCGGTAGCGGCGGCGACGGGGGCTGCCGGTTTGATCGGTTCGGTCTTTTCCGCCGGAAGCGGTGCAACCGCGCTCGGTGGGACCGGGGTGGGTGAGCCGGCCCCCGGCAATTCCGTCGTTCCGGTGGCAGAGGCACCGGACGAGGCTGGGGGCTGGGCGGAGGCGACGGGGATCAGCAGGAACTGCCCTTCACGGATGGTGAAATTCTCATCCAGCCCGTTCCAGTCGGCCAGCGATCGCACCGGCACGTTGTAAAGCCGTGAAATCGTGTAGGCGGTCTCTCCGCGCACGACCTGGTGGCGCACGGGTTCCTGCCCGGTCATCTGGTTGTCCGCTGGCGGCAGGGTGGCGACTTCGACGCGCTGATCGCCCGCACGATCGATCGCCGCACCGGCCATCGACCCGATGTCGACCTGACCGTTCGGCAGGATCGGCCCCACACCAGCAGCCCCCGTGGCGGGGGAGGGTTCGGCCACCCGTGTGGGCAGCGCCAAGACCTCGCCTTTGCGCAGGCGATCATCGACACGCAATCCGTTGTAATCGGCCAGTTGCTGCGGGTTCACGCCAATTCTGCGCGCCACATCCGAAACGCTATCACCGCGCTGGGACAAGGCCACCTGATAGTTGGGATAAGAGATGACGCCGCGATTATCCGGCTGCGGTCGGCTGGCGGTAGAGGTGCGCGCGGCATCGGTGGTGGAAAATCCACCCAATCCACCGCGCAGGTCCATGTCCACTCCTTGCTCACAGGCGCTGAGCGCCAATACGGCGGTTCCGGCCATCAGGACTTTGCTCAACGCCCTGCGATGACGGTAGGCCCCGCCCATGAAATGACCCGAGCTGTCGGATTTGTCGCGCATCTGTTCGATCCCTCACACCACCCCGTTGTGTCGGAGCTTCGTCTACCCATTTTGACGCTTAGGCGCCTTCGTCTTCTTTACCAAGGCCCTCGACCAGCGGAACAAAGCGCACCGGGCGCAATTCCTCGTAGTCGTATCCCGTCTCTAGACGGGTGACCCGGATCAGGCTTTGCACCGTATCCGACTGGCCGACCGGCACCACCATGATACCGTCAATCTTTAACTGAGCCAAGAGCGGCCCGGGGGCGTCCTCTGCGGCGGCGGTCACGATGATGCGGTCAAAGGGGGCCTGATCCGCCAGCCCGTGACTGCCATCGGCGGCAAATGTCGTGATATTGCCCCATCCCT
Source organism: Pseudooceanicola sp. (assembly GCA_002709085.1). Taxonomy (GTDB): domain Bacteria; phylum Pseudomonadota; class Alphaproteobacteria; order Rhodobacterales; family Rhodobacteraceae; genus Pseudooceanicola. The sequence goes on along the minus strand of PAPR01000025.1, from coordinate 10,867 downwards.
TGCGGTCAAACAGCGCCTGCGCCTCGCGTACCAGTCGTTGATGGCGGTCGATAGTATAAACGCGGCGCGCCAGTTGCGACAGGATCGCGGCCTGATAGCCTGAGCCGGTACCAACCTCCAGCACGCGGTGACGCTGTTGGACATTCAGCGCCTGCGTCATCAACCCCACGATTGAGGGTTGGGAGATCGTCTGCCCGCAGGCGATCGGCAGCGGCATGTCCTCATAGGCGCGTGCCGCGAACAGGCCGCGCACGAACTCGCCACGATCCACGCGCTCCATCGCGGCCAGCGTGCGGCTGTCCGTCACACCGCGGGATCGCAGCGCGAAGAGGAACTGCATCTTGCGTTCGGCGATGGTCTCGTCGTCGGTCATTCGATGGCCTTCAGGCTCTCCAAAAGGTCATGGGCAGTCAGATCGGCGCGCATCGGCGTGACCGAGATGTAGCGTTCCAGATTGACCGCCGCATCCGTGCCGGGCGCAGAGGTGATACGTTGATCCGTGCCGCGCACCCACAGGAATGTCCGTCCCGATGGCGACAGATGCGGCTCGACCGCGAAGCGCGTGCCGGGCCGGATGCCCTGTGCCGCGACCCGCACGCCGGCCACATCCGCAGCTGCGCAGGGTGGGAAATTGACGTTGTAAAAGACTCCGTAGGCACTTCCCTGCGTGGGGTCCGAGGCGAGAATTCTGCGAATGACCTCGACGCCATGGTGTGCCGCGCCCTCAAAGGGGTTGGGCAGGTCAATTGTCTCCGCCCCCAGGTATTGCGACAGGGCAATCGCGCGATGGCCCTGCAAGGCGCCCTCCATCGCGCCGCCAAGTGTCCCGGAATATAGCGCGTTCTCTGCGGAATTGTTTCCCCGGTTCACGCCAGAAAGGATCAGGTCGACCGGCTGACCGGGGAGGACCTGATGCAAGCCCGCCATGACGCAATCCGCTGGCGCCCCTTCGGCGGCATACCGGCGTGGTCCCATTTCCGAGATCATGAAGGGATGGGTGTAGGAGATCTTGTGCCCGACGCCAGATTGCTCAAACGCGGGGGCGACGATCCAGACTTCACCCTCCGGCCCGGCAAGCTCGTTGGCGATATCCTCCAGAACCTTGAGGCCGGGTGCGTTGATGCCATCGTCGTTGGTGATGAGAATACGCATATTTTGCCCCGCTTGCCCGTTTCGTCCTGCATACAATCGGGGACGCAGACGGGCAAGCGGGCATAGGCCTGAGATGTGTCGCCTGAGTTGGCTGAACCCGCCCCGTGGTGAAAATCGTAGGGCAGGACGTTTTCCTCCGCCGGTGATCACCCATCAAAGCCACCGTCCAAGCCTATGGCAAGGCACCCGACGCGCCCCTCGCAAGGGAACGGTCAGTCCATTTCATCGAGACGAAGGTGGACCATCCTGTCGACCACGCGCTCGTCCGGTAGCCCGCCGATGGGCACATGCAACGCGCTCTTGGTCTGGCTCATGCCGCGCGTTTCCTGCGTCATGCGGCCCAACACGCCGCCCGAATGGGGATAGATCGCTAGGTGCGCGGTCCAGCCAGCGTAGCCAATCAGCATCTTGCCGGTGCCATGACCCGAGAGGATGCGAAAACCCGGCATGTCGTAGGACATGACCTCTTCGACCGCCACGCCGGCGTGGGTGATCCGGGCGGCCAGCAACTGACGCAAGGCGCGCAGCGACTTTGCCAAAGGCTCGGGTTGAGCGGCGATATAGCTGTTGGGATTTTCGACCACGCGTCAGTCCAGGAGCTGCAAAAGCCGTGCGGCTTCGGCATCGGGGTGGGTCAGGGCGGTGCGGTCCTCACCGGGATGGAACCGTGCTCGAGTAGCGGTCGGCATCGGCGCTGGGGTCAAAACGTGGACCTTGGGGCCGGACTTCGCGCTTTCCGCAGCCCAGGCGCGGGCGAGGGTGATCTGGGCAGCTTTGCTCGCCCCATAGGCGCCGTGATACATCTGCGCGGCCGCTGGGTCGTCAAAGAATACGGCTTGCCCGTCACGCCCCAGCAGCGGCGCGATATAGGGGATCAGATGGCCAAGCGGGGTGACATTGCCCGCCACGGAGTTTGTCCAATCCTTGGCATCCATATGCGCCACCGGGGTCAGCGGGGCCGCGTGGATCGCCGTGTGGACCCACAGCGCGATACCACCCCATCTGTCATGGATCGACCGGCACAGCTGCGCCATGGCGTCGGGTTTAGTGATGTCCATCGGGGCCAGCGTCGCGGTCCCGCCGGCCTGGGTGATCGCGTCGTCAAGCTCTTCGAGCCCGCCGACGGTCCGTGCGACAGCGACGATATGGTGGGTCGGCGCGAGCGCCTTGGCCAGCGCAGTCCCGAGGCCGCGCGACGCACCGGTGATGAGGGCGATCTTGTCAGTCATGGCGGGGGTTTGGCCGCTTTGGACGCAACCGTCAAGATCCTCGCGGCGCCGGCCGGCCTAGCCGTTGGGCATCGACAGGGTTTCCACCGCGCCAAGACTGGTGATCTGCACGATGCCTTCGCCGATAGCCCGGACGCGAACCATCCCGATCCGGTCTCCGGGTGCTACCTTGCGAACCGTCCCGTTTTCCAATCGCAACAGGGCCTTTGGTCCCGTGGTTTCGACCATCGTACCCAAGAGAGCGACACCGCCCAGGTCCAGCGCCTGAGCTTCCGTTGCCATCTTTGCGACGTTCGCGGGCGTCGTTGAATTGGCGCGGTCGTCGGGGGTGTTTGGCATTCTCGGAATCCTTCTCGCATAAAACGCCATTGAGGGCGCAGGGCGAGGGGATGCAGCAGTCGCAACCGGAATGAAAGTGGGGCTGGCGGCGCCGCCATATCATGCGCGAGGCATCGCCGTTCGCGCCGCAGAAACAGGCGCGCTTCGGCCTATGACGGCTTCTGGTCGCGGGGGCGTGATTGCACCACCAACCGCCAGACAGTGATGAGACGTCGTTGCGCCTACTCGGCGGCCTTCAGCTCAAAGCCCTTTTCCAGCATATCCGAGGGGGCCACGGGATATTCACCGGAAAAACAGGCGTCGCAATACTGCGGGCAGGCCGCATTGCGCCCCTCTGCCGCGCCGACCGCGCGGTAAAGCCCGTCGAGCGAGATGAACTTGAGGCTGTCGACGTGCAAATGTTCACGCATCTCTTCTTCGGACATCGTGGCGGCCAGCAGCTTTTCACGCTGCGGCGTGTCGACACCGTAAAAGCAGGGCCAGGAGGTCGGCGGAGAGGCGATGCGAAAATGCACCTCCGCCGCGCCAGCATCGAGAATCATTTCCTTGATCTTGCGCGATGTCGTCCCGCGCACGACCGAGTCATCGACCAGGATCACCCGCTTGCCGCGGATCAGCGCCCGGTTCACGTTCAGTTTGAGCCGCACGCCCATGTTGCGGATCTGCTCGGACGGCTCGATGAAGGTCCGGCCCATGTACTGGTTGCGGATGATCCCCATGGCGTAGGGGATGCCCGATTCCTGGCTGAAGCCGATCGCCGCCGGTGTCCCACTGTCGGGGACGGGGCAGACGAGGTCGGCGTCCACCGGAGCTTCGCGCGCCAGTTCGACACCGATCTGGCGACGCGTTTCGTAGACCGAGCGTCCGCCAATGATCGAATCGGGGCGGGAGAAATAGACATGCTCAAAGATGCAGAACCGCGAATTCCGCTTGCGGAAGGGAAAGCGGCTGTCCACGCCTTTCTCCGAGATCACGACCATCTCGCCCGGTTCGACCTCGCGCACGAATTCCGCGCCGATGATATCGAGCGCACAGGTCTCGGACGAGAGGCACCAGCCATCCGCGACCTTGCCCAGAACCAGCGGGCGAACGCCCAGCGGGTCGCGCACGCCGATCAGCTCTTCTTCGGTCATGGCGACAACGGAAAACGCACCCTCGACCCGGCGCAGCGCATCTTCCATCCGGTCGGGAATATTGCGCTGCAGGGACCGCGCCATCAGGTGAATGATGCATTCGCTGTCCGACGAGCTTTGAAAGATCGCGCCGCGTTCGATCAATTCTCTGCGCAGGGCATCCGCATTCGTGATGTTGCCATTATGGGCCAGCGCCGCGCCGCCCATGGCAAATTCGCCAAAGAACGGCTGCACATCGCGGATTGCGGTCTGTCCCTTGCTGCCGGCGGTGGAGTAGCGCACATGCCCGATGGCCAGCGGCCCCGGCAAGGTGTCCATCAGATCGGCCGAGGTGAAGTTGTCGCGCACATAGCCCAGCTGACGCGCAGAATTAAAACCGTGCTCAAGATCGTGACTGACGATCCCGCCGGCTTCTTGTCCGCGATGTTGCAGCGCGTGCAGGCCAAGGGCCACAAAACTTGCCGCGTCCGCGACGGCCACAACGCCAAAGACACCGCACTCCTCCCGGAGCTTGTCGTCATCCCAGAGCAGCTGCGGCAGGGATTTCTCTTGTAGGTCGAAAAGGTCTTTCCGGGGGGTCGAGGTCTGGCGGGACAAGTCGTGCTCCGAATCCATGCGCATCCTGCGGCCCTCATAGGACCTTTGACAGGCCGTGTCACGACAGGATCACACGGCTGTGCGATGCCGGGATGATTCGTGACCCGGACCTTTGGTTACTGACCGCAGGTGCCGATCAATTGTTCATATTGGGTCGTCACCCACCCGAGGGCAAGCTGCGGGTCTTCTTGTTCGATCTTGCCGGTCAATTGGCCAAAGACCAGCGCCGAGCGGCTGTTGTCGACCATAGGGGTGCTCTGCGATGAAAACACCGTGTTGTAGACAAAGAAGGCGATCGCCACCAAGAGCAGGCCGCGCGCCACACCGAACAAAAAGCCGAGCGCCTGATCCAGCCCGCCAAGGGCGGACCTCTGTACGACCGAGGAAAAGAGCGGTGTGAACAGCGATGCAATCAAAAGGACGACCGCAAAGACAGCCGCGAAGGCGGTAATCATCGACAACTCGCAATTGTCCGAGATGAACGGCCCGATGAAGGGGACCTCTTTCACCAGCGGTTGCACCTGCGGCGCGAAGAGAAACGCCAGGAAACCGGCCGCGATCCAGCCACCGATGGCCAGCGCCTCGCGCACCAGACCCCGCGAATAGGCCAGTAGCGCCGAAAGGACGATGACCACCGCGACAACGGCGTCGATGACTGTGAAACCTTCCATCCATTCGTCCCTATGTTGCGCCTAGCCTGCGCCGAATACTTCGCCCACAACTGCCGTCAAATCCGGCATTTCGCGCAGGCTCATGCCCTCTCGCCCGGTGATTTTTCCACCGGCCGGGGCTATTGCGGACGTGAAACCAAGTTTTGCCGCTTCTTTCAACCTGTTTTCGGTCTGTCCGACGGGCCGAAGCGCGCCAGAAAGAGAGATTTCGCCGAAAACCACGCTGTCCGCAGGCAGGGCGACGTCCTCGCGCGCTGACAGGATCGCCGCGGCCACCGCCAGATCCGCCGCCGGCTCGCTGACCTTCAGACCACCTGCGACGTTGAGGTAGACGTCGAGACCCGTGAAGGGGATGCCGCAGCGCGATTCCAGCACGGCGAGGATCATCGCCAACCGCCCGCCATCCCAGCCCACGACGGTCCGGCGCGGCTGGCTATGCGGGGTCGGGGCGACAAGGGCCTGAAATTCCACCAGAACCGGGCGCGTCCCCTCGATCCCGGCAAAGACGACGGACCCCGGTGCGGGCTTGCCACGTTCGGACAGGAACAGCGCCGAGGGATTCGTGACCTCGGCCAACCCGCTGCCGGTCATCTCGAACACACCGATCTCGTCCGCCGGGCCAAAGCGATTTTTGACGCTGCGCAGGATGCGGAACTGGTGCCCGCGCTCACCCTCGAAATAGAGCACGGTATCGACCATATGCTCGACCACGCGCGGACCAGCGATCTGCCCTTCCTTGGTGACGTGGCCGACGAGGACAACGGCTGATCCTCGCCGCTTGGCGAAGGTGGTCAGCTCTTGCGCCGTGGCACGAACCTGGGAGACAGAGCCGGGCGCGCTTTCCACGTTGTCCGACCACATGGTCTGGATCGAATCGATGATGACGAGGTCGGGCCGCTCTTCGTCCAGCGTCGTCATGATGTCGCGCAGCGAGGTTTCGGTCGCGAGTTTTACCGGCGCATCCGTCAGCCCCAGTCGGGCCGCGCGCAGGCGGACCTGCGCCGAGGCTTCCTCGCCCGAGATATAGAACGTCTTGAGCCCCGCCATCGCGAACCTTGCCGCTGCTTGCAAGAGCAGGGTGGATTTGCCGATTCCCGGATCGCCGCCGACCAGAATGGCCGAGGCAGGGACCAGCCCGCCGCCGAGCACGCGGTCGAATTCGTCCATGCCGGAGGAACTGCGCGGCGGCGGCGCTTCTTTGGTCGCGAGGTCAGTGAGTGTCAGCCTGCGTCCGCGCGCGCCTTTCAAGGCCTTGCCGGGTCCGGCGGACAGCGGAGTTTCCTCGACAATGGTGTTCCATTCGCCGCAGGCGTCGCATTGCCCTGCCCATTTGTTGGAGCGGGCGGCGCAGGATTGGCAGGTGAAAGAGACTTGGGGTTTGGCCATGCCCCGGCTTGTGCCGCAGGGCAGGGAAGTGGTCAATGCCGGCTGTCGTGCGGTCGCGCGCTATGAAGCATGTAAAAAGGAAGCCCCCGGATCGGAGCTTCCTGTTGTTTCACGCCGGCCGTGGACGTGGCCGCGTTATTCCGCCGGTGTCGTATTTGCCGGTTCGGATTTCGCCAGATCAACGTAACGGCGGGGCAGTTGCGCCGGGCGGGCAGCGGCGGGCAAGAGGGTGGGCATCACATTGCTCATTTCTTCGCGCAGACGGTCCAACCGGCTTTGTGCGACGGCTTCACCCAACTCAACCTGACGCGCCCAATGCACCAACTCACGGGTGATGCCGGTCGCCTGGTCGATCCGTTCTTCAAAGGTCGCAAGTTCCTGCTGACGCTGATCTAGGAAGACGCGGGCGCGCGACATCTTTTCATCGCTGTAGACGCGGGCCAATTCGCTGCTGACCTGGCTCATCTGTGCGGCGATTTCGAGGATCCCCGGCTCCATCTCGCCCAGATCGGGATGGTTGCGCAGAAATTGGATGCGTTCACGTACAGCATCGAACTCATGCTTCAACTGGAAGACCCCGGCGCGATCACCGGCATGGGCGGCGGCATAGGCGCGCGTTACGTCATCCATGTTCAGCTCAAACCGGCGATGCGAATTTTCCAGGCGGCGAACGCGCCATGTTGTCGGCAAGAAAACACAAAGCATCATCAGGAACACCGTCATGCCGATTTGCAGGGCCATCCCGATTTGAACCGACGTTTCGCCGTACTCGACCGCGATTCCCGGCCACGGCAATTCACCGGCAAAGGCCAGCCCTGTCGCGATCACCGCCCCGATGGTCCCGATAATAAGTGCAGCCATAACAATAGGCTGGAGAATGGATTGAACCAAGAGTGATGTCTTGTTGAAAGTCGAAGGTTTCATGATCCCCGCTCCTGCTGTCGGCCGCATTATAAGCGACATTCCGCCTGTCTACGCCTGAGCGCAAGGAAAGTTCCCAAAAATCGGTTGATTTACGTCGTCTTTCGCGCCGTCCAAACCGAAATCGCGAGGGAGGTGAGGACGCAGGCGGTAAAGAGGTAAAGACCCCATGCAACTTCGACACGCCCGATTCCCATGCCCTTGGCCAAAGTGACGTAGAGCGCGATCAGAAAGACATCCGCCATCGCAAGTTTGCCCATCCAGCCGAGTGTGGGCAGCCAACGCGTCGGCGCGCGTCCTGCGAGGATAAGGGTCAGAACGAGGGTTTTCGCAATCGGCGCGACAAGAGCAAATAGGGCGACGATGATGGTCAGAAAGAGATCCGTTTCCCATAACGCGGCAAGTCCCGAGAGGACCGAGATTTCTTTTAGTCCAAAAAGCGGCAGCAGTCCGGCCCGCACCAGCGGTGCCGCCCATGCGATTGGAAACAGCACCAGAAGCGAAAGGTTGAGGTAAAAGGCGATCCGCATCTATCCGTTCCTCTCGTGCCCTCCGGCCTCAGCGAACCGCTTCAATCGGACCCTCGGCGCGCCCGTGGATGAACTGATCGAGGTAGGGATCACCCGAGTGATCCATGTCAGCGACCGGACCGGCCCAGCGAATTTTTCCTCCGTGCAGCATCGCGACCCGGTCCGCAATCGCGCGCACCGAACTCATGTCATGGGTAATCGTCATTGCCGTCGCGCCCATCTCGACGACGATCTCGCGGATCAGGTCGTTAATGACTCCGGCCATGATCGGATCGAGGCCCGTGGTGGGTTCGTCAAAGAAGATGATCTCTGGTTCTGCCGCGATCGCACGCGCCAACCCGACCCGTTTCTGCATGCCCCCCGACAGTTCCGCTGGCAGTCGATCGGCGACATCCGGGGTTAGCCCGACACGGCGCAGCTTTTCGATCGCTATGTCGCGGGCTTCGCTGCGGGGACGCTTGAGCGCACCTCGCATCAGGCGAAAGGCGACGTTCTGCCAGACGGGGAGCGAATCGAACAGCGCGCCACCCTGAAACAGCATCCCGAACCGCGCGAGGAAGGCGTCGCGATCCCCTGCTCCCGCCGGTCTGCCATCGACGAGGATTTGCCCTGCATCCGGCGTCACGAGGCCGAGCACGCTTTTCAACGCGACCGATTTCCCGGTGCCGGAGCCGCCGATGATCACCATCGACTCGCCCCGGGGGACGTCCAGCGTCATGCCACGCAGCACATGATTGGACCCAAAGGATTTGTGAACGTCGATGTAGCGGATCATACCGAAAAGAAGACCCCCGTCAGGATGAAATTCGCCGCGAGGATCAGCACCGCCGCCGCTTCGACCGAGGATTTCGTCGCCTGCCCAACCCCCTGCGCCCCACGCCCTGAAGACATGCCTGAGTAACATCCCATCAAGGTCGCGATCCCGCCGAACGCCGCGCCTTTAACGAGGGAGGAGACGATGTCCAGCGGCTCCAGGAAATCGACTGTGTTCTGCAGGTAGGTCGCCGAATTGAATCCCAGTGAGCGCACCGCCACCTGATAGCCGCCAAAGATGCCGATGATGTCGCCCACTCCGACCAGAAACGGCACGGTGATCAACCCCGCCAGCACGCGCGGCACGGTCAGGTATTTCATCGGATGGGTGGATAGGGTGACAAGGGCGTCGATCTGCTCCGTCACTTTCATCGTGGCGATTTCTGCGGCGATCGAAGACGTGACGCGCGCCGCGATCATCAAACCGACCAGCACCGGTCCCAATTCGCGCACCATGCCGATGGCGACGATCTGGGGCACCACCGCCGCGGCGTCAAAGCGTGAGCCGCCAGCATATATCTGCAAGGCCAGCGCGCCGCCGGTAAAGAGCGCTGTCAACCCGACCACGGGCAGGGACAGCCAGCCGATTTGCGCCAGCGCGGTCATAAATTCGCGCCCGTAAAACGGCGGGCGTACCACGTGTCGCAGTGTCTGACCGGCAAAGATCGTGACCCGGCCGATGGCGGCGAGGATGGCCAGCACTGGTGCACCGATCCCCCCGAGAAGCCGCCACATGCGGTCAGCCCCCTTTGTAGCGCCGCGCCATGCGCCCGCCGAGTGAGGTCAGCACCTCGTAGCCGATAGTCTTTGCGTTGCCCGCGATCACGTCCACAGTCTGCTGTGGGCCCAGCAGCGTCAGGCCCTGCGGAATTTCGTCCAGATGCGTGATATCGACACCGATCAGATCCATCGAGATGCGGCCGCGGATCGGGCAGGGGATGTCACCGGCGTAAAGGCTGGTGCGCGGTCCCATCAGGCGGTGGATGCCGTCGGCGTACCCGGCGGCGACCGTGGCGATCACCGTGGGTTCGGAGGCCTCCCAGGTGCAGCCATAGCCGACCGTTTCCCCGGCCGGAACCTCGCGCGTCTGGATCACCGGCAGGTCGAGCCGCACGACTGGTGTCGCATCCGCGAAGGGCAGGCCGCCGTATAGGCCGACGCCGGGGCGGGTCACGTCGAGATGGTATTCCTTGCCCAGGAGGATACCGCCGGTTGCCGCCAGAGAACGCGCGACGTTCACGCCCCTGGTCAGCTCGTTGAACAGGTTCAACTGATAGGGGTTCATCGGATGCTCGGGCTCGTCCGCGCAGCCGAGGTGGGACATGATCAGCGTCGGATTGAGGTCGAGCGCGGAGTCGCGCACCGCCATCCATTCATCCGGCTCCATCCCGAGGCGGTTCATCCCGGTATCGAGCTGGAGGCCGAAGTCGTGGCCGGGCAGGGCCTCGACGTGGCGCAGCATCTGGTCGATGGAATTGATCATCGGGATCAGGTTCAAGTCCCCGATCATGTCCGTGTCGCCGCGCATGTGCCCCGAGAAAACATTGATTTCGACGTTCGGGCCAGCGGCTTCTCGTACCGCCGCGCCCTCTTCGGCGACGGCGACAAAGTAGCGTTTCACGCCGGCCTTGGCCAGCGCACGGGCGACGGGTTGAATCCCCACGCCATAGGCATTTGCCTTGACCACCGCCCCCGTCTCGGTGCGGTTGTCAGAAGCGGCATCCAGGGAGCGCCAGTTGGAAACGAGCGCGTCGAGGTCGACGGTAAGGCGTGCGGTACTCATGCCCAGCCTTTTGACCGCAGCGACCTTGGCGTGCAAGGGGAATTGCCGCGTCGGAATACTCTCGCCGGATCGGATGTCGGGGGATGGTGGCAGCCGGCGCCTCAGGAGACAGTGGTGCCTTGGAGAGCGGCGCTGACGAGGCGGCATCGTGCCGCGCGCGCGCAGCTATTTCGGCGCCGGGTATTACTCAGCTCAGATCAAACTCAGTGTACTGGATCGTCTGGAACGGCAGGCCGAGTGCGTGATAAAACGGCAGGGCCGTGTCGCTGTCGGGATCGGAGCCGAGCCAGGCCCAGGTGCACCCGGCCTCTTT
>PAPR01000024.1 GCA_002709085.1 Pseudooceanicola sp. | reverse complement strand
GCGGGGCGAGCGGGACCAGGGTCTCGCCGACGATAACCTTCGGTATCACCCGACTTACGCCCTGCGCGGAAATTTGCGTCATTCGGATGTTCCTCTTTTCATCGTCCACGTGATCCGCACTTTATCGCGCCAAAAGGTCCCGTCAATATTCCGCTTGTCGGAAGCATTTTCCGCGTGTTGACTTGCCCTGCAAAGCGGTGTCCATTACCGCCAAAGCGGAGGAGAAGCCCAGATGTACGATCATTTCCCGATTTCGGATCACGCCAGGAGAATGCGTGAGAAGCTCCTGAAATTCATGGACGATCATATCTACCCGGCCGAAGCGGTCTACAAGGACCAGGTCGCGGACGGGGATCGCTGGCAGCCCGTGCCAATCATGGAGGAGCTGAAGGCCAAGGGGCGCGAGTCCGGACTGTGGAACATGTTCCTTCCCCATGATGCGGGCGAGTACAAAGGCGCGGGCCTCACCAACCTCGAATACGGCACCCTGTGCGAGATCATGGGGCGCAGCGCCATTGGCCCCGAACCCTTCAACTGCTCCGCGCCCGATACCGGCAACATGGAGACGATCTTTCTCTATGGCACCGAAGATCATAAGGCCAAGTGGCTCAAGCCGTTGCTTGATGGTGAAATCCGCTCCTGCTTTGCGATGACGGAACCCTCGGTCGCTTCCTCCGATGCGACGAACATCGAAACGCGGATCGTTCGGGACGGCGATGATTACGTGATAAACGGGACCAAGTGGTGGTCTTCCGGCGCAATGGACCCGCGGTGCAAGATCGCGATCCTGATGGGCAAGACGGACCCTTCGGCCGAGACGCACAAGCAGCAGTCGATGATCCTCGTGCCCTTCGACACCCCCGGGGTAGAGGTCAAGCGGCACCTGTCGGTCATCGGCTACGATCACGCCCCGCACGGTCACGCCGAAGTCGTCTACAAGGACGTGCGCGTGCCAACTTCCAACATCCTGCTGGGCGAGGGACGCGGGTTCGAGATCGCACAGGGTCGCCTTGGGCCGGGCCGAATCCATCACGCGATGCGATCTGTCGGTCTGGCCGAACGCGCGCTGGAAATGATGTGCGAACGCGGCATGCAGCGTGACGCCTTCGGTCAGAGGATCGCCGAGATGGGCGTGACCAAGCACTGGATCGCGGAAAGCCGCTGCGAGATCGAACAGGCGCGCCTGCTGGTGCTGCACGCCGCCTACATGATGGACACCGTCGGCAACAAGGTCGCCCGAAAGGAGATCGCGATGATCAAGGTCGTCGCCGCCAACATGGTGCAGCGCGTCGTCGATCGCGCCATGCAGGTACACGGCGCGCAGGGCGTGTCGCAGGATACGATGCTGGCCTCGGCCTTTGCCCACGCGCGGACCATGCGCCTGGTCGATGGCCCGGATGAGGTTCACCGCGAAACCATCGCCAAGCTTGAACTCAAGCAATACCGGAACTGACCCGGCTGCCAGGTCTGGTATCGCCGCGCACACGTCCAGATCACCGCGCAACTTCGGTCGCGCGCTGATCTGACGCCGCCAAGCCAAAGCGACGCGACACCGCCCCACTTTGGTTTGCTAAATATCCTCGGGAGGTCCGGAGGGCAGATGCCCTCCGTATCCGTCCTCAACTCTTTTCCCTTCGACGCGGATAGGGCATAACCGGCGCGAACCTGCCGGAGACAGCCATGCCCGCCATCGACCCCGCCCTCATTCCCAATGCCCTGCGTCCGATCATCGACGCGCTCTGCGCCACCAGCATCGACCTGTCACGGGTGATCGCACGCGGCCCGCTGGCCGGAAAGCTCGGCGCCGGTGTCGGGGAGAACTCTGACGGCGATCAGCAAAAGGCGCTGGACGTCATGGCTGACGAGATGTTCGAGGCCGCCCTGCGCGGCACAGGCGTGCGCTACTACGCCTCCGAGGAACAAGAGGATGTAGTGACCCTCGACGATGACGGAGGCTACGCGCTGGCGACCGATCCCCTGGATGGATCCTCGAATATCGACGTCAACGTGACCATCGGCACGATATTTTCGATTTTTGAGGCCGCTGACAATGGCGAGGCGAGTTTCCTGCGTAAATCCTCCGATCAGATCGCGGCTGGCTACATCGCCTATGGACCGCAGACCCTGCTTGCCATGACCTTTGGCGATGGCACGCAACTCTATGTGCTTGACCCCGAACGCAGCGAATTCGTTCTCGTCGAGGCACGTATGACCCTGCCCGAAGCGGCCAAGGAATTTTCGATCAACGCTTCGAACCGCCGGCATTGGACGCCTCCGATCCTGGCCTATGTCGAGGAATGCGAGAGGGGACGCGACGGCGCCAAGGGGAAGGACATGAACTTCCGTTGGGTTGGATCCCTTGTCGCTGAAACGCACCGGATCCTGACGCGGGGCGGCACGTTCCTATACCCTGCCGATGCGCGCCCGAACTACGAAAACGGTCGTTTGCGCATGGTCTACGAGGTTGGCCCCATGGCGTTTCTGGTAGAACAGGCCGGTGGCAAGGCGACCGACGGCGTGGACCCGATCCTGTCACTGACAGCTGAGGCGCTTCACGAGCGTCGCCCCTTCGTCTTTGGCTCCGCCGAGGAGGTGGAGCGGATTGCGGCGCTTCACGGTTAGCCTGCGCGTGGTCCGGGCGCTCGGAATTCGAGTATTTTTGACGAGATGAAGCCGGGGGCGGTTCCCCCGCCCGACGACGACGCTTATGTGGGGCGCAACAACCTGTGAGGTGAGCCATGACTTTTGATCGCAACCTGAAAATCGCGCCGTCCATTCTGTCGGCGGATTTCGCCAATTTCGGAGCCGAGATCGAAGCGGTCGAGGCCGAAGGCGCGGACTGGATCCATGTGGACGTGATGGACGGTCATTTCGTGCCGAACCTCACCTTTGGCCCGCCCCTGGTCAAGGCGATCCGCAAGCACATCAAGACGGTGATGGATGTGCACCTGATGATTTCGCCAGTCGATCCCTATATCGACGCCTTTGCCGATGCCGGCGCGGACATCCTGACCGCCCATGTCGAGGCCGGCCCGCATATCCACCGGACCTTGCAGGCGATCCAGGGTGCCGGGATGAAGGCGGGTGTGGCGCTGAACCCCGGTACCCCGGTCAGTGCAATCGAGGCGGTTCTCGACATGGTCGATCTGGTCTGCATCATGACGGTGAACCCCGGTTTCGGCGGGCAGAAATTCATCCATTCGCAGATCGAGAAAGTGCGCAACCTGCGCGCCATGATCGGCGATCGCCCGGTTCATATCGAGATCGACGGCGGCATAACGCCCGAAACCGCGCCCCTCATGCGCGCGGTCGGAGCGGATGTTCTGGTTGCCGGGTCGGCGGTCTTTGGCGGCGGGTCCGTGAGCGATCCTGCGCCTTATGGCAAGAATATCCGGGCGATCAGGACCGCTTGCGATGTGATGGTATAGGGCGCTTTTTTGCGCCGCGCTCAGGCGGTATTATCCGAAAGGGCAATCAGTATAGCGGTCCTGGTCCCTTCGCAGTCAGTTGTCGTGACCGCCTGCCCTCCGAGTTGCTGGGCGGAGGCCTCGATGATCCGCATCCCCAACCCTGTGCCTGCGGCATCGGGGTCGTCCATTCCCCCGCCGTTGTCGGAGCAACTCAGCGTCGCGCAGTCCAGTCCATCCATCGTGATCGCAAAGTGGATCAGGCCGCTATCCCGGTTGCCGAACGCATGCTTGAACGCGTTGGAGGCAAATTCGTTGACGATCACCCCAATTGCCGTCGCCTGCTGAGACGGCAATGTAAGCGATGGCACCTCACATTCGACCCTGACGCCCTGCGGTGCCGACAGTTGCAAGAGAGCGGCCACGCGTGGCAGGAAATCCTCCATCGCGATCGCACCGGCATTGTCCGCCTTGTAGAGCTGTTCGTGAAGCAGCGCGATGGCGTCGATCCGGCGGCGGGTCAATTCCAGCGCCTCGCGTGTTTCCTCGGACGCCGCCATGTTGGCCTGAACACGTGTCAGTGACGCGATGGATTGCAGGGAGTTCTTGACCCGGTGATCGACCTCCAGCCGCAACATCTCGGCCTCTTTCAATGCCCGCGTCAGTTCTAGTTGTGCCATCACCTGACGTGCCAGAACTTTCAAGGTCTCGCGTTGCAGATCGCTTAGCCGGTTGGGCTTGTTATCCAGAACACAGAGAGTACCGATGGCGTGGCCCTTGCTGCTGCGCAAGACCGCGCCGGCGTAAAAATGCAACTGTTCATCGCCTGTGACGAGCGGATTGTCAGCGGTTCGCGGGTCTGTCTGCGTGTCGCTGATTTCGAGGTAATCGTCCTCCAGGATGGCATGGGCACAGATGGCCTGTTCCACCGGCGTCGTGTCGGACCCGAGGCCGACGTTCGCCTTGAACCACTGCCGGTCCTCGTCCACGAGCGAGATCAGGGAGATCGGCATCTCGCAAATCCGGGAGGCCAGACGCACGACATCGTCGAACCGCTTTTCAGGCGCCGTATCCAGTACCTCCAGCTCGATCAGCTCCCGCAGGCGATCATTCTGATCCGCAGGCATCCTGGCCTTCATATACGTTTCTCCCGGCGCGTCTGGTGAGTTTTGCTCACTGAGCGAGTATCAATATTGGCAGAGGTTTGCTAGGGTGGCGATCTGCTTGGCTGGTAATGGATCACTTTGAAATCCGCTCCCACACAGCTTTGACCTGCAAACCGCGGACATAAGCCTCATATTGGAAGCGCGACGGATAAACCCGGCGCGTTAGGCTCCTAGACGACCTGCATGGACCGCATCAACCGCTGGCGCAGGTCAAGGCATAGGGCGCGCATTTTGAACGCAGTATCATAGGCTTGCGAGGGCGACAGTTTCCTTCGCCTTCCGCGCACCTTACATCTTGATTGCGCACTCATGTGTCAAACCCTGGCGCGCTCTAGCGCTTCGCATCCCATGAGACAGAGGCATGGCGGCGCGTATAAAACTCCCCCATCAACCCCAGCATGACAAAGCCGATCCCGATGAAAAGCGGATAGGAAATCGATGAATTATGCGGCGTGTAGTTCAGAAAGACGAAGCCGCGACACTGATCGATCGCATGGAACAGCGGGTTCCAGTCAAACATCGCAACCATATAGGCTGGCAGTGAATTGGCGACGAACATCTTGCCCGAAGCGATCATGTTCGCGCGCTGGTATATCTGGCTAAAGATGCTGACGAACTGCGGCGCCCAAGGCTTGATCGCCAAGAGCACAAGCCCGAGGCCGATCCCGGTGAACCATGCCAGCAAGAGCATCCCGAAGGCATAGACCGGCTGATCGATGGTGATGGGGGTAAAGAGCACGTCGTAAAAGAACAGGATCAGCACCAGCGACATCACCTGAATATAGAGCGTCGAAAGCGCCGCAGCCCCGATGGACACGGCGGTATTCATCGGGGCGTGTTTCATCATGGCGGAAGTTGCGCCCTCAGCCCCCGCAATGGCGCCCAGCGTCTTGACGTGCGTCATGTAGAGGAAAATCCCCGACATGATATAGAGCAGGAAATCGCCCCGGATCGCGTTGCGCCGCAGCCCGAGAATCTCGAACATCGCGTAGAACGAGATGACAAAGATCACCGCCTGCAACATATTCAGACCGATCGACATGATCGCATTACGATGCGTCTTGCGGATCGAGTGGACCGAGGCATGATAGATCAGTTCGGCGATGGCGACGGCAGAACCGATGCGAGACCGCTGGAGTCGTTGCTCAAACATTCCGATGCCTCTGTGACGTTTGCCTGACTATCGCAGGGAATTCTTGCTGTTCCCTTCACGCTTCATCATAACGGGCACCGCCGATCATGGCAATTCACACAAGGCCCCGGCCTGTACAGACTTCGTACACGCCCGATGCAGAGCCGTGCTAGGAGAGACCGTTGGATTACGTAAAACTTGAAACCGTCATGCGCCGCCTTGCCCTTGAGGCCGGCGACACCATCATGGCCATCTACAATGCTGACGATTTCGAGGTGAAGACCAAGTCCGACGCAAGCCCCGTGACCGAGGCCGACGAAGCGGCGGACGCGCTGATCTCGGCTGGATTGCACGCGGCTTTCCCCGACGCCGCGCTGGTAACAGAGGAACAGGCCGCGACCCACGGTGAACAGGCGATGTCCTTTCTGATTGTCGATCCGCTGGACGGCACCAAGGAATTCATCAAGCGGCGCGGCGATTTCACGGTCAACATCGCCTGGGTCGAGGACGGCGTTCCGGTACGCGGCGTGGTCTATGCTCCGGCGCGCGACCGCATGTTCTATACCCGTGCCGACGGCTCTTCGGTCGAGGAGGCCGGGCCGTTCGACAAGGACCGCGTCGGTACGCTGACGCCGCTCTCGGTCGCAAAGGCAGACAATGAGGCCCTGCGTATCGTCGCCTCCAAATCGCACCGGGATCAATCGACCGACGACTACATCAACCGTTATGCGACCTCGGAATCCAAGTCCGCCGGCTCGTCGTTGAAATTCTGCCTCGTCGCGACCGGAGAGGCCGATCTCTACCCCCGCCTCGGGCGCACCATGGAATGGGACACGGCCGCCGGCCATGCGGTCGTCACCGGTGCGGGCGGTCAGGTTCTGGATTTCGACACGCTGGCCCCGCTGGCCTATGGCAAGGACGGCTTTGCCAACCCGTTCTTCATCGCCTGCGCGCCCACGGTCGATCTGAAATCCGCGTGACGTCCCCGTCGGTCAGTGTCATTGTCGTCAGCCGGGGAAGGGGCGACAGCCTTGCCCTGACACTGACCGGCCTGTCACGCCTGAACTACCTGACCTACGAGATCGTCGTCGTCGCAGATGCCGAGGGTCAGGAGGCCGTCCGCCGCCTCGGCCTCGGCGATGAGGTCAAGACAGCCGCCTTTGCCAATCCCAACATAAGCGAGGCGCGCAATCGCGGCATCGCACTGGCGAGCGGTGAGATCCTCGCCTTTATCGACGACGACGCGGTGCCCGAGCCCACTTGGCTCACGCATCTCACGGCGCCCTTCGCCGAGCCCGAAGTTGCCGCTGTCGGTGGATTTGTCATCGGGCGCAACGGCATCAGTTTCCAGTGGAAGGCGCAGAGCGTCGATCACACCGGCATCGCCACGCCACTGGCCGTGGATGAAACGAAACCGACGATCCTGACCCCGCCGCCGGGCCGCGCGATCAAGACCGAAGGCACCAACATGGGTTTTCGCCGTTCCGTTCTGGCGCAGCACGGCGGCTTTGATCCGGCCTATCGCTTTTATTTGGATGAGACTGACCTGAACATGCGGCTGGCCCGCGCGGGCCGGATCACCGCGATCAGCCCGATGGCGCAGGTGCATCACGCCTTCGCCCCCTCTGCCCGTCGCACTGCCGCGCGCGCACCCAAGGACCTGTTCGAAATCGGCGCCAGCCTCGCCGTCTACCTGCGCCGTCATTGCCCCGCCGAGCAGCACGACGCCGTCATAGCCGACATGCTGGAGGAACGGGATCGAAGCCTGATCGCGCATATGATCGCCGGACGTCTGGAACCCGGCGACGTGCGCCGCCTGCGCCGCCGCCTGCGCGATGGTATCGTGGCCGGTCAGACGCGCGACCTGTCCGAACTCACCCCGCTGGCCGCGCCCACGGCAATGTTCAAACCCTTTGCAACCCGGCTTACCGGCAAACCCGAGGTCGTCGCGGGCCGGTCCCACAACCGCCGCGCCCTGCGCCGGAATGCCGCCGAAAAGGCCACCACGGGCGCCTCGGTCTCTCTCTTCGTGTTTTCACCGACGACCCTGTTTCACCGAGTCCGTATGACGAAAGCCGGCGTTTGGGAACAACAGGGCGGCCTGTGGGGAAAAAGCGACCGCAGCGGACCAATCTTGCAATTGACCACATTTAGGTCACGATTAAATCGTGAACTGCGGCGCATATCGGTGCCGCGCGGTTTGCCCAGCCCCTGACCTCCGATTTTGCGTCGTCTGGAGGCAAACCCGCAGAAGACCCAAAATTCGCGCGGCTTCAGGGTGCACCCTGCGCCAAGCTCTGCCATACTTGCCACAACGTGTAGTGAGCGCCATTTCGACAGCAGTGAGACAGATTATGAAAAATAAGGTTAGCAAAGCGATTTTCCCCGTGGCCGGGATGGGCACACGGTTCCTGCCCGCCACGAAATCCATCCCCAAGGAGATCATGTCGCTCGTCGACCGCCCGTTGATTCAATACGCGATTGATGAGGCGCGCGCGGCCGGCATCAAGGAGTTCATCTTTGTCACCTCGCGCGGCAAGGCCGCGCTGGAGGATTACTTTGACCACGCGCCGCAGCTTGAATCCGAGCTCAGGCGCAAGGGCAAGACCGACCTTCTGGACGCGATCAAGAACACCAATATGGACAGCGGCGCGATTGCCTACATCCGCCAGCACAAGCCCCTTGGACTAGGTCACGCGGTCTGGTGTGCCCGGCGCCTGGTCGGCAACGAACCCTTTGCCGTGATCCTGCCCGATGACATCATCGCCGCCGAAAAGCCCTGCCTGCAACAGATGGTCGAGGCGTTCAACGAAAACCCCGGGAACATGGTCGCCGCGATGGAAGTGCCGCCAGAAAAGGCCAGCGCCTACGGTATCCTCGACGTGAAGGAGGACCACGGCGCCCTCGTTTCAGTCAAGGGCATGGTCGAAAAGCCCGCCGCAGGTGAACAGCCCTCGAACCTCGCCGTGATCGGGCGCTATCTGCTGACCCCGCAGATCTTCAAGAACCTCAACGCCAAGCAGCAGGGTGCGGGCGGTGAGATCCAGTTGACCGACGCCATCGCGCAGGAGATTACCGAAGGCCGCCCGGTCTACGGCTATCGCTTTAACGGCCAGCGCTTCGATTGCGGGTCGAAGTCGGGCTACTTGCAGGCGACCGTCTCGTTTGCCCTATCGCGCCCAGAGCTGCGCGATGATCTGATGTCCTACCTGCGCGAGGTCGTGACTGTGGATCAGGCAGCGCAATAGGCGGATGACGATGAACAAGGTCCTCGTCACCGGCGGCGCTGGCTACATCGGCTCGCACGCCTACAAGGCGCTTCGGGCGGCTGGCTTTACGCCCGTCACCTTCGACAATCTCGTCACCGGCTGGGAAGAGGCGGTGAAGTTCGGCCCGTTCGAGCGCGGCGACCTGCTGGACCGCGCGCGGCTGGACGAGGTGTTCAACACGCACCAGCCCGTGGCCGTGATGCACTTTGCCGCGTTGAGCCAGGTCGGGGAGAGCATGCAAAAGCCCGGCCTCTATTGGAAAAACAACGTCGAAGGGTCGCTCAACCTGATCGAGGCCGCCTGTGACGCCGGCTGCATGAATTTCGTCTTTTCGTCGACCTGCGCGACCTACGGCGATCAGGACAACGTGGTGCTCAACGAGGACTCGATCCAGCAGCCGATCAATGCCTATGGTGCCTCAAAGCGCGCAATCGAGGATATCCTGCGCGACTTCGCGGCCGCCGAGGGTCTGCATCACGTCATCTTTCGATACTTCAACGTCGCTGGTGCCGATCCCGAGGCCGAAGTCGGTGAGTTCCACCAACCCGAAACGCACCTGATCCCACTGATGCTGGACGCCATCGAGGGCAAGCGCGACGCGCTGACGATCTTTGGCACCGACTACGACACCCACGACGGCACCTGCATACGCGATTATGTGCATGTCTGTGACCTCGTGGACGCACATGTCCTCGGCCTGAAATGGCTGATGGACGGCAAGGGCGACCGCGTGTTTAATCTAGGAACAGGCACTGGTTTTTCCGTCCGAGACGTCATTGATCAATCCCGCGCGGTGACCGACAGGCCCGTGCCATATAAAGAGGGACCGCGCAGACCCGGCGATTGTACCAAGCTGGTGTCCGGATCGACCCGTGCCGTCAAGGAACTGGGCTGGTCGCCGACACGTTCAACGCTTGATCAGATGATCTCGGACGCCTGGCGGTGGCATCAAACTGGCCATTACAACACGTAACACCCCGCCGATCCGCCTGCTGGATCTGACGCGACTGGCCAGCCGGCCTGGGCGTCAACTGACCGGCATCGACCGCGTTGAACTGGCCTATCTGCGCGAGCTTTTGGAGATCGAAACGCCCGTCTGGGCGCTGGTCAGGGTCGCGGTCGGCTATGTGCTGCTGGATCGCGGCGGCATGACCTCCTTTCTGCATCGCATGCAGGGGCGCACGCCATGGGGGTCGAAAGGTCTGCTCTTCATGCTGGCATTAAAACTGACCCCGATGCAGCGGCAGGTGCAAAGCGACCTCTGGCGGCTGGCGGCGGGCAAGGGCTTTGGCAAGAACCTCCCCCGCCTGCTGAGCGCCCTGCCCGAGGGGATCAGCTATATCAACGTGGGACATTCCAACCTGACGGAGCATACGCTTGAGGCCGTCGCGGCGCATCCGGGCGGCAAGACGACGGTGATGATCCACGACACGATCCCGCTGGATTTCCCCGACTACAGTCGCCCCGAAGCGGTGAACCGGTTTGACGGGCTGCTGCGACGCACGCTCAACCATGCCGACATGATCCTGTGTAACAGCGTCAAGACCAAGGAGGATGTCGAGCGTCACGCCAAGGCGATGGCCGTGGCGGAGGGCACGCCAGCCGACACCGCAGCGGGCGCTCTGCCGCCCTGCGTCGTGGCCTACCTCGGCGTCGATCTCACGCGCGCGGACGAGGTCGCGATCCCCTCCGATCTGCCGCGCAACCGCCCTCTCTTCCTGAGCGTCGGCACCACGGAGGCACGCAAGAACCACACCCTCCTGCTGGATATCTGGGAGGGCTGGGACGAGGCAAAAGACGGCCCCCGCCCCGTTCTCGGCATCGCCGGCGCGCGCGGCTGGCGCAATGAGGCGTTCTTTGACCGGCTCGACGCCTCCGACCTCAAGGGGCGCGACATCTTTGAATGGACAGACCTCTCGGACAAGGCAATCGCCGCGCTGATGGCTCATTCCCACGCCCTGCTGTTCCCCAGTTACGCCGAAGGCTACGGTCTGCCGCCGGTCGAGGCCGCCGCTCTGCAAACCCCCGTCATCAGCGCCGATCTGCCCTCTGTCCGCGAAGTGCTGGGCGAATTGCCAGTTTACCTTACGGCGGACGACAGCTATCCTTGGAAGACGGCCATCAAGAGCCGACTTGAGGATGGACGATCAGGCACCACGGGACCGGGCGCATTCACGCCCCCCACATGGGAAGAGCATTTCAAGATCGTCCTCAAGATGATCTGATACCGCCGACCCTTTCATCCGGTGCAATGGGTCAGGAAGGGCGGGCGTTGAGCATCGTTTCGTCATATCGACTGAGGCTCCAGCGACGTCGCTGGCTGATCCGCGCCCTGCGCAAGCGGCGCGAACTGTCGGCCGTGTCCAATCGCACCCGCCAGATCCGCAAATCCGACGTCCTGCTGTTTTGCACCGCGCGCAACGAACGTATCCGCCTGCCCTATTTCCTTGAGTATTACCGCAATCAGGGCATCAACCACTTTTTCTTTGTCGACAACGCCAGTACCGACGGGACCGGCGACTACCTGAAGGATCAGCCCGATTGTTCGCTCTGGCAGACCCGGCATGGCTACAAGCGCGCGCGCTTTGGCATGGACTGGATCAACTGGCTGCTGCTGCGCTACGCGCACAACCATTGGACGCTGACCGTCGATCCGGATGAATTCTTCGTCTATCCGTTCTGCGACACCCGTCCCATTCAGGCGCTGACCGACTGGCTCGATGCCTCCTCGATCAAGTCCTTTTCGGCCATGTTGCTGGACATGTATCCCAAGGGCCGGATCGACGCGCAGCCCTACCGCGAAGGGCAGAACCCGCTGGAGATCGCCACCTGGTTCGACAGCGGCAATTACGTGATCCGCAAGAACCCGCGTTACGGCAATCTCTGGATTCAGGGCGGGCCGCGAATGCGCGCCCTTTTCGCCGACAAACCTGCCCTTGCGCCCGCGCTGAACAAGATCCCGCTGGTGAAGTGGGAGCGTAAGAACACCTACGCCTCATCGACCCACATGCTGCTGCCGCGTGGGCTGAACCTGACCTATGATGAATGGGGCGGGGAAAAGGCCTCGGGCCTGCTGCTGCATACCAAGTTTCTCGACACCTTCACCCAGAAGGCGCAGGAGGAGCTGGTGCGCGCCCAGCACTACAATGCCTCGGTCGAATACAAGGCCTACGCGGACCTTAACGGAACGGACCCGGACCTCTGGTGCAACTGGTCCGAGAAATACATCAACTGGCGACAACTCGAGATCCTCGGCCTGATGTCCAAGGGGAACTGGGCATGAGCGGGCTCGGCGTCGTGATGCTGGTGCATAACGCGCTGGACCGCGCCGAACAGGTCGCGCGGCACTGGGCGGGTTCGGGTTGCCCGGTGGTGATCCACGCCGACACGAGCGTGTCGCGCAAGGCGTTCGAGAAGTTCCGCAAGGCGCTTCGCGACATCGACACCATCCGGTTTTGCAAACGCCACCGCTGCGAGTGGGGCGCATGGGGAATCCTTGCCGCGACGCAATCGGCCAGCGAGATGATGCTGCGCGATTTTCCCGAGGTCGGGCATGTCTTCCTCGCCTCGGGGTCATGCCTGCCCCTGCGCCCGGTGCAGCACCTTGTCGATTACCTCGCCGAACGCCCCCGGACCGACTTTATCGAAAGCGCGACGACGACGGATGTGCCCTGGACCGTCGGCGGGCTGGACAGTGAGCGGTTCACCCTGCGCTTCCCCTTCGCGTGGAAAAAACATCGTCGGTTGTTTGACAGCTACGTCACCCTGCAACGCCGTCTGCGGATCACGCGGCGGATGCCGCACGGGATCGTGCCGCACATGGGCTCGCAATGGTGGTGCCTGACGCGCCAGACCCTGACAGCGATCCTGCACGATCCGGAGCGGGAGACCTACGACGCCTTCTTCCGCCGCGTCTGGATCCCGGACGAGAGTTATTTCCAGACCCTTTCACGCCTCTACTCCCAGCACATCGAAAGCCGGTCTCTCACCCTTTCCAAGTTCGACTTTCAGGGCAAGCCGCACATCTTTTACGACGATCACCTGCAATTGCTGCGCCGCTCCGATTGCTTTGTCGCACGCAAGATCTGGCCGCGCGCCGACCGCCTTTACGAGGCCTTCCTGACCGACGAAGCCCACGCGATGAAGCGGACAGAGCCGAACCCCGGCAAGATCGACCGCATCTTTTCCCGCGCGGCCGACAGGCGGACCCGCGGGCGGCCCGGCCTCTACATGCACAGCCGCCTGCCGAACCCGACTTGGGAAAATGGCCTGACGGCGGCATCCTATTCCGTGTTTCAGGGGTTTGCCGATCTTTATCCCGATTTCGAGGCGTGGCTTGCCCGCACCACCGGCTGCAAGGTGCACGGCCATGTCTTTGCCCCGGACCGCGCGCATTTCTCGGCTGGTCAGCGGGTCATCCACGGCGCGCTGTCGGATAGTGCTTCCGCGCGCGACTACCGGCCCCAGTTCTTTCTGACGAACCTGATCTGGAACACCCGCGGTGAACGGCAATGCCTGCAACTGGGGCCGATGGATCACCAGGGTGCGACGGGCTTCATGGCGAGGGATGCGAACGCGCAGGTTTCCGTCATCTCCGGCGCATGGGCGGTGCCTCTGTTTCGGTCGGCGCGCGCGTTTTCGGACTTGCGCGCCGAGGCCGCGCGGCTGCAAAAGATCGAAAGCCGCTTCCTCGACATTCTGCGGGACCCGGCGACCAAGGCGAGCGTGCGGATCTGGACAATGGCCGATTTCGCGGCGGCCCCGCTAGAACCGCTGCAAGCGATCGCAGATACCATCGGCCCGAAATCGAGCCGCCGCCTGTCAGACTTGCCAAAGATGGTCGACCTCACCGGTTTTGGCCAGTTTCTGCAGGACCTCAAGAATGAGGGCATGCACCCCTACCTCATGGGCGATTTCCCCGTCGACACGCCCGCCAGCCACAACCGACCCGACCGCACGCGCAAGCCATATCAGGTAAAGAAATAGATGTCCCAATTCGACTACTTCGTGGTTTTCGCGGAAATGCGGACCGGTTCGAACTTTCTTGAGGCCAACCTGAACGCCTTTCCCGGCCTCTCCTGCCTGGGTGAGGCGTTCAATCCGCATTTCCCCGGCTATCCAAACAAGACTGACTGCCTCGGCGTGACGCTGGACCAACGCGACGCCGACCCGCATAGTCTGATCGCGGCGTTCAAGAGCACCGAGGAGCTCTCGGGTTTTCGCTACTTCCACGACCACGACCCGCGCGTTCTGGACGCGGTGCTGCTTGATCCGCGCTGCGCCAAGGTCATCCTGACGCGCAATCCCGTGGACAGCTACGTCAGCTGGAAGATCGCGCAAAGCACCGGCCAGTGGAAATTGACCGATGTGCGTCGGCGCAAGGATGCCACCGCCGACTTCGACGCGGCGGAGTTCGAAGATCATATGGCGACGCTACAGGCCTTCCAGATCCGGTTGCTCAATACCCTGCAGACCAGCGGCCAGACTGCATTCTACGTCGCCTATGAAGATTTGCAGGATGTCACCGTGATGAACGGCCTCGCCCGCTGGCTGGGTCAGAACGGTCAGCTCGACAAGCTCGATGACAAGCTGAAGCGTCAGAACCCCGCACCGCTCTCTGAAAAGGTCGGGAACTTCGAGCAGATGGAGCAGGCGCTGGCCCGAATGGACCGCTTCAACCTGACCCGCACGCCGAACTTCGAGCCCCGGCGTGGCGCGAATGTGCCCGCCTATCAGGCCGCCGCGAAAACCCCGCTTCTCTACATGCCGGTGCGTGGTGAGATCGACCGCGAGATCTCGGATTGGCTCGCCGCGCTCGATGGTGTGGACAGGTCCGACCTGCCCGGAAAGTTCACCCAAAAGCACCTGCGCCAGTGGAAACGCCGCAACACCGGGCACCGCAGCTTTGCCGTGATCCGCCATCCCGTCGCACGGGCGCATTCGGTGTTCTGCAGGCGCATCGTTCAGACCGGCAAGGGCAGCTTTGGTGAAATCCGCCAGACCCTGCGCCAGAAGTACAAACTGCCGATTCCGGGTCGCAACAGCGATGGCAGCGACTACAGCCGCGACCAGCACCGGCAGGCCTTTGCGATGTTCCTCGATTTCCTCAAGGCCAACCTCGCCGGGCAGACGGCGATCCGCATCGATCAGACTTGGGCGACGCAAAGCGCGGTGATCGAAGGGATGGCCGGCTTTGCCCTGCCGGACGTGATCCTGCGCGAGGATGAGATCGCGACCGAGCTGCCCGCACTGGCGCGCCGCCTCGGCCACCCCGATCCGGGAGCGCCGCGCGTCGCGTCCGAGGACACGCCCTATCCGCTGTCCGCGATCTACGACGAAGAGATCGAACAAAAAGCCGCGGACGTCTATTCACGCGACTATCTGATGTTCGGATTTGGCAAATGGGGATGACCGGTCAGGCCGCCTGAATATTCTGGTCCGAAGTCAGCAGCGCATAAAGCGTGGCCGGATCGTGATTGGCCCGCAACTTCTTGCAGAGATCCCGGTTGCGCAGCGTGCGCGACACCAGCGCCAGCGCCTTCAGGTGCTCGACTCCGGCATCTTCTGGCGCGAACAGGGCCATGACGATGTCGACCGGCTGGCGATCCACGGAATCGAAATTCACCGGTTTTTCCAGCAGGATGAAGGCCGCCGACATGTCCTTGACCTGACCGAGCCGGGCGTGAGGCAAAGCAACTCCATGGCCCACGCCGGTTGGACCGAGGTTTTCCCGCTCCATCAACGCCTCGATCACGGCGGAATTGCCGTAACCATAAGCGCTCTGGGCCAATTCGCCCACATCATGCAAAAGTCGTTTCTTGGACGAAGCCGAGGCAATCACCTTGATTGCCTCGGGTTTGAGGATCGCAGTTAGGGTCATGTCGTCCTTGCATTCAGCACGGGTGGCCCCGCTGCCTCAATTTCTGGGATCGATCCATCCGATATTGCCGTCCTCACGGCGATATACGACGTTCAACCCTTCCTTGCCCTCGTTCCGAAAGATCAGCACCGGTGCGCCTGCGAGCTCCATCTGCATAACCGCTTCACCGACGGACAGCGACGGAATTTTGGTTTCCATCTCGGCTACGATGATCGGCTGCAGGGTCTCGCTCTCCGATTCCACATCCTCCTGCTCAGCGGCGAGGATATACGAGGACGCGCCGAAAAGTTCAACCGGCTCCGGTCTCTGCTTGTGATGGTCCTTCAGCCGCCGCTTGTAGCGCCTGAGCTGTTTGTCCATCTTCTCGCGTGCGTCGTCAAAAGCGGCATATATCTCAGTGGCGTAGGCCTTCGCTGCCGCATTGAAGCCCGAGCTTAGGTGCACGGTCGCCTCGCAGACGAACTCGTGCCCTGACTTGGAAAAGATGACGGTGGCATCGGTGGGACGCTGACCATATTTGTCCATGATCTCACGCAACTCGTTCTTGACGTGAGTCTGAAGGGCCTCGCCGACGTCGATTTGCTTGCCGCTGACTTCGTAACGCATTCCGTCTCCTTTTATGACAATTCGGGCGTGTACCCCATGCTTGGTGCAGAGGGGGCATCAGGCGCGAATGCTGCGGAAAGACAGGCTAAGCTCCATGATCTCGCGCAAGGACCGCAAGGGCGTTGCTGGGTCGATCGGGAGTCTTGTGACTGTCATACCA
The DNA here is from genome assembly GCA_002709085.1 of Pseudooceanicola sp. Lineage (GTDB taxonomy): Bacteria > Pseudomonadota > Alphaproteobacteria > Rhodobacterales > Rhodobacteraceae > Pseudooceanicola. The sequence goes on along the minus strand of PAPR01000024.1, from coordinate 12,196 downwards.
CTATATGAAAGGACGCCCGGCCTGCCTGTCAATGGCGTCGCGCAGTCTTGGTAGGCAAACACTTGCGTTCGGGGTCGCGTGCGTCAGGAAATGCGGAAACTATCGCCAAGGTAGACGCGGCGCACGTTTTCGTTTTCCACCACCTCGTCAGGGGTGCCTGACATCAACACTTTGCCATCGTGCAGAATATAAGCCCGGTCCACAATTTCCAGCGTTTCCCGTACGTTATGGTCCGTGATCAGCACACCTATACCGCGTTTCTTCAGATCCGCGACCAGATGGCGAATATCAGAGACCGAAATCGGATCGACCCCGGCAAAGGGTTCGTCCAGCAGCAGATAGCGCGGATCCGCCGCCAGACAGCGCGCGATCTCGACGCGCCGCCGCTCTCCCCCCGAAAGCGCAAGGGCAGGAGCGCGGCGCAGGTGTTCGATGGAGAATTCCGACAGTAGCTCTTCCAGCCGCTCGCGCCGTTTGTGGCGGTCCGAATGGGTGATGTCGAGGATGGCAGAGATGTTGTCCTCGACCGACAATCCGCGAAAAATCGACATTTCCTGCGGCAGATACCCGATGCCCATCCGGGCCCGCCTGTACATCGGCAGGGACGTCACGTCCCGCCCGTCGATCCGCACCGTGCCGCCCTCGGGCACCACCAATCCGGCGATGGCATAAAAAGTCGTGGTCTTGCCAGACCCGTTCGGACCCAACAGCGCCGCGACCTCACCCTGATCTACCTTGATCGTCACGTCCCGGATCACGACGCGCTTCTTGTAGGACTTGCGCAGGTTCTCGATGCGCAGGCCCTTGTCGCCAGAGTGGACGTGCAGCTTGGGATCGGGCACTTCAGTTCCTCGAATTGAGGATCGTGCGCACACGCCCGTCCATTTGGGCCTGCCCGGTTTGCAGATTAACGGTCATCTTCTGCGAGGTCAGAGTCGAATTGCCCTGCACCAGCAACACGTCGCCCTGCATGACCACGTTGCCGTTGTCGATATCGTAATCCGCGCGCTCCGCTTCGGCGGCATCCTCTCCGCTGACCAGCGTGACACCGCCCGTGGCCTGCAGCCTGCTGATCCGCTCACCGCTTTCGTCATAGACGACCAGAACGCGGGGCGCGGCCAGCCGCATCTCGCCCTGCACGATGACCACGTTGCCGAGGAATTCAGCGGTGCCGTCGGTCTGATTGACCTTCAGTTCATCGCTTTCGACCTCGACCGGCGCTTCGGGATCAACCTGGCCGCCGCCAAAGGCGGTGGCCTGTGTCAGGCCGGCGACAGGCAGCAGGGCGAACAGCACAATCGCGCATAGCCGGAAGATCGTCATTGGCGTATCCTCACTCTGGTTTGGGGTGGTATAACAGCTTCACACGGTCGGTGAAGCGCATTTGCACATCGCTGCCGCCGCCCTCAGCCTGAATCACCATACGTCCGGCGGTGAACTGCCCCGGCGGACCGTCGCCCCGGACCTGACCCGGCGTTTCCGCATAGACCCGGTCCATGCCCGCGATCAATTGCTCGGTCGTGACGCGATACCCCGTGGAGGTGTCGATCACGACACGGCCCTGCAACTGCGCCGTGGCATCGGCGCCATCCATCAGCGCGGTGTCGGAGTGGAACTGGATCGACCCGCCACTTTTTAGCTGAATATCGGCCTCGACCTTGTCTGCCGCAATCTGGCCCAGCCCCGTGCCCACCGGCTTTGCCATATCCGCGACAAAGGTGATCAGATCGCCGCTATCCGTTGCGCCCGCGAAGGAGGGGCGCAAGACCCGTTCCAGCAGCCCGTCCTCGCCAATCTCGACCTCGGCATAGGGTAGATCCTGAATGGCTTCGTTCGATCGCGACAGCAGAAAGACCGTCGACAGCAGGCCCAGCGCCATAAGCGGCAGAACGATTTTCAGCCAGCCGACCATCCGGGTATAATTGCGATCGCTCCACGCCATGTCAGGCTCCGACGATCATGTATGGGCAAAGATGTCGGTGTCGGGCCACCCCATCAGGTCCAGCCGCGCCCGCATGGGCAGGAAATCAAAACAGGCCTGCGCGACCCCCGTGCGTCCTTCGCGGGCCAGCCGCTTGTCCAGCTCGTCCCGCAGACGATGGAGGTAGAGAACATCCGATGCCGCATAGTCCAGTTGCGCCGCCGTCAGCTCTGCCGCGCCCCAGTCCGACGATTGCTGCACCTTGGAAAGATCGACGCCGATCAGCTCCTGCGTCAGGTTCTTCAGCCCGTGCCGGTCGGTATAGGTGCGCACCAGTTTGGACGCGATCTTGGTGCAATAGACCGGAGCGGTCAGTGCGCCAAAGGCATTGAACATCGCCGCAATGTCGAACCGGCCAAAGTGAAACAGCTTCAGGACCTCGGGGTCCTCCAGCATCCGGCAGAGGTTGGGCGCCTCGGTCTGGCCGATAGCGACCTGCACGATATGCGCATCACCATCCCCGCCCGACATCTGTATGACGCAGAGGCGGTCGCGATGCGGGTTCAGTCCCATGGTCTCGCAATCAATGGCCACGACAGGGCCGAGGTCCAGCCCGTCCGGCAGATCGCCCTGATATAGATGATTGGTCAATGCGATCTCCCTCACTGGTCTGTCGGGGGGTCTAGCTTCTGCGTGACACAATGGCAATTCGTCGGCTTGACACCCGCCGTGGCCGCACCGGCGCGGACGGCGGGATCGGGGCCGCCCCATCAGCACGAAACATAAGCTTGCCTTATCCAGGCCATCAGAAAACAGCGGGTTATCCTGATAGGACCCCCCTGATACACTTTGGGCAATGCCGAGTCATTCGGCCCCGAGTCACACTGCCATTAGGAGAGTATCATGGACGGAAACGATAGCGCCGCAGGCGGCTGCCCGGTCATTCACAGGCCTTCCGGTGCCCGCACGAACCGCGATTGGTGGCCGAACCAGTTGAACCTGAAAGTGCTGCATCAGAACGGCGTCGCCTCCAACCCGATGACGCCCGATTTCGATTATGCCGAGGCGTTCAAGACGCTCGACCTCGACGCGCTCAAGGCCGATATCGCAGAGGTGCTGACCGACAGCCAGGAATGGTGGCCGGCGGATTGGGGACACTACGGCCCCTTCATGATCCGCATGGCCTGGCACTCCGCGGGCACCTACCGCACGGGCGACGGCCGCGGCGGCTCCACCTCCGGATCGCAGCGGTTTGCGCCGCTGAACTCCTGGCCCGATAATGCCAACCTCGACAAGGCCCGCCGTTTGCTCTGGCCGGTCAAGGCAAAGTACGGCAATGCCCTGTCCTGGGCCGACCTGCTGGTTCTTACCGGCAACGTCGCGCTGGAAACCATGGGCTTCAAGACCTTTGGCTTTGGCGGCGGACGCGTCGACATCTGGGAACCCGAAGAGGACGTCTATTGGGGCACCGAACAGGAATGGCTCGCCACTTCCGAAAAGCCCAATGGTCGTTACAGCGAAGGCCGGGCGCTGGAAAATCCGCTCGCCGCCGTGCAGATGGGTCTGATCTACGTCAACCCCGAAGGGCCGGACGGCGATCCCGATCCACTGGCCGCCGCCAAGGATATCCGCGAGACCTTTGCCAGAATGGCGATGAACGACGAGGAAACCGTCGCGCTGATCGCCGGCGGTCACACGTTTGGCAAGACTCATGGCATGGGCAGCCCGGATGACATCTCTTCGGAACCCGAAGGTGCCGACATTGCCGAACAGGGGCTGGGCTGGAAGCACAAGCATGGCCTGCACGGCAATGACACCTTTACCTCCGGGCTTGAGGTGATCTGGACCACGACGCCGACGCAATGGGGGCAAGGCTTCTTCAAGAACCTCTTCGAGTATGAGTGGGAACTGACCAAGTCACCCGCCGGCGCGCATCAATGGAAGCCCAAGGATGGCGCAGGCGTCGACACCGTGGCTGACCCGCATGTCGAGGGCAAGCGCCGCACACCCAACATGCTGACCACCGACCTCTCGCTGCGCATGGATCCGATTTACGAGCCGATCTCGCGCCGCTTTTACGAAAACCCGGATCAGTTCGCCGATGCCTTCGCCCGCGCCTGGTTCAAGCTGACGCACCGCGACATGGGCCCCAAGGCCCGCTATCTCGGCAAGGAAGTCCCAGAAGAAGAGCTGATCTGGATGGACCCGGTCCCTGCGGTCGATCACCCGCTGGTGGACGACGCTGACATCGCCGCGCTGAAATCAGAGCTGCTGGAAGCGGTTGCGCAGCGTGACCTCGTCTATATCGCCTGGTCCTCGGCCTCGACCTATCGCGGCTCGGACATGCGTGGCGGGGCCAACGGCGCGCGTATCCGTCTCGCCCCCCAGAAGGATTGGGAGGTCAACGAACCGCAAACCCTGTCCCGCACGCTCACCGCGCTGGACGGGATCAAATCGCGGTTTGACGCCAAGGGCGACAAGAAGGTCTCCATCGCCGACCTGATCGTTCTGGGTGGCACCGCAGCGGTCGAAGCCGCCGCAAAGGCCGCCGGTCACGACCTGACCGTGCCTTTCACGCCGGGGCGCACGGATGCGACCGAGGCGCAGACCGACGCCGAAAGCTTTGATCCGCTGGAGCCGCTGGCCGACGGGTTCCGCAATTACACACGCGCTGAATCCAGCATGCCAACCGAACATCTGCTGGTCGACCGCGCACAATTGCTGACACTGACCGCCCCGGAAATGACCGTGCTCATAGGCGGGCTGCGCGCGCTCGATGCCAATCACGACGGCACGGCGCATGGCGTTCTGACAAACCGGGCCGGCAAATTGACGAACGACTTCTTCGTCAACCTGCTGGACATGGGCACAGCGTGGAAGGCGACGTCGGACAAACAGGACCTGTTCGAGGGCACCGACCGCAAGTCGGGCGAGGTCAAATGGACCGCGACCCGCGCCGATCTGGTGTTCGGCTCGAACTCCCAACTCCGCGCCATCGCCGAGGTCTACGGACAGGACGACAATGGCGACAAGTTCGTGCACGATTTCATCGCCGCATGGGTCAAGGTGATGGACGCGGACCGCTTCGAACTGTGATCCATACAATTTGACGACGGGGCGTCGCGCGTGTTCGTGCGGCGCCCTTTTTCATGGCGCCCGTGGCCGACCTACGTGCGGCGAAACTGCACGCTCACTCACAAATTTCCCCGTCGAAAGCGTTATGCGCGCGATAAGTGTCGCTTCCTGCCTGTTGAGCCGCTTCAACCTACCCTAATGGCGTATTAAGTAACGCTGGACACCGCAGGCCAACCTACGCCCGCGTCAACACCAAGAGGGACACCCAATGACAAAGATCTGCCTGACCGTAAGCTGCCCCACAGCCCGAGGCATTGTCGGCGCCATCGGCACGTTCCTCGCGCAAAACGGCTGTAACATTACCGATTCCTCGCAGTTCGACGACACGGAAACGGGCCGCTTCTTCATGCGCACGATCTTCATCTCGGAAGAAGGGCAAAGCCGCGAGGATCTTGACGCCGCCTTTGCCGAGGTCGCACAGAAGTTCGACCTGGACTTTGCCTTCCACGACACCGCGCAGAAGATGAAGGTCGTCATCATGGTCTCGCGTTTCGGCCATTGCCTGAACGATCTGCTCTACCGCTGGCGCATCGGCGCGCTGCCGATCGACATCGTGGCGGTGATCTCAAATCATATGGATTATCAGAAAGTGGTCGTAAACCACGACCTGCCTTTCCACTGCATCAAGGTGACCAAAGAGAACAAACCCGAAGCCGAAGCCCGCATCATGGAGGTGGTCGAGGACGCCGGCGCCGACCTGATCGTGCTGGCCCGCTACATGCAGGTGCTGTCGGATAATATGTGTCAGAAAATGTCGGGCCGGATCATCAACATCCACCACTCCTTCCTGCCGTCATTCAAGGGCGCGAACCCCTACAAACAGGCCTACGAACGCGGCGTGAAACTGATCGGCGCGACCTCGCACTACGTCACCGCCGACCTCGACGAAGGGCCGATCATCGAACAGGACATCTGCTCTGTCACCCACGCGCAAAGCGCATCTGACTACGTCTCGCTCGGCCGCGATGTCGAAGCCCAGGTCCTTGCCCGCGCGATCCACGCCCACATCCACCGCCGCGTCTTCCTGAACGGCAACAAGACAGTGGTGTTCCCGGCCTCTCCGGGATCGTTCGCCTCGGAACGGATGGGGTGAGACCGAGGGGCGTGGAGCGGATCTTCGCCCTTAGGACTGGGGCCCGCGTTAAGATGAAGGTGCCAGGCAGGACTATTGCACTGCGCTTGCTTGTGAAAATTCAGTGCCAGTTCTGTCAAAGTGGGCGATCATTGCAGGAGCCCTGGAAGGAAAAGGACAAATTCGGGGAAGGCAACCATCAGTGCGAGGATGATGATATCGGCAAAAATGAACCACATGACGCCCCGGAAAATCGTCCCGGTCGAAATCTGTTCACCCATCACGCCCTTCAGAACAAAAACGTTCAATCCGATGGGTGGAGTAATCATCCCGATTTCCAGCAATTTGGCGACCAGAACGCCGAACCACAGCAAGTTTATATCTGCGGGGCGTTGTTGCAAAAGTCTGACGACCAAGGATTCACTTCGCGAATTCATGGCGTTAGACGCGGTGTATGAGCAAGCCATCTCCCGCCCGCTTTCGCACGACGAACTGGTCCAGCTACAACGCGTCGCTCAGGAAGCGGGGGTCTCTGCTGATCTGGGTCAACAAGGACATGACCTGGCGCGCACCATGTGACGGTCGGCCCGGACGTCCGGCGATGTTTTTCGATGCGGCCATACAGTTCTGCTTATCGATCAAAGTCCTGTTCAAGTTGCCGTTGCGCCAGACCGCCGGGATGGTGGCCAGCCTGCTGCGCCTGGCCGGCATGGACTGGCCTGTGCCGGACTTTTCCACGCTGTGCCGCAGGCAAAAGTCCTTGGCCGTCCAGGTCTCTTATCGCCGCGCAGATGGCCCGCTAAACCTGCTGGTCGACAGCACCGGGATCAAGTTCCTTGGCGATGGCGAATGGCAGGCCCTCAAGCACGGAGTGCAGAGCCGACGCCAATGGCACAAGGCCCATCTGGCCATGGACCCGGCCACCTCAAACATCCGCGCCGTGGAATTCACCCCCAGCCGCGACGGCGACAGCCCCGTGCTGCCCGTCCTGCTCGACCAGATCCCCGAGGAAGAGCAGAAGGCACGGTCACCGCCGACGGCCCCTACGACACACGCCGCTGCCACAAGGCCATCATCGAACGCGATGCCGTTCCGATCATCCCGATCCGAAAGAACGGACGTCTTTGGAAAAAAGACTGCCCTGCGGCACGCGCCAGAAACGATACCCTACGCGCGACGCGATACTACGGGCGGGCGTTATGGAAACGCTGGACTGGATACCACGCCCGTAGCCGGATCGAGGCGAACCCTCTCATGGTTTGCAAGCAAACCATTGCCGGGCAGCGGATGCGCTGCCTAAAATCCTTCGGCGAGCGCATCATGGCACGACACCCCGACCGACAGACCGCCGAAATCCACATCCGCATCGCCCTCATGAACCGCTTCAACGCCCTCGGCACCGCCGAGATCATCCGCGTGGCATGACGTCAGTGGGGTAAGGGGCAGTCACACCTCAGGCGAGGCTAATGCAACAACGCCGATCAAATGCGGTATGAACACAAAGTTGCACGCCGTAACTGACATAATTGGCCGAGCGATCCGGTTTGTCCTGACCGCTGGTCAGGTTAGCGATTATACTGGAGCGAGAGCTCTTATGAACAGCCTGCCAGCAGCGGGTTGGCTTTTGGGTGATCGAGGGTATGATGCGGATTGGTTTCGCGAAGCCCCTGTGGATATGGGCATAACGCCCTGCATCCCCGGACGGAAGTCACGCGACGAGACAGTCGAATATGACAAGCGGCACTACAAAAAGACGTAACCGGATTGAAATCATTTCTGGTCGCCTGAAAGACCGGCGGCGCGTGGCCGTCCGCTACGACAGATGCCTGAAGGTCTTCCTCTCCGCCATCACTATCGCTGCAACCGTAATATTCTGGTTATGTGTCCTGAACCTAGCGGGTCTTTCGTAACAGGGCGCTGCGCGCATATGGCCTCCCGGCTGCTCCGGACGAACTTGGCCTGACGGGAAAGGTCAACTTGGGAGATCTGTCTATCCCTTCTTTGCGCTCGAATGCCCTCGCCCTAGTGCGTCCATACCTGTTTACGGTTGGTCGCGAAATTCTCGCCATAACCACCGGGACGGATATTGGGTTTGCGCGCGTGTGGCTGTGTGACGACCGCCTCGATGCCGTGATCCTTGGCGTATTCGACGGCCGCTTCCATCGTGGCAAAGCGCAGGCGGACCTGCGCCTGCGTGTCGTCGTTGGAGGTCCAGCCCATCAGTGGATCAACCTCGCGCGCCGATGCCGAGACGAACTCGAGAATCCAGTCGCGAGTCGTCGCCGAGCCGGATTGCATGGCGTTGCGGGCGGGGCGATAGATACGTGCGGTCATTGAGCTCTCCGTTCTTCGGAACGCTTATCGGATATCCGACCCTGTCAAGCAAGAGGGGCGCGCTGGCATCCCTGGAAAACGGATGCGGTTCCTCGCCAACACCTCGGCTTTCGGCCGCTAACACCCTGTTCGGGCGAGAAGTCACACACAACGGGGTTGAAAGAGAACAAATACAGACCAAAATCTGTGCAGATCGGAGAATCGCCCCATGCCCACGCCTGCCATGCCCCTCACCGCCATGCCCATCACGATGGATCAGGTGCAAGCGCGTCCAAAGCTGGAGGGAGGGCGACGGTTGGTCATGCAGACCGAATATGCACCCGCGGGCGACCAACCGACCGCGATCACCGAACTTTCGGGCGGGGTGATGAGTGGTGAACGCGATCAGGTTCTGCTGGGCGCGACCGGGACCGGCAAGACCTTCACCATGGCAAAAGTGATCGAGGAGACGCAGCGCCCCGCGATCATCCTCGCCCCGAACAAGACGCTGGCGGCGCAACTTTACGGCGAATTCAAGAGCTTTTTCCCCGATAATGCCGTGGAATATTTCGTCAGCTTTTACGACTACTATCAGCCCGAAGCCTACGTCGCGCGATCCGACACCTATATCGAGAAGGAAAGCCAGATTAACGAGCAGATCGACCGGATGCGCCATTCGGCCACCCGCGCACTGCTGGAGCGGGACGACGTCATCATCGTCGCCTCGGTCTCCTGCATCTACGGCATCGGGTCGGTGGAAACCTACGGCGCGATGACGCAGGACCTGAAGGCGGGCGGCAGCTACGATCAGCGCCAGGTGATCGCGGACCTCGTCGCACAGCAGTACAAGCGCAACGATCAGGCGTTCCAGCGGGGCGCCTTCCGCGTACGCGGCGATTCGCTGGAGGTCTTTCCGGCCCACCTCGAAGATCGCGCCTGGCGTTTGTCGTTCTTTGGCGAAGAGCTTGAGAGCATTACCGAATTCGATCCTCTCACGGGGCAGAAAACCGATACATTCGAGCAAATCCGCATCTACGCGAACTCGCACTACGTGACACCCAAGCCGACCATGCAGCAGGCCATCGTCTCGATCCGTAAGGAGCTGCGCACCCGGCTTGATCAACTGGTGAGCGAAGGCAAACTGCTGGAAGCGCAACGGCTGGAGCAACGAACGAACTTTGATCTCGAAATGCTGGAGGCGACCGGCGTCTGCAACGGGATCGAGAATTATTCGCGCTACCTCACGGGACGCGCCCCGGGTGAGCCGCCCCCCACCCTTTTCGAGTTCATTCCCGACAATGCCATTGTTTTCGCTGACGAATCCCACGTCTCGATTCCGCAGATCGGCGGCATGTACAAAGGCGACTACCGGCGGAAATTCACGCTGGCCGAACATGGGTTCCGCTTGCCCTCCTGCATGGACAATCGCCCGTTGAAATTCGAGGAATGGGACGCGATGCGCCCGCAGTCGGTTTACGTCTCTGCCACGCCATCGGCCTGGGAGTTGGAGCAGACCGGCGGTGTCTTTACCGAACAGGTCATCCGGCCCACCGGGCTGGTTGATCCGCAGATCGAAATCCGCCCCGTCTCGATGCAGGTCGACGATCTGCTGGACGAGATCCGCAAGGTCACGGCGGACGGATATCGCACGCTGGTCACGACCCTGACGAAACGCATGGCCGAGGATTTGACAGAATACCTGCATGAACAGGGCATCAAGGTTCGCTACATGCATTCCGACATCGACACGATTGAGCGGATCGAAATCCTGCGGGACCTTCGGCTCGGCGCGTTTGACGTGTTGATCGGGATCAACCTGCTTCGCGAGGGGCTCGACATTCCCGAGTGTGGGTTGGTCGCGATCCTCGATGCGGACAAGGAGGGCTTCCTGCGGTCTGAAACATCGCTCATCCAGACGATCGGGCGGGCCGCGCGGAATGCCGAGGGGCGGGTGATCATGTATGCTGACCGCATCACCGGCTCGATGGAGCGGGCGCTGGCGGAGACCGACCGTCGCCGCGAAAAGCAGGTCGCCTACAACGAAGAGCACGGCATTACGCCCGCGACGATCAAGAAGAACGTCGATGATATTCTGCAAGGTCTCTACAAGGGCGATGTAGATATGAACCGCGTGACGGCGAAGGTCGACAAGCCGCTCGTGGGTGCGAACCTTCAGGCGCATCTGGACGGGTTGCGCGATGCCATGCGCAAGGCGGCTGAGAACCTCGAGTTCGAGGAAGCTGCGAGGCTGCGTGACGAGGTCAAGCGGCTGGAAGCCGTCGACCTTACCATTTCCGACGATCCGATGGCGCGGCAACAGGCGGTGGAGCGTGCCTCCGACGCGGCTGTGGGATCGCGGGGACGATCGACGGCGGGGCGACCAGGGCAGTATGGCGGAAACGTGAAACGCCGTCGGAGGTGACTGATCGTCGGCTTCGCCCGGGTTGGACGTCGGAGTTCTGTTTTGCGCGATGTCTCGCCACCGTCGACTGGGACTCCGTGGCCGCAGATCGGTGAACCTGGCGCGACGCGTGAGAGCCAAGATGGCGGCTTTTCCTCCAGACGCCACAATCTCTGCCGTGTTTGCATGATGCAGATCGGAGCAATAGATTGGTCGCCGACGGTTTTTGCTTTTCGGTAAATCAGATTTCATCCTCTTGCCTGACAGCGTCCCGACCTCTTTCATATAGGCAAAACGTGAAAGAAATCTTACCGGATAGCCGACCGACCTCTGGCTTGACGGAAAACACCTCTCGATACGATACTTTCTATAAAGTTCAACCCACTACGAGAAAAATTCAAAATCACAGAATAATTTATTCTGAATTTAACCCGCCGACTTCATCCTAAAACTAATCACGACAACGGATGCTGTATATGTGGAAAATTCTCTCTCTCATTATCTTAATATCGAGCCCCTCCTACGGTCGAGATTCGAGTCTTTCACGAGCGCCCTATGACAAAGCCGACCGAAACCATTTCTTAATGAACCCTCTGTCATATCACCATGAGAAACCCAAAACGACACAATCAGGATTCTATTGGAGGCCATCACCACAAGCCGGTCTGGGCGACGCACGAGCAATGACGGCGACAGGCCCGCCCGCACGCGTGACTGAAGTCACGCGGTCCTTCTCGCCCTTAAATCGGCTGCGCTCCGGCTGGTCGCTCGGTCGACGCGGAAAGGGGCGCATGGTGCTCGCCAATCTCTCCTTCGAACGGCGCCAGTTCATCGGAGGTTTTAAGACCTGGCTCGCCGGCGATGTGGGCTTTCGTGCCTCGGGAACGCGCACCGAAGGTTCGCTCGGGGCCACCATCGGCACAGTGGTCCGAAGCGGAGCGCACGTCTATTCCCAAGTGCACATGGACGCCCTGCTGGCATCGCGCGAGCCGGTGTTGCCCGACAGGCAGACCGGCAGGGCATATAACGTGCGGCCAAGACCCAAGAGCGGCACAAGCGATCCGGATATTCACGTCACCCTCGCGGCAGCCATGCCGCTGTCACATAACACCTTTATCGACATTGGCGTGTCGCACGAGGTGATGAAAGGCAGCGCCTCCCGCCTCAGAGTTGGCCTCTGGAGCTCATTCTGATGAGGTCGGGTCCGAATGCGCGGACACGAGAATCCACGCATACCGATCCGCACAAAGACCTGCCCAAAGCGGTCCGCTCAAATCGGGTTATCCATCCGAACGCGCATCACCACTGTGCCCTTGACCTCAGTCTCCCACCTGAGGTCGATCTGATCCTTGTT
>PAPR01000023.1 GCA_002709085.1 Pseudooceanicola sp. | reverse complement strand
GCCGCCCTCCGACGACCCCAGGATGTCGTATCTCACCCATACATATGAGGGTCCGGACGATATGCCCGCGCATATCAAGGCGGCGCTGATGCCGGTCAGTCTGTCCATTCCCGTCTTGGATGGAAAGCCTCGGCTGGGCACCTGGCAAGGCATCTACCTCGTCGAACATCGCACGAGAGCGCACCGGCGGGAAATAGCAGCACATTTCGCTGGTTGAATTCGGGCCTACCCAAACTCTTGGGGCTGCCCTATAGTGGCTGTGGACAAAGGGGCGCGGCCCCATGACGATGGCGGTCACAAAGGGATTCTAGCACGATGCGTTGCCCGTTTTGCGGAAATATCGACACTCAGGTAAAGGATTCGCGCCCGGCTGAGGACCATGTCTCGATTCGTCGGCGTCGGTTCTGCCCGGCCTGCGGGGGTCGTTTCACGACCTATGAGCGTGTTCAATTGCGCGATCTGGTGGTCATTAAATCCAATGGCCGCCGCGAGGATTTCGACCGCGAAAAGCTGGAGCGGTCAATCCGCATCTCCATGCAGAAACGCCCGATCGAACCGGAGCGGATCGACCAGATGATTTCCGGCATTGTGCGGCGGCTGGAAAGCATGGGCGAAACCGATGTGTCCTCCAAGGTCATCGGCGAGATCGTGATGGAGGCGCTGGCGCGTATCGACACCGTCGCCTACGTCCGGTTTGCCAGCGTTTACAAGAATTTCCAGGCCGCGGACGATTTCGACAAATTCGTCAGCGAACTGCGCCCGGAAAACGCACCCGAAGAGTAGACGATGAGCGCGGCCATCGACCGCCGCTTCCTGTCGCTGGCCCTCTCCTTGGGCCGACGCGGGCAGGGGTCCACCTGGCCCAATCCGGCTGTTGGCTGTGTGATCGTCAAGGGGGGCCGCATCCTCGGGCGGGGTTGGACCGCGCCGGGCGGTCGCCCCCATGCCGAACCTCAAGCGCTGGCGCAGGCCGGCGCGGCGGCGCGCGGCGCGACGGCCTATGTCTCGCTTGAACCCTGTTCGCATCACGGCAAGACGCCACCCTGTACCGATGCTTTGATCGCCGCCGGGATCGCGCGCGTGGTGGCCCCGATTGCAGACACCGATCCGCGCGTTTCGGGGCAGGGGTTTGATCGTTTGCGCGCCGCCGGAATCGCCGTGACGACTGGCCTTTCCGTGGCAGAGGCCGAACGGGATCACGCCGGGTTTTTCGTGCGCAACGAAACCGGCCGCCCTTTCGTGACGCTCAAGCTCGCCAGCAGCTTTGACGGCCGGATCGCCACGGCAAGCGGGGAGAGTCGCTGGATCACCGGACCCGAGGCCCGCCGCGCGGTGCACGCCATGCGCCATCGCCACGACGCGGTGATGGTCGGGGCCGGAACCGCGCGGGCCGACGACCCCGGCCTGACGGTGCGTGATATGGGCGTGACGCGGCAGCCGGTTCGGGTGGTGGTGTCGCGTCGGCTGGACCTGCCCCTGCTCAGCGCCTTGGCGCGCAGTGCCTCGGATGTGCCCCTATGGTTGTGTCACGGGCCGGACACCGATCCCAACATTCGCCGCGCTTGGGAGGGGATGGGCGCCAAGCTCTTGCCCTGCGAGGTGCGCGCCGGTCAGCTTGATCCGGCCTCGGTCCTGCAGGCGCTCGGCAAGGCGGGGTTGACCCGCGTCTTCTGCGAGGGCGGCGCGGCGCTGGCGGCTTCGCTTCTCGGGGCGGATCTGGTGGATGAGCTGGTCGGAATGACCGCCGGTGTGGTCATCGGGGCAGAGGGTCGCCCGGCCCTTGGCGCGTTGGGGTTGCAGCGCCTGGGCGAGGCGCCGCGCTACCGGCTGCGCGAGACGCGTGCCCTGGGCGGCGATGTGCTGCATCTGTGGGAACGTGCGGCCAGCTAGCGTCTAGCGCCAGAGCCAGCTGACACCGGCGGCGAACCCCTGCGCCTTGGCCAGCAGCCGCAAGGCAGGGCCGCCGCGATTGACCTGCGCCTCGGTCAGACGCCGCACGGCGGTTTCGACCGCGCAGGCCTGCCGTGTCACCGGATCGAAATAGCGCGGATAATCAATCAGGGCGGCATGGGCCAAACCGATGATCGTCGGGCGGGCCTGTCGCCGTGCGGGCACCCGCCCCAAATCGCGGGTGAGGCCCCATCCCGCATAGAACGGCGTGCCGGTGACGGTGACGGATTTACCCCGGATCAAGGCTTCGAACCCGAGGAGGGAGGTCATCGTCCAGACCTCATCGACCTTTGCCAGCAACGCGGCGGGGTCGGCGTCGGGCAATATCATGTCGGCAAAGGCCTCGGCCCCCTCGACCGCGCCCTTGCGCAGGCCCGCCTCAACGTCCGGGTGCGGTTTGTAAAGGATGACCGCATCGGGATTGGCCTCCCGCGCGGCCTGCAACAGCGCGAGGTTGCTCGCGATGTCGCCCGCGCCGGTGCGGATCGATGCGTCGTCCTCCACCTGTCCCGGCACGAGGATACGGTGCCCGGCGGGGAGGTCGGGCAGGGCACCGCCGAGGTTGTATTTCGTCAGACCAAGCCGGATCAGGTTGTCGATCAGTCGTTCAGCGCGAAGCTGCTGATCGGGGCGCAGGTCGGCGCGCGCGGCAATCATCCGCTCCAACCGGCTCTCTTGGCGGGGATCGTAGTAGATGCCCAGATCGTCGCAGGCGAGCGATAGCGGCGGCACCAGATCTGCACCCAGCCCGCGCGATCGCAGGAAGCCGTCCTCAACCCGCACCACATCCGCGCCCTCGACCGCCTTGCCGGCCCAGACCATCGCGCGGCGCGGCGGTCTCGCGGGGGCGTCGGAAAAGACCACGCGGGTCTCGCGTCCAAAGACCTGCTGCAGCACGCCACGTTTCCACAGACGCATGCCCCCGGCCTGCCAGCCATGACGATCCTCGCGCCATGCCCGAACGCGTGCCTCCAACCAGTCGAGCGCCTCTTCAAAGGTGCACAGGCGATCCTCGCAGGGGTGATACCACGTGGGATAAAGCAGCATCGCGCAGGCGAAGAGTTGTGGGCGCGTCAGGCTTCGTCCGCGACGGTTGGCCGGGAATAGCAGAGGGTGGCGGTCGTCCGTCAGGTCCCAGCCCGCATAAAACGGGCGGCCAAAAGCCACCGGGCGATGCCCGGCGAGGATCGCCTCGAACCCCAGTTGCGAGGTGACGCAATAGACCGCGACTGCGCCTTCCAGCAGCGACCATGGGTCCACCGGATCGCTCAGCAGGGTAACGCGGTCGCTGGCATCCTCAGTTGTGAAATAGCCGGCGCGTTGACCGGCGTGCGTTTCGGGATGGGTCTTGATGACGATCCGGGCGGCGGGGTGATCCTCCTGCGCCCAATAAAGCATCTCGCGGAAGGAATTCGCATCCGCCCCGCCCAGCCGGACCGAGGCATCGCCGCGCGTCTGGTCGATCACCAGCACATAGCCGGGGTCGGGCGGGGCGAGCGTTACATCATGGGCGTTGTACTTGGACAGCCGCGCCTCGCGCAGACGGGCAATGCCGCCACGCGCGCGATCCAGGAGGGCAGTGTCGTCCAGTGGATGCTCGCGCAGCAGCCGTTCCAGACCCGAGGGCCTCCCGGCATCGAAATGCATGCCCTCATGGTCGATGATCAGCCCAAGGGGTGGTTCGCCCGACCGGCCCGGATGGACGGAGCGTAGAAAGGCATCTTCGATCCGCACCAGGGGCGCGCCGGTCGCTGCGCTGACCGCCTCACCACGACTTGCGTAAGGGGAATGGCCCCAGACGGCGACGCCGTCCCCCGCTTTCGGCTTGCCCAGGCGCAAAGGCTCACCCGCCAGTTCCATGATCCGGCGCACGCGGCGTTGTTTCAGGAACCCGGCGTTGTAATAGCAAAGCCGCCGGAGGGGGTCTCCGGCGGCCCGTGCATCCTCAGACCCTGAGGTCATGGCTTAGTTACCCGTGGCGTCTGCCAAGGTGTTGGCGGAGGTCAGCGTGCCGGTCAGGGCCGAAATCCCCTTGTCCCATTGGGTGAAGGGCGCTTCGGTCACGTAAAGCGTATCGCCGTCCCGCACCGCGAAGTCGCGCGCGTGGAACATGCCGTTGGGCTGGGTGAGGTCCAGCACGTAGACCATGCGCTGGGCCCCGACAAGGTCATCGCGTCCCAGCACCTGATTGGCGAGTTCCGCAGGTTCGTTGCGCAGGATAAAGACGCCGGTCGGATCAGCGGCGTTGGACAAGAGGCCACCGACCTGCGCAATCGCCTCCAGCCCCGAAAGGGTCTGCGTCTCAAAGGGAACGAGAGATTGCGACCCGGTCGCGCCAAGGGCGGTGAACTTTCGGGTGTCTTCTTCGACCAGAACCTTGTCACCGCCGCGCAGCGCGATATCGAGGTCGGGGTATTTATAGAGGTCCTGAAACCAGATCGTGCCTTTTTGAGCGCCCCGGATCACGGTGACACGGGCGATCTCGGGGTTGATCGTCACACCCCCGGCGCGCGCGATCATAGCCGCCAGTGTGCGGGTCGGGCGTTCGATGGCGAACACACCCTGACCGCCGAGCGCGCCGACCAGCGACACGGTCGAGCCGTCTCCGGCAAGGCGACGCACCTGAACCTGCGGATCGGGCGTCTGCTCTTCGAGCTTGGTGGTGATGATGCGGCGGATCGCCTCGGGCGTATTGCCTGCCGCGCGGATGCGTCCGGCGTAGGGCACAAAGATGAAGCCCGCGCCATCGACCTGCACTTCTTCCAGGAGGGTGGCGTTGGTGCCTTCGGCGGCCAGCAGACCGTCATCGACGTTTTCCCAGATCGTCAGACCTAAGGTATCGCCGGGCCGGATCGTATCCGAACCAATGGGGTTGGAATTAACGAACCCCTGACTGAAGCCGAGCGCCGGTGCCACAGCTGTGGCCCGCGTCACACGGTCGTTGACGGCCACGACAAAGGCGTCGCCTTTTTGCTGGACGGAGCCTGCATAAATTTCGCGTTTGGTGGGGCCGGTGCGCGGCAACACGTTACAAGCGGACACCATCGAAATGGCCGCCAACATGGCAACGGGCCGTGCCCATTTGGACATGGGGGAAGTCACTGCTCGGTCTCCTCGACCTATTATCTCTGCCTCGGTCTTTTTTATCTAAGTTAGCGGAATCCTGTGGATAACGCTAGTCCCGCATTGCACCTCGCCCTAATGAACGATGCGCAACTGTTGCCGTGGGGTCGCGGTCCCGGATTTCAGGGCATCATAGGGATCCTCGGGGGCGAGCATCATGTCGACCACCGTGCGCAGCAATTGGCGACGTGCGCGGGCGGAATAAAACCCGCCGGCGATCTGGCTGGTTTCCAGCAGGAAGCGGCGGTAATCGTGATAGGCCTTGCGGTCGGGACGGGCGGGGCGCTCAAAGAATTCCGGCAGGGGTTGGGTCGAGACGAATTCCGGCTTGGCATAGACCGCGCTGCCGAATGTCTTGAGCGGGATTCCCCGGAACAGCGCCTGCTGCGCGGCCGTGGAATTGACCGTCACGGCGGTGCGCGTGTCGGCGAGCAGTTGCGCCAGTTTTCCGCCGCGCACGAAATGCACGCGGTTGCCGACCCCCGCGGCACGGGCGAGGCGGCGAATCTCGCGGCGTACGGGGACGCGGCCATCCTCCAGCGGATGCGCCTTGAACACGAGATGATGGTGACGCGGCGCCCCTTCGGCGAACCCCTTGATCACGAGGTCCAGAAAATCGGTCATCGTGGCAAACGAGCTATGGGCCTGGAAGGAGGCGTCATGTTCGAGCTGCAAAAGCGCGAGATGATAGGGAAAGCCGCCCATCCGGATCCGCATGGTCGCAAGCCAGCGTTCGAGACCATGCGCGGGCATCAGCAGCAAACGCTTGAGGTAAAGCCGAAATTCCTTGGCCACCGTGATCGCGCGATGCGGCGCGAAGTTGCGGTAATCGCCGTTCCGAAACATCACGAACCAATGATAGAGCGCGCCGTAAAAGACGTGGTGGCGGGTGTCGCCCCATCTGGCGGGGGGAAGCGCGGAATCGAGATCGCTTTCCTCCAGCACCTTGCGCATCTCGGCGACTGTCATGGTCATCAGCTTGGAGTGGCCGTTCGATCCGCCGCGCTCGTAAGTGACCCAATAGGGGCGGATGTAACCTTCTTCAAAGACGTGGACACTTAGCCCCATGTCCTTGGCGCGTTGCACGGCCTCGGCGTGGATTGGGCGTACGTCGCCGTATAGGACGATGTCGGTGACGCCCTTCCGTTCGACCAGATCGGTGAAATAGACCAGCCAGTCCTCGCGTGTGCCGCGATAGGGCAGGTAGCTCTTGGGGTGGAACCAGAAGGCGCGGTCGCCCGCGTTGAAGCCGACGCGCCAGACTTCGGCCCCGGCAAGGCGCAACATCTTGCCCAGCCGGTGAAAGAACGGTCCATGCGGTCCCTGTAGGAACAGGAAAACGCGGTTTTTTCCGATGTCTGCGGGCATCTTGGATGTGCCTCTGTCGTCTGCCTCTGAATTATGTCGACATTACTAGCAGGCCAAGGCGGCAAAAATATGGCGTGCCGAGGGGATTGCGCGTGCCGACCTCTGGGTCTAGCTCTACCGTCAAGGAGATCTTAAATGTTCACTGGCATCATCACCGACATCGGCGAAATTCGAACTTTGGAACAGCGCGGCGACCTTCGGGCGCGGATCGGGACGCGCTATGACACTGATGGCATCGACATCGGGGCCTCCATCGCCTGCGACGGGGTCTGCCTGACCGTGATCGAAACCGGTGACGATTGGTTCGATATCGAGATCAGTGCCGAAACGGTGTCTGCGTCCAACGTCTCAGCGGCGAGCTGGGCGGTCGGGCGGCGCATCAATCTTGAGCGCGCGTTGAAAGTCGGGGACGAACTCGGCGGACATATCGTGTCGGGCCATGTCGATGGCGTGGCCGAACTGATCGAGCTGCGCGACGAAGGCGACAGCACCCGTGCGACATTCCGCGCGCCGGATGCCCTGGCCAAATTCATCGCGCCCAAGGGGTCCGTCACGTTGAACGGCACATCGCTGACCGTGAACGACGTCAATGGAGCGGAATTCGGTGTCAACTTGATCCCGCATACCAAGACCGCGACGACCTGGGGGCAGGCCAGGGTCGGAGACCTCATCAACCTCGAGATCGACACGATGGCGCGCTATGTCGCACGGCTACAGGACTGGCAGGGCTGAGCGATCCGTTTTGCGGGCTTGGCGCGGTCGGACCGGGTGTTGACCCGTTGCTCGGACCAGCATTTCGCTGCTCAAGCGTGATTGCCATTGCCGTGCGACCGGCGCAGGGCCCACACTCGGCCCGCAGTCACCTATGGGCGCACATAGGTATGGGCGCACATAGGCTCTGCGCGGTCAGAGGGCACGCACCGCTGGTCTTTCGCCGCGTCATTGCTTATCTGAGCATAACTGGCAGGGAAGACAGGAGAACGCGCCATGGACAGCACCACCTACGAGACGCCCGGCCCGGTCGAGGAAACCTGGTCAGATGCGATCAGCGGTATCGAAGAGATCATCGAAGATGCGCGCAACGGGAAGATGTTCATCCTTGTTGACCATGAAGATCGCGAGAACGAGGGCGATCTGGTGATCCCGGCGCAGATGGCGACGCCGGATGCGATCAACTTCATGGCGACGCATGGGCGCGGGCTGATCTGCCTGTCGATGACCGGATCGCGGGTCGATGCCCTTGGCCTGCCGCTGATGGCTTCGCAGAACTCATCCCGTCACGAGACGGCCTTTACCGTGTCGATCGAGGCGCGCGAGGGGGTATCCACCGGCATTTCCGCGCATGATCGCGCCCGCACGGTCGCTGTCGCCATTGACGCAGGCAAGGGGGCGCAGGATATCGCAACCCCCGGTCACGTCTTTCCCCTGCGCGCCAAGACCGGCGGCGTCCTGGTTCGCGCCGGCCATACCGAAGCGGCGGTGGATGTCGCGCGTCTGGCAGGGTTGAACCCCTCGGGCGTGATCTGCGAGATCATGAATGATGACGGTACCATGTCACGACTGCCGGAACTCATCTCTTTTGCGCAGAAACACAATCTCAAGATCGGCACGATCTCGGACCTCATCGCCTATCGTCGCCGTCACGATAATCTGGTGGCCGTGCGCTCCGAAGAAACCATCGAGACGGAGTTCGGCGGCGACTGGACGATGCGCGTCTATACCGACGAAACCCATGGCTCGGAACATATCGTGCTGATCAAGGGCGACGTGGCGGGTGACGATCCGGTGCTGGTGCGGATGCATGCGATGGATCCACTCAAGGATATCGTGGGCTCTGCCGGGGCGGCGCGTGCCAATCTGTTCCGCGACGCGATGGCAGCCATCGCGCAGGAGGGCAGGGGCGTCGTCGTGCTGCTGCGCGATGTGCACACGAAACTGGCAATGGGGGCCGAGGTCTCACCGCATAAGCTGCGCCAATATGGGCTGGGGGCACAGATTCTGTCGTCGCTGGGCCTGAGCAAGCTGGTGCTGCTGACGAACTCCCCGCGTCCCAATATCGTCGGGTTGGACGCTTATGGTCTGGAGATCACGGCCACCCGCAGGATCGAGGGGGCGATCTGATGGCGGGGCACGAAACCCACTACACCCTGCCGCGCGGCTCTTTCGAAAAGCCCGCCAAGGTGCTGATCGTCGTGGCGCCCTATTACCGCGATATCGCGGATCAGATGATCGCAGGCGCGACGGCGGAAATCGAGGCCTGGGGCAGCAAGCACGAGCTGATCGAGGTGCCCGGCGCGCTGGAGGTCCCGACCGCCATCGCCATGGCCTCGCGCATGTCGAATTACGACGCATATGTTGCCATTGGCTGCGTCATTCGGGGTGAAACGACGCATTATGAGACCGTCTGCAACGACAGCTCGCGCGCGCTGACCCTGCTGGGGCTTCAGGGCCTGTGCATCGGTAATGGCATCCTGACCGTGGAGACCCGAAAGCAGGCCGAAGTTCGCGCTGCGACGGACGATCAGAACAAGGGCGCGGGCGCTGCCGCTGCGGCCTTGCATCTGCTGGCGCTTTCGCGCAAATGGGGCGCTCCTCGCAAGAACGTCGGCTTTCGGCCTGCGTCGGAGGAATACAAACTGGCGGGGGATGTCTCCTCGTCGATTGACTAAAGGCCCCCGATGACTGACGACACCTCCATTCCGCAAGCGCCGCTGCCCCTGTCGGGCAATCAAAAGCGGAAGATGAAAAGCGCCGCACGACTCTACGCCGTGCAGGCATTGTTTCAAATGGAGCATTCCAGTCAGACCGTCGAACGTGTGATGCTGGAATTCGAGGATCACCGCTTTGGCGCGACCTATGACGGCGATGAGATGACAGAGGGCGACCCGACCCTTTTTCGCAACGTCATGACCGACGCTGTAAACTATCAGGCCAAGATCGACCAGATGACCGACCGCGCCTTGGTGGCGAAATGGCCGATCGCGCGGATCGACCCGACCCTGCGCGCGATGTTCCGCGCGGCGGGGGCGGAACTGGTCAATTCCGACACGCCGCCCCGTGTGGTGATCGCGGAATATGTCGAGGTCACCGCGGCCTTCTTTCCCGAAGGCAAGGAGACGAAGTTCGTCAATGCCGTGCTCGATCACATGGCGCGCGAGGCCCGTCCCGAAGCCTTCTGACTGGACGTCGCTCGCAGGGTGCGCATGATGGCCCGATGAGCCAGACCACGACAACCCGCGTGCTGATCGTCGACGACGATGCGGCCGTCCGCGACGCCCTGTCCCAGACGCTCGACCTTGCAGAGCTGACGCCGATCACCGCCGGCAGCTTTGTCGAGGCCAAGGATCATATCCTGGGCGATTTCGCGGGCGTGATCCTGTCGGATATCCGGATGCCGGGGCGCGACGGGTTCTACCTGCTCGATTATGCGCACAAGATCGACCCGGACCTGCCGGTGATCCTGTTGACCGGGGAGGGGGACATTCCCATGGCGGTCTCTGCCATGGATCGCGGCGCCTTTGGTTTTCTGGAAAAACCCTGCGCGTCCCGGGATATGCTGGCTGTGCTTGACCGCGCGCTGCACACCCGAAAACTGATCCTCGAAAACCGCCGGCTGAAGGCGCAACTTGAAGCTGGGGATCCTGCCGCGCGGCTGATCTTTGGCTCTTCCGCCGCCAGTCACGACCTGCGCGACCGGGTGCGGCAGGTCGCGCGCACCACCGCCGAGGTGCTCGTCACTGGCGCACCGGGCACGGGCATCCCCAAGGTGTCGGAGGTCATCCATATGACCTCGGCCCAATCGCGCATGCCTTTTGTCAAACGCGCTGCCGCCAGCCTGACGCCCGAGGCGCTGCGCGAGGCGGTATCTGATGCCAAAGGCGGCACGCTGTTCATCGACGAGGCCGCCGCGCTGCCGAAAGCGACGCAATTCGCGCTCGCGGACTTGCTCGAAGGTGATCTGGGCGCGCGGTTGATCGCAGGTTCGACCGAAGATCTCGAACGGATTTCGGCGAAGGGCGCGTTCCATCCCGATCTGTTCTACCGTCTCGACGTGATGCGGGTACGTATTCCCGCGATTGCCGAACGTCCCGAAGATATCCCGGTGATGTTTCGTCAGTATGCCGAACAGGCGGCAGAGCAGGCCGGATTGCCCATGCCCGAGGTTTCCCCGGACGTCATCGCCGGCCTCATGGCGCGAGACTGGCCAGGCAATGCCCGCGCTCTGATGTCCGAGGCGATGCGCTTTGTCCTCGGGGTGGATCGCGCGGCGGAAACTTCGCAGACGGACCTTGGCTTGGCGGATCAGATGGCACGGGTGGAGCGCTCACTGTTGAGCGCCGCGCTACGCCGGCATTCCGGGCAAGCGAGCAGCGCCGCGAGCGATCTGAAACTGCCCCGCAAGACATTCTATGACAAGCTCGCGCGTTACGGCCTGCGCCCGGAGGATTTTCGCTGAGCGCTTGTGCGGATTTTCGCACAATCCATTGAGCGCCCTGTGTGGAAATCCGCACATCGTTGGGTCGCGACGAGGGCCGCGCGATGCGGTGAATGATTTAACACTTTGATATAAATTGTATTTCAGTCGTTCTCACGCAATCGTCATAGAGCCTCTTGAGCGATATGCCCCACCCCGCAATCCTTCCGGGCAGAGGACCCACCTCACCGAATCAAATCCAATCGGAGGATATTCCATGAAACTCATGACCACTGCTGCCACCGCTCTGGCTATGGCCGTGACCGCCGGCGCTGCTGCCGCGTCGGACGGCTGCGATGCGGGCGAAACCGTCATCAAGTTCGCGCATGTCACCAACACCGACAAGCACCCCAAGGGTATCGCCGCAGAGCTGTTGAAAGACCGCGTCAACGCCGAAATGGACGGCAAGGCCTGCATGGAGGTCTACCCCAACTCCACGCTTTATGACGACGACAAGGTCCTGGAAGCCATGCTTCAGGGCGATGTCCAATTGGCCGCGCCGTCGCTCTCCAAGTTCGAGACCTTTACCAAGCAGTTCCGGCTGTTCGACCTGCCGTTCATGTTCAAGAACATCGATGCGGTCGATGCCTTCCAGGCCTCCGACGCGGGTGCGGCGATGAAGGACTCCATGGTCAAGCGCGGTCTGCAAGGGCTGGCCTTCTGGCACAACGGGATGAAGCAGCTCTCGGCCAACAAGCCGCTCATCGAACCGTCGGATGCCGAGGGCCTGAAGTTCCGCGTGCAGCCCTCCGACGTGCTGGTCGCCCAGATGGAAGCTATCGGTGGCTCACCGCAGAAGATGGCCTTTTCCGAGGTTTACGGCGCATTGCAGCAGGGCGTTGTGGACGGTCAGGAGAACACCTGGTCCAACATCTACGGCCAGAAGTTCTTTGAGGTTCAGGACGGCACCACCGAAACCAACCACGGCGCTCTCGACTATCTTGTCGTCGCCTCGGTCGACTGGCTCGACAGCCTCGATGCGGATGTGCGCGACCAGTTCATGACCATCATGGACGAAGTCACCAGTGAGCGGAACGCAGCCGTCGGTGAAGTCGACCTCGAAGCGCGTCAGGCCATTCTCGACGCGGGCGGCGAGATCCGCGAGCTGACGGCCGAGCAGCGCCAGATGTGGGTCGACACGATGAAGCCGGTCTGGGATCAGTTCCTCGACGACGTCGGTCAGGAAAACATCGACGCGGCGCAGGCGATCAACGCCGATATGTAAGCTGTCGCGGCTTGCTCACATGACGAAGAGGGGCGCGGAGCACGGCTGCGCCCCTTGCCATACCCGCCGGCATGCGGAGTGAATTTGTGGAGAGACACCATGCAACCCGGTCGCAGCTCTGGTTTTACCGACAGGCTCGAAGAGACCATCATCGCCGCCATCCTCGGTGTGATGACCCTGGTCACATTCGCCAATGTCGTGGCGCGCTACGTGTTCAACGCGAATATCCTCTGGGCGCTGGAACTGACGGTCTTTCTCTTTGCCTGGCTCGGGCTGCTCGGCGCGTGCTACGCGGTCAAAAAGGGCGCGCATCTGGGCGTGGACGCCATCATCGGGATCCTGCCCCCTGCGCCGCGCCGCATCTGTGGGTTGATCGCGGTGGCGGTCTGCATCGTCTTTTCGGCTCTGCTGCTAAAGGGGGCCTGGGACTATTGGGCGAATTTCGCCAATCTACCCCAGACCACCGGTCGCTGGTTCCCGACGGGGGTGCAGGAGTCCTTTCGCCCCAAGGCCTGGTACGAGGTCAACGACATTCCCATGCCGAATGCCCTGCGCTTCATCGAAGATGCGATGAACGACGGCGATACCTACGAAAAGATGCCGCGCTTCATCCCTTATGTGATCCTGCCCTTTACGATGGCCCTGTTGCTTTATCGTTTCGTGATCGCCGGGATCGCGATATGGCATGGCCGGATCGACCGGATCGTCGCCAGCCACGAAGTCGAAGACGAACTCGCGGAAGTCCGCGCAAAACGCGGCGAGGTCTGAGCCATGGAAGTTGTCCTCCTCTTTGTGATGGTCATCGGGCTGATGCTGATCGGGGTGCCGATCGCCGTTTCGCTCGGCATGTCATCGGTGCTTTTTCTGCTGTGGTTTTCGGACACCTCTTTGGCGTCGGTCGCACAGACCCTGATGCAGGCCTTCGTCGGGCATTACACCTTGCTGGCCGTGCCGTTTTTCATCCTGGCCTCATCATTCATGTCGACGGGCGGCGTGGCCAAGCGGATCATCCGGTTCTCCATCGCCTGCGTCGGCCATCTGCGCGGCGGTCTGGCCATTGCCGGAGTCTTTGCCTGCATGATCTTTGCCGCGCTTTCGGGCTCGTCCCCCGCGACCGTGGTGGCCATCGGGTCCATCGTGATCGGCGCGATGACACAGGCGGGCTACACAAAGGATTTCGCCGCCGGGGTGATCTGCAACGCCGGCACGCTGGGAATCCTGATCCCGCCCTCCATCGTCATGGTGGTCTATGCCACGGCGACGGATGTCTCGGTCGGGCGCATGTTCCTCGCCGGGGTTATTCCGGGCCTGCTGGCGGGCGGCATGTTGATGGCCGCGATCTACATCATGGCGCGCATCAAGGGCATGCCCAAGGGCGAATGGAAAGGCTTTGGCGAGATATGGCTGTCGTTCAAGGACGCCTTCTGGGGCCTCATGCTGATCGTCATCATCATGGTCGGCATCTACGGCATTCCCGGTGTGACCGGCGCAATCTTTACCCCGACCGAAGCAGCGGCGGTGGCATCCGTCTATGCCTTTATCGCGGCGGTCTTTATCTATCGCGACATGGGGCCACTGGCGACCGAAGGCGATGCCCCGAACCTTCCGCTTTATCGTCGGCCCTATGCGCTGGTCACGGCGTTCTTTCACCCCGACACGCAGCGCACCCTGTTCGAGGCCGGAAAACTGACCGTCACCCTGATGTTCGTCATCGCCAACGCGCTGATCCTGAAACACGTGCTGACCGACGAACAGGTGCCCCAAACGGTGGCCGAGGCGATGCTGAGCGCGGGCTTTGGTCCGGTCATGTTCCTCGTGGTGGTCAATATCATCCTGCTGATCGGCGGTCAGTTCATGGAGCCTTCGGGCCTGCTGGTCATCGTGGCACCGCTGGTCTTTCCCATCGCGATCGAACTGGGGATCGATCCGATCCACCTCGGTATCATCATGGTGGTCAACATGGAGATCGGGATGATCACGCCGCCTGTGGGCCTCAACCTCTTTGTCACTTCGGGGGTGGCGGGGATGCCGATGATGCGGGTGGTCAAGGCGGCGCTGCCCTTCCTCATGGTGCTCTTCGTCTTTCTCATCATCGTGACTTACGTGCCATGGATTTCGACTGCGCTGCCGACGGCGGTGATGGGGCCGGAGTTGATCACCAAGTAGCGGTTTTTGAGATGCGAAGGGCGGCGCCCTATCCGGGGTGCCGCCGTTTCTTGAGCGTTCGAATTTGAGTATTTATGACGAGATGAAGCTCAGGCGGATTCGAGCGCGGTTATGATGGGCGAGAAGTCCGCGGCTTTGAGGGAGGCGCCGCCCACCAATGCGCCATCGACGTTGGAGACGGCGAAGATCTCTG
>PAPR01000022.1 GCA_002709085.1 Pseudooceanicola sp. | reverse complement strand
GCGTATGCGAACGCGCGCCGCAGAGTTAATGTCGTTGGAAGAACCGGCTCTCATGGCGGGGGGCTACAACATCATTCCCCAGGCTGAGGACGCCGCGAAGCCCGACAGCTGGCGACGGGACGCGCTGTTCCTTCCGCAAAGCCGCGATGCCTACCGCCTGATCCTGAACCTTGGATTCACCGAAGCCTTCCGCAGCCGCCACTCCGAACCGGGGCATTATTCCTTTTGGGATTATCAGGCGGGCGCGTGGCAGCGCAATAACGGCATCCGGATCGATCATATCCTGATGACACCGCAATGTGCCGACCTGATGACTGACAGCGGGATCGAAAAAGAGCTGCGGGGCCGTGATCGTCCCTCAGATCACGTGCCGGTATGGGTCGATCTCGATCTCTAGCCCTCAACCAGACGCGAGCCCTGCGTAACGTCGTGATTATAGAGCCAGTCAAAACCGTTGGTCAGCAGACCCGGTGCCGTTGCCCCCAACACCCGAAGGCCCAGATGCGCGACGTCCGAGAAAGGGCGGCGCAAATGGTATTTCCACGCGTTCCCGTTGGCGGTTCGCACCGCGCGAACCACCCGCCGGTGGCGCAATGTTTGATACCGGGCCAGGGCTGTCGCCATGTTGCCCTCACGATAGAGCGCATCGGCGAGGACCCAGGCGTCCTCCAAGGCCATGTTCGCGCCCTGCCCCATGAACGGCAGGGTCGGATGCGCCGCGTCGCCCAACAGGACCACGCGCTCGCCCGACCACCGCGTCGCGACCGGATGGCGAAATAGCCCCCAGAGATGGGTCTGTGTCACCCGGTTCGTCAGGGCGCGCACCTGCGGTCCCATCCCGGAAAATGCGCGACGTAGATTGGCCGGGTCGTCCGTATGAGACCAGCTTTCGGGAACCCAGGTCGCACGTTCCTCCACCGCGACGATATTGCGTAGGGTGCCGCCGCGCAGCGGATAAGTGACCAGATGACGGCCCGCACCCATGAAGATCTGTACGTTTCTATCCCCGGCGTTCGCCTTTTCTCTATCCCGGTCTTTCGCTTCCTCCGGCACGGTGGCGCGCCAGGCGACATGGCCGGTAAACCGCGGCGCAGAGCCGGGATTGAGGGTGGCCGCCAGGGAAGAATGGATGCCATCCGCCGCCAGGACGAGGTCGGCCGTCAGCGTGGTGCCTTGATGTGTGACAATGCTGGGTGTCGCGCCAGGCTCGATTCGCGCCACCAGGTGCAGGGGCCGGATGCGCGCCCCGGCGGCGCGGGCGCCTTCGGCCAGCACGGCGATCAGATCTGCACGGTGCACCAGCAGGTAGTCCCCGGCTCCCTGCGGTCCCGAAAGTTCGAGCCGCGTCACGAGCCGCCCCGCCGAATTTCGCAATGCGATCCCCTCGGCAAGCACAGCGCCGGTGTCGCGCAACGCCTGATCAAGCCCGAGGCCGGCGAGAACCGCCAACCCGTTCGGGCTGACCTGCAAACCGGCGCCGATCTCCGCGATCTCGACCGCCTGCTCCAGCACGGTCACATCCGCACCGCGCAGGGCAAGCGCGCGCGCCGCCGCAAGCCCCGCAATACCGGCGCCGACGATCAGGATGCTGCGTTTGTGTTCGGTCATGTCCGTTCCGGTGGTCAGGGTTATCTGGCGGTCATGGCAATCTGGCGGTCATGGCAATCTGGCGGTCAGGGCAATCTGGGCAATCCCCACTGGCGCGCGCTCATCCGGCGCCTCGCGTCAAAAAAACGCCGAGGAAATCCCCGGCGTTCCAATTCAGTCAAACTGCGTCACGGCTCAATCGTCCCGATGGACCTTTTCACGGCGCTCGTGCCGCTCCTGGGCCTCGAGGCTCATCGTGGCAATCGGGCGCGCGTCCAGCCGTTTGAGCGAAATCGGTTCTCCGGTGACATCGCAATATCCGTATTCACCTTCGTCCAACCGGCGCAGGGCCGCATCAATCTTGGCCACGAGCTTGCGTTCGCGATCACGGGTGCGCAGCTCCAATGCGCGATCCGTCTCCTCGGATGCGCGATCGGCCACGTCGGGAATATTACGCGTATTTTCCTGCAAACCTTCGACGGTGTCACGGCTATCTAGCAGGATGTCCTCTTTCCAAGCATTCAGTTTTCGTCTGAAGTATTCAGTCTGGCGCTCGTTCATGAAGGGCTCGTCCTCTGCGGGACGGTAATCTTCGGGCAGAAATGTTTCTGCTTTCATTGTTTGCTCCCTAACAATGTCGTGGCCAGACGTATGATCGGATGCACAGGCCACAGACCCCCTACGGCGCCGCTGTTACTCCGATTGCCTCGCGTTGTCACTACACATTTCCATACGAGTGCGACATTCCGGCGCCGCGAAACACCCATCGCTCGGCGCCGCATTGCACGGGTCCGGCGAAGCGTTTAATGTCCCGTCGACAATTCCCGAACGAGGCGAAAATTGATGAAATTCCAGGGCACCGACAGCTATGTCGCCACCGAAGACCTGACCGTTGCGGTCAATGCCGCAGTCACGCTGGAGCGACCGCTTCTGGTCAAGGGCGAACCCGGCACCGGCAAAACCGAGCTGGCCCGCCAGGTCGCGACCAGCCTCGGTTTGAAGATGATCGAATGGAACATCAAATCGACCACCAAGGCGCAGCAGGGCCTTTATGAATACGATGCGGTCAGCCGGTTGCGCGACAGCCAGCTGGGCGAGGAACGTGTCCACGACGTCAAGAACTATATTCGCAAGGGCAAGCTGTGGCAGGCCTTTGACGCGGATGAAAAGGTCGTGCTGCTGATCGACGAGGTCGACAAGGCGGATATCGAATTCCCGAACGATCTGCTTCAGGAACTCGACCGGATGGAATTCCACGTCTATGAGACCGGCGAGACGATCACCGCCAAACACCGTCCGATCGTGATCATCACCTCGAACAACGAAAAAGAACTGCCCGACGCCTTTCTGCGCCGCTGCTTCTTTCACTACATCCGCTTCCCGGACGAGGCGACGATGCGCGAGATCGTCGGCGTCCATCATCCGGGCCTGAAGGGAGAGCTGCTGACCTCCGCCCTGACGCAGTTCTTTGAAGTGCGCGAGACGGCTGGGCTGAAAAAGAAGCCCTCGACCTCCGAAGTGCTCGACTGGCTGAAGCTGCTGCTGGCCGAGGATCTGACGGCCGCTGATCTCAAGCGTGACGGCGCCAATGCCCTGCCCAAGCTGCACGGCGCGCTGTTGAAGAACGAACAGGACGTGCATCTGTTTGAACGGCTGGCCTTCATGGCGCGCGGACAACGTTGAACGCGGCCACCGGTTCGAACACTTTATGTCGATCAAGACCCCGGCCTATGCGCCGGGGTCTTTTCGTTTCGACGGCGCGCGTCAGATGCAAGCTGGGTGGCATGGCGACTCTCGTTCTGGCCTCCGTCCTGGGCTTCGCCGACATGCCGCATCGCGCTCCTTTCTGCGCGCCGCAAGATCAAAGGATCGTATCCCTAAGATTTGCGGCGTTTTCGCAAGGATATTAAAAGAACCTTTCGGAAAATCGCAGTTCTCCTCTCATCAAGGAACAAATCCTTTCCATACTGTCCTTGCCTATGCATAGTTAACTCAGGCCAATAATACGGCCCGGACCTCGGACTAACCGGGGCCATAAATAAAAGGTCAGACGGGGGAAACATTCCGCTGGCCGGGCATTGGAGCAGTTTCATGGCAGGACCGGCGGCGGCCGAGTCCCTCCACATTCGGCCAGTCGAGCGGGCCGACCGACCCCAATGGGGACGGATGTGGTCGGGGTATCTCGCTTTTTACAAGACAGAACTCCCCGAGGGGATGTATGACCTCGCCTTCGACAGGCTCCTGTCGGGCACGGCTGGCGAATTTTCCGGATTGATCGCGACGCTGGGCGGCAAGACGGTCGGCTTGGTGCACTACCTGTTTCACCGTCACGGCTGGCGGCAGGATCAGGTGTGCTACCTCCAGGACCTTTACACCGACCCGGCCGCACGCGGTCAGGGTGTCGGCGCGGCGCTGATAGACGCCGTCTACGCTGAGGCCGACAAGGCCGGTGCCCCCCCAGTCTACTGGCTGACCCAAGAGGGAAACGAAACGGCTCGCAAGCTCTACGACCGGATCGCGACTGAGACAGATTTCATCAAATACCAGAGGTCGTTGTGAGAGGTCGCGCCGCGCTCCGCCTCGCCCCGCTCGCCCTCGTCGTGTCGGCATGTATCGGCCCCGTCGACGCCCCGAAATCCCGACTTCCGGTCTCGGACGAGACCCCGACACGACTGGCGCAGGCCAATCTACCCTCCCTGCCCCCGATGAAGGTGTTCGCCGCTCCGTTGCCTGCGCCAACGACTCGCGCCAACAGCGATATCGCGCGCGACTTTCTCGATCTGTCCTTCCGGTTGGAATCGGGTCGCCAATTGCCAGTCTTCACTCGCTTCGAAGGACCGATCCGTGTCGCCGTCACCGGCAAGCCAACAGCCGGAATGACGCGCGATTTGGGCGGGCTGGTGGCGCGGTTGCGGGATGAGGCGCGGCTCGACATCGACTTTGCGCGCGCGCAACAACCGGCGCAGATCACCGTCCAGGCTGTCTCCAGCAAGACGATCCGCAGATACCTTCCGCAAGCCGCCTGTTTCGTGGTGCCCGGCATCACTGACCTCAGCCAGTATCACGCCGCGCGTCGCGCCGGAGAGACCGACTGGGCCCGGCTGGACGAACGCCGCCAGATCGCGATCTTCGTGCCCAACGACGTCAGCCCGCAGGAAAGTCGCGATTGCCTGCATGAGGAGCTGGCGCAGGCGCTCGGCCCGCTGAACGACCTTTACCGTCTGCCCGACAGCACGTTCAACGACGACAATATGAATACGGTCCTGACCGGGTTCGACATGCTGATTCTGCGTGCGACCTATTCGCGCGATCTGAATTCCGGGATGAGCCGCGCGCAGGTCGCCGCCGTCCTGCCGGGTATCCTTGCCCGTTTGAACCCGGCCGGCAGCGGACAGTTGTCACAACCGCTGCGTGACACGCCCTCCACCTGGGTCGAGGCGATCGAAGAGGCGCTGGGCGCGTCTGGCACCCTGCGCCGCCGGACCGCCGCCGCCAGCCGCGCCTTGCTGATCGCGCAAAACGCCGGGTGGCAGGACCACCGGATGGCGTTTGCGCATTTCACCGTCGCGCGCCTGATCCAACCCCATGATCGCAAGCTGGCTCATGCGCATCTGACACGCGCCTGGCGAATCTACCGCCAGCGCCCTGACACGGCTCCCCATGCGGCGCATGTCGCCGCACAACTCGCCGCGCACGCAATATTCGAAGGCGATGGAGAGCGCGCCCTCTCGATCCTGCGCGGTCAGGCCGATGTCGCACGGCGGAACGAAAATGCCGCCCTTCTTGCATCGATCCAGATGCTGCGCGCCGAGGCGCTGGACCTAACGGGTCATCAGCCCGAAGCAGGGTCCGTTCGGCTGGACAGTCTGGGCTGGGCGCGGTACGGCTTTGGCCCGGACTGGGTCGTGCGTACGAAATTGAACGAGATTGCCGCACTTCGCCCGGCCCGCATCCGGGGCTGATCGCCCCATTCGGAGGCCCGGCATGATCATACTCGCAGGGGCGCTGATCGGCGCCCTGTTCGGTGGCTACAGAGCCAAGGCCCGTCACGGGCGCACCGCCGACATTTTGCAATACGCCGTCGTGCATGCGATGCTGTTCGCGCTGATCGGGCTATTCCTGACGCTTTTCATTCACCGGGCTTTGATCTGAACCATGTTCATACCATTTTTCCAGACGCTGCGTGAGCATGCCATTCCGGTATCGCTGCGCGAATACCTCAGCTTTCTCGAAGCGATGCGCGCCGACCTGATCACCTATGATCCCGAAGGTTTTTACTATCTGGCCCGCGTCGCCATGGTGAAGGACGAACGAAACCTCGACAAGTTCGACGTCGCTTTTGCCAAGACGTTCGAAGGGCTGGATCAGATCAGTTTTGAGCAGATGCTGGAGAAGGTCGAGCTGCCCGCGGACTGGCTGGCCTCGATGGCGGAAAAGCATCTGACCGAAGAAGAAAAAGCTGAAATCGAAGCCCTGGGCGGATTCGACAAGCTGATGGAGACGTTGAAGAAGCGCCTCGAAGAGCAAAAGGGCCGTCACCAGGGCGGCAGCAAATGGATCGGCACCGCCGGCACCTCGCCCTTTGGCGCGGATGGCTACAACCCCGAGGGTGTGCGCATCGGTCAGGAAAAGTCGCGCCACCAGCGCGCCACAAAGGTTTGGGACAAGCGCGAGTTCCGCAATTTCGATGACTCGGTCGAACTGGGCACGCGCAACATCAAGGTGGCGCTGAAACGGCTGCGCAAATGGGCCCGCACCGGCGCGCATGACGAGCTGGACCTGGACGGCACGATCCGGGCTACGGCCGAACATGGATATCTCGACGTCAAGATTCGCCCCGAGCGGCGCAACGCGGTCAAAGTTTTGCTGTTTCTGGACGTGGGCGGGTCGATGGATCCCCATATCAAGGTGGTGGAAGAGCTGTTCTCTGCCGCCAAGTCCGAGTTTAAACATATGGAATATTTCTACTTCCATAATTGTCTTTACGAAGGTGTCTGGAAGGACAACCGCCGCCGCTGGGCCGAGCAGACCCCGACCTGGGAGGTCCTGCGCACCTACGGCCCGGACTACAAATGTATCTTTGTCGGCGATGCCTCGATGTCACCCTATGAGGTCGTCTATCCGGGTGGCGCGAGCGAGCATTGGAACGAGGAGTCTGGCCAGACCTGGCTGGAGCGGTGCCGCAACCAGTGGCGTTCGACCCTGTGGATCAACCCGGTGCCCGAAAAACACTGGAGTTATACGCAATCCGTAACCATGATCCGCGATATATTCGAGAACCAAATGGTGCCGATGACCCTTGCCGGTCTCGAAAAGGGCATGAAAGAGCTGACACGCTGACCCCTTGGGATGGCTCGGGGGCGCTGCCCCCCGGCCTTGCGGCCGCCCCCCGGGATATTTTTAAAACCAAAGTGATCGTCGTTGCCGGATGAGCTTGGTCGCATGTGACCGGACCGGGGGTTGAAAGATCCTCGGGTCGCGCTCTCCTTTGAACTCAACAAAGGAAGGATACGGCATGATCAAGAAACATGGCTCCGCAATCTGGAACGGTACCATCAAAGGCGGCTCGGGAACGGTCTCGACCGAATCCGGCGCGATGGACAAGGTGCAATACGGGTTCAAGCAGCGCTTTGAGGGTGAGCCGGGGACCAATCCCGAGGAACTGGCCGGCGCGGCCCATGCGGCCTGCTTTTCCATGGCGCTGTCGCTGCAGCTGGAAGAGGCCGGCATGGAGGCCGAGGAGATCGCCACCAAGGCCACGGTCGCGCTGGATCAGGTCGAGGGCGGCTTTGAGATCAAGTCAGTGCATCTGGATCTCTCAGCGCGGATCCCCGGCGCCGACGAGGCGAAGTTCAAGGAGGCCGCCGAAGCCGCCAAGGCGGGTTGCCCGATCTCAAAACTGTTCAAGGGCGCGGAGATCACGCTGGACGCCAAACTGGCATGATGTCTTTGCTGGGCGCGAGGGGCGAGCAGGCTTGTTCCTCCGCGCGTCGTGCCCCATATCTGGCTCATGTTGCGGTTTACCCCGATCCTCCTCGCCATTCTTTATGGCATCGCCATGTGGCATTTCTCGTCCTGGCGTCTGCGCAAGGAGCTGGATCAGAAATCGACGGAGCTGGCCGATCCGCGCATCGCCGCCCTGACCCGCCGCATGGCCGAGGCGCTGGACCTGCCGCGCATCCGGGTCAATATCTACGAGATCACGCCGGTCAATGGCATGGCGGTGCCGGACGGGCGGATTTTCCTCACGCGCGGCTTTCTCGATAAATATACCGCTGGCGAGGTTACAGCCGAAGAGCTTGCCTCTGTCATCGCGCATGAGCTGGGGCATGTTGCGCTGAACCATACGCGGCGGCGGTTGATCGATTTTTCCGGCCAAAATGCGATGCGCACGGCGCTCGGCATGGTTCTGTCGCGGCTGGTGCCGGGGATCGGCGGCTGGATCGCCACCATGCTGACGTCGCTTCTGGCGGCACGGATCTCGCGCGGCGATGAATACGAGGCCGACGCCTATGCTGCCGCCCTGCTGACCAGGGCAGAAATCGGCGTGGACCCGCAGATTCGTCTGTTCGAGAAACTCGCCTCCCTGACGGATAGCCAAGGGGGGGCCGCGCCCGCCTGGCTGCTGAGCCACCCCAAACCCGAAGAACGTATCGCCGCCATCCGCAAACTGGCCGATGGCTGGTCCACTGGCTGATTGGAAAAGACCCTATGAAATATTCACTGCTTGATCTCGCGCCGATCCCCGAGGGCGGTTCGGCCCGCACGGCGATTGCCAATTCGGTGTCGCTGGCGCAATTCGCCGAAAGCCAGGGCTATCACCGCCATTGGCTGGCCGAGCATCATAACATGCCGGGCATTGCGTCCTCTGCCACGGCGGTGCTGATCGGACATATCGCCGCCGCCACCTCACGGATCCGCGTCGGTTCAGGCGGTGTGATGCTGCCCAACCATGCGCCGCTGATTATCGCGGAGCAATTCGGCACGCTGGCGACGATGTACGGCGATCGGATCGACCTTGGCCTCGGGCGGGCGCCGGGTACGGATATGGAGACCGCCCGAGCCCTGCGCCGTAATATGAGCCCGCAAGACACCTTTCCGCAGGATGTCATGGAGCTGATGGCCTATTTCGCGCCGCATGATTCGTCGCGGCGGATCAATGCCATCCCCGGTGTCGGCACGGAAGTGCCCCTGTGGATCCTCGGCTCATCGCTTTACGGGGCGCAATTGGCGGCGCATCTCGGCTTGCCTTACGCCTTTGCATCGCATTTCGCGCCCGAGATGCTGGAAGAGGCGGGCGAGGTCTATCGCCGGACCTTCCGCCCCACAGCGGAATTGGAGGCGCCGCACTTCATGGTCGCGATGAACGTCTTTGCCGCCGATACGGACGCCGAGGCGCGGTTCGCGCAAAGCTCTGCCGTGCGCGCCTTTGCCGAGTTGCGCGCGGGAACCCCCGGCCCGCTGCCTCGCCCGGTGGAGCGGTTGGAAGATCATCTGGACCCCGGATGGATCTCCGTCGCGCAATCCCGCTTTACCATCAGCGCGATCGGGTCCGAGGCCACGGTCAAGACACAGATGGCCGCCCTGCTGGAGCGGTACAAGCCCGACGAAGTCATCGTGAATGCGCAGATATGGGACCACGCCGCGCGATTGAAATCGGTTGAGATCGGCGCGCGTGTGCTGCGGGCGCTTGGGGCAGAGCCTTCGGTCTGACCCCGGTTTTCCGGGTGCCGCGCTAGCGGGTCAGCGCCTTGCCCAAACGCGGCAGGCGGGCCTTCTTCATCAGCTGGCGCATCGTCCAATCCTCGCCCGAGAGGCGGCGCGCTTCGGCCAGCACGGCATCGGCTGCGGCGCGCATGGTGTCTGGGCGCGCCTCGAAAAAGCCGAGCATGAGGGTGTCGGGGTCGGCGCGGCTGAGCCCCTCTTCGGCGAGGATATGTCGCGGGAAATCCTTGGCATTCATCGTGACGATGCCGTCAGCATGACCCTGGACAGCGGCGGCGAGGACGTGAATGTCGTTTGCATCAGGCAACCAGAGGCGCGTGGCCTGCGCCTCGTTCACCGTTACCTTGGCACGCGGCCAATGCAGGGCGAGCATGGCGATCTCACCGCGTGCGACGGGCTCATGTTCGGGCACGTTGCGCGCGATGGCGCGGGCCCATTCCTCAAGGATACGCTCGGACCAGAGGGGCGCAAAAAACCCAGCGCGGGCCGCGCCCAGTAGCACCTCGCGCATCACCGTGGGGTAAAGCACGCAGGCGTCGAGGATCAGTTTCACAGGCGAAAGACCAGCGCCTTGAGGTATCCGCTTTCGGCCAGTTGCATGTGCATCGGGTGGTCCGGCCCGGCAAAGCCCGTGTGGATTAGCTGCGCGCTGCGCCCCGTCTGATATAGCCCGCGCCCTATACCCCGGATGCAGGCTGTGCGGAATTTCTCAAGGTCAGCCGCATGCGAGCAGGAGCAAAGCACGAGGTACCCACCCGGCGAAACCAGCGGCGTGGCCAGTCGTGCGATCCGCTCGTAGGCGCGCAGCCCTGCATCCAACGCCTGTTTCGACGGCGCAAAGGCGGGCGGGTCGCAGATGACGAGGCCGTAGCTCTCTCCCTCCTCCGCAAGGGCTGCGAGCGTATCAAAGGCGTCGCCCTTGCGCGTGGTAAATTGCTCACCCACACCACTCTGCTGCGCCCCCTCGGTCGCGAGGTCGAGCGCGGGCTGTGAGCCGTCGACCGCCAGCGCGCTGTTGGCCCCAGCAGCCAGCGCGGCCAGCGCGAAGCCTCCGACATGCGAAAAGACATCGAGCACCTTTTCACCCTTCGACAATTGCGCGGCAAAGGCATGGTTGGGACGCTGGTCGAAGAAGAGGCCGGTTTTTTGCCCGCCGGTCACATCGGCCATATAGGTCGCGCCGTTCATCGGCACGGCGATCGGCGCATCCGGCGCCGCACCGGCCAGAACCGCGTCCTGATTGTCCAGCCCTTCGAGGTTGCGCGCGCGTCCGCCGGCGCTTTTCAGCACGTGGCGCACGCCGGTAACGCGGATCAACGCGGCGGTGAGTTGGTCAAGACGCACCTCCGCCCAGGCCGCATTCGGCTGCACCACACAAAGGTCGCCAAAGCGGTCGATGATGACGCCGGGCATCCCGTCGGCCTCGGCATGGATCAGGCGGTAATAGGGGGCGTCGTAAATGCGCGCACGCAGCGCCAACGCACGGGACAGCCGTTCGGCGAACCAATCCTCGCTGAGATCCGTGACCGTGGCGCGATCCAGCACCCGACCGACGATGCGCGAGCCTGTGTTGACGGCAACAAGGGCCAGAGGCGTATGATCCGAATCCTCCAGCACCGCGAGCGCACCGGGCTTGATCGCCTTGGTGCGGCGGTCAAGGACCACTTCGTTGTCGTAAACCCAAGGGTAGCCATGGCGTAGCTTGCGCGGATCCATCTTGGGTTTCAGGCGGAGCGTGGGGAGGGTATGATCTGTCATGCCTCCCTCTACCCGGTTCCTTTGGGGTCGGGAAGAGGGCGCGATATTTGTGCGGTGCGTGGCTTTGTCTAAGCTGGGGGTTGGTACGACAATAGCCCCCACATGGTGGGCTGTCCGGTGAGGTTTGCGGCCAGTCAGATAGGGACCCCATTGGTTGCTGCGCCTTGATCGGCTCGAAAAAAACGGCGGATTGTTACCGCTACCACGGGCTGTTATGATGATGCCAGGAACAGGAGACGCCGCCATGCCCGTTAACCCCGCCATCGCAGAGGTCACGGACCGGATCATCGCACGCTCAACCGATAGCCGCCGGCGCTATCTGGACCGCATGGATGCCGCAGCCGAGTCCGGCCCCGTTCGCGCCCACCTGACCTGCGGCAATCAGGCCCACGCCTATGCCGGTGTCCCCGAAGATCAGGATGCCTTGGCCAATGGTCGGGCTGCGAACCTCGGGATCGTCAGCGCCTATAACGACATGCTCTCGGCGCATCGCCCCTTTGAACGCTTCCCGCAGCTCATCCGTGACGCAGCCCGCGCCAAGGGCGCAACGGCGCAGGTCGCGGGAGGTGTGCCGGCGATGTGCGACGGCGTCACGCAGGGCCAGCCGGGGATGGAGCTGTCGCTGTTCTCGCGCGACGTCATCGCGCTCGCCGCCGGGGTCGCACTGTCACACAACTGCTTTGATGCCGCACTTTACCTCGGTGTCTGTGACAAGATCGTACCGGGGTTGGTGATGGCCGCCGCGACCTTTGGACATATCCCGGCGGTCTTCCTGCCCGCAGGGCCGATGCCTTCGGGCCTGCCAAATGACGAAAAATCCCGCGTGCGCCAGCAATTCGCGACCGGAGAGGTCGGGCGCGATGAATTGATGGCCGCCGAGATGGCGTCTTATCATTCGCCCGGCACCTGCACCTTCTACGGCACCGCGAACACTAACCAGATGTTGATGGAATTCATGGGCTTGCATATGCCCGGCGCGTCCTTTGTCAACCCGGACACCCCCCTGAGGGATGCGCTGACGGTCGCCGGGGTCGAGCGCGCGATGGAGATCACGGCACTCGGGAACGATTACCGGCCTGCTGGGCGTATTCTGGACGAAAAGGCCTTTGTGAACGGGATCGTCGGATTGATGGCGACGGGCGGGTCGACCAACCTCGTGCT
The DNA here is from genome assembly GCA_002709085.1 of Pseudooceanicola sp. GTDB lineage: Bacteria > Pseudomonadota > Alphaproteobacteria > Rhodobacterales > Rhodobacteraceae > Pseudooceanicola. Next base: position 12,972 of record PAPR01000022.1, on the reverse strand, counting down.
GCATATGCCGGCCATGGCTCGGACCGCCGGAATCCTGCTGGAGCTGGAGGATTTCGACGCGATCTCCTCCGTCACGCCCCTGATGGCAAAGGTTTATCCAAACGGTCTGGCGGATGTGAATCACTTCCACGCCGCCGGCGGTCTGGGCTACATGATCGGTGAATTGCTCTCCGCCGGTTTGCTGCACGATGACACGATGACGATCCACGGCGAAGGCCTAACCGCCTATGCGCGCGAGCCCAAGCTGGTTGATGGCCGCGTCGCCTATGAGCCCGGTCCGCGCAAGTCGGAGAACGAGAAGATCCTGCGCCCGCCGCACGATCCGTTCCAGGCGACCGGCGGTTTAAAGCAATTGGTTGGAAATCTGGGCGCGGGCATCATGAAGGTCTCCGCCGTCGCGCCCGAGCGTCAGGTGATCGAGGCGCCCGCCCGCGTCTTCGAAGATCAGGCTTCGGTCAAGCTGGCGTTTCGCAACGGCGAATTCACCAGTGACACGGTCGTGATCGTCCGTTTTCAGGGCCCAAAGGCGAACGGCATGCCGGAATTGCACTCTCTCACCCCGACGCTCTCGGTGCTACAGGATCGCGGGTTGAAGGTGGCGCTTTTGACCGATGGCCGGATGTCGGGTGCGTCCGGCAAGGTGCCCGCGGCGATCCACGTCTCGCCCGAGGCGGTCGATGGCGGCCCCCTATCGAAGTTGCGCGACGGCGATCTGGTCCGCGTGGACGCCACAAACGGGACCATCGACGTGCTGACGGCGGGCGCGCTGGATCGCCCCTCCGTATCGCCGGACCTGAGCGCGAACAGCCATGGCATCGGTCGCGAACTCTTCGAAATTTTCCGCCAGAATGCCGGACCGGCCACGTCCGGCGCGGCCAACATTGTCTGAGGACCCGATATGAGCATCACCCCCGAAGACGCCAGCATCGCCAGCGAGAAATTATGCCGCACCGCCCCGGTCATTCCGGTGCTGGTTGTCGATGACGTGACCCATGCGCAGCCCCTCGCCTCCGCGCTTGTCGCGGGTGGTTTGCCGGTGCTCGAAGTCACCCTGCGCACCCCCGCCGCGCTGGACGTGATCCGCGAAATGGCACAGGTCGAGGGCGGGATCACCGGCGCCGGCACCATCCTGACACCGCGGGACGTGGAGCGCGCGCTGGAGGCCGGCGCGCGCTTCGGCGTCTCACCCGGTGCGACGCCGATGTTGCTCGATGCGGCCGAAGAGATGGGGCTACCGATGCTGGCGGGTGCTGCCACGGCGACAGAGGCGATGGCCCTGCTGGAACGCGGCTACCGGGTGCAGAAGTTCTTTCCCGCAGAGGCATCTGGCGGCGCCAAGGCGTTGAAATCCCTCGCCTCTCCCTTGCCGCAAATCCTGTTTTGCCCGACGGGCGGCGTGACGCCGGAAAATGCGCCGAACTACCTCTCCTTGCCCAACACCGCCTGCGTAGGCGGGTCGTGGGTCGCACCGAAGGACAAGGTCGAAGGCGGCGACTGGGCCGGGATCGAAGCGCTGGCCCGCGAGGCAACCAAGCTGGGCTGACGGCTTGGGATGAACGCGGGGCGGTAGACGTTGGGCGCATGCGCTTATGACCACTGGGCCCGCGGCTCATCCAGCGCAGGGCGCGGACTGAACTGTCCCCGCCTCAGCCCCATCTACCTTCTCCCCCGTCCGATGCAGGGAAGTCGCGCCGCTCAAACGATTTTAGCGTCGCAGCGGCTTTCGCTTGGCCCACGACGGGTCGCGCCCTATAGGGGGGTCGCATCACCGCAGGAGGCCCCATGCGCAGCGCCACGATCAGCCGCACGACCGCAGAGACCGAAATCTCGGCCAGCCTGACCCTCGACGGGTCCGGGCGTTACGACATACAGACCGGCGTGGGGTTCTTTGATCACATGCTGGACCAATTGGCGCGGCATTCGCTGATCGACATGGAGGTGCGCTGCAAGGGCGATCTGCACATCGACGATCACCACACGGTCGAGGATTGCGGCATCGCCATCGGTCAGGCTCTGAGCGAGGCGCTTGGCGACAAGCGTGGAATCCGGCGCTATGGCTCCTGCCTGTTGCCGATGGACGAGACGCTGGTGCGCTGTGCACTGGACCTGTCGGGGCGGCCCTTCCTTGTGTGGAACCTCAATCTGCCGAGCGGCAAGATCGGCACCTTTGACACTGAGCTGGTGAGGGAGTTCTTTCAGGCGCTGGCCACGCATGGCGGGATCACCCTGCACATCGACCTGCTGCACGGGTTCAATTCGCACCACATCGCCGAAGCCGCCTTCAAGGCCGTCGCCCGCGCGTTGCGCGAGGCGGTGGAACCTGATCCGCGCAAGGGCGATGATATCCCCTCGACCAAGGGGATGCTCTGACTTGACCCTCGGGTCGTTTCACGGCACCCCGGCGTGCGAGGTGAGGAGACCACGATGCTGACCGTCCTGATCGATTACGAAAGCGGCAATCTGCATTCCGCCGAAAAAGCCTTTCAGCGGATGGCGCGTGAAACGGGCGGCGGCGAGGTCATCGTTTCGGACCGGGCCGAAGACGTGCGTCGCGCCGACCGTCTGGTCCTGCCCGGCGACGGCGCCTTTCCCGCCTGCGCCGCCGCGTTGAAAGGGCGCGAGAACCTCTACGACGCGCTACGCGAAGCGGTGGAAGCGCGCGCGCGCCCCTTTCTCGGCATCTGTGTGGGCATGCAACTGATGGCGCGTGTCGGGCATGAATACGAAGAAACCCAAGGGCTTGGCTGGATCGACGGCGACGTCACCCGGATACGCGCCGAGGGGCTGAAGGTGCCGCATATGGGCTGGAACGATCTGGTCATCGACCGCCCTCACCCCGTGTTGGCAGGCATCGAGTCCGGGCAGCACGCCTATTTCGTGCATTCCTATCACATGGCTGTTCACACTCCCGACCAATTGCTGGCGCATGTCGACTACGGCAGCGCGGTGACGGCGGTGGTCGGACGCGACACCATGGTCGGCATGCAATTCCACCCGGAAAAGAGCCAGGCGACCGGCTTGCGCATGATCGCGAATTTCCTGAACTGGCGACCCTGAGGCGGCGCGTCTCAACGCAGCATCCGGCACTCTTCGGTAGGTCGCAGTCGTCCCTATTTCACCCGGCTCCAGATCTGTTTCTTGCAGATCGGACCGACACACCCCGAAACCTTGAGCGTGCCGCCCGACATCGCCATCTTGGACTTGTAGACCTTGCCGGTGGAGGGCTGCCAGATTTTGCCGCCCGTGTAGGCGCCACCGCCCTTGGGTGCCATGTCCCAGACCAGCGCCTTGCCCAGGTTCGCGCTCTTGTATTCGCCCGAGGCGTTGAAGGTACGGGTGATATGGCCGCACAGGGTCGCGCCGCATGGTTTGACGGTGACATGGGCATAGGCGCCATCGTCCACCTGGGTTTTCCAGATCCCTTCGACCGGGTCGGCCATTGCGACACCGGCCCCTAGCACCAGTGCGGCCACTGTCATGACTGCTTTGAACATCGGGTCTCCTCCCTCTTGATGCCGTCAATTCTGGCGTGTGGGTCCCGGTCCGGCAAGCTTGCATTGCATTTCCCGTAACGTCATGCATAACCGCGGCGGCGCATCAACCCGTGCAGCAAAAGGACCCCTTCATGATCCTCTACCCCGCGATCGACCTCAAGGACGGCAATGCCGTGCGCCTGCTCAAGGGCGACATGGACAAGGCCACCGTGTTCAACAACGACCCCGCCGCACAGGCGATGGAGTTCGTCGAGGCCGGTTGCGAATGGCTGCATCTGGTCGATCTGAACGGCGCCTTCGCGGGTGAACCGGTGAACGCCGCCCCGGTCGAGGCGATCCTCAACCGGACCAAGGTGCCCGCGCAACTGGGTGGCGGCATCCGGGACATGGCAACGATCGAGATGTGGCTGTCCAAGGGGCTGGCGCGCGTGATTCTCGGCACGGTCGCGGTGGAAACCCCCGACCTCGTGCGCGAAGCGGCGCGCGCCTTTCCGGGCCAAGTCGCGGTCGGCATCGACGCGCGCAATGGCCGGGTCGCGACCAAGGGCTGGGCGACGGAAACCGACGTGATGGTGACGGACCTTGCCCGCAGTTTCGAGGACGCAGGCGTCGCGGCGATCATCTATACCGACATCAATCGGGACGGCGCAATGCAGGGGCCGAACATCGACGCCACCGCCGCGCTGGCGCGCGCGGTGACGATTCCGGTGATTGCCTCGGGGGGTGTCTCATCGCTCACCGACCTTATTGCGCTGCGCGATTGCGGGGCGCAGTTGAACGGCGCGATTTCGGGGCGTGCGCTCTATGACGGGGCGCTGGATCTGGGCGCGGCGCTGGAGGCGTTGCGGAACGACTAGTCTGAAACGCAGTCCGTCGAAGGTTGCCCGACCAACCGCAGAGGCCTTAGCCTGCGGCGGCTTTGGCGAATTTTTCCAAGGCGCCCTCCATCTTTTCGACGGCCTCGCTGTCGTCATCGACGTCGAGGTCATCAAACATATCTTCGACCTCTTCATAGGTGACCCAGACCTGTCCTTCGGCGTCCTGATGGATCAGCATGCGCAGTGGCAGAGCCAGCCCGGCGCGCATATCCTCCTGCATGACCGGCGTGCCCAGCTTGGGGTTGCCAAAGATCAGCAGTTGCGACGCCGGCAACTCCATTCCAACGTCCGAGGCACCTTTCGCGTGATCGACGCGTGCGAAGACCGTCGCGCCTGCATCCTCGACGGCGGATTGCAGACGAGACATGGCGGCATCGACGGTGCCGTTGACCTCCATCTTCTCGAAATCGGCAAGGGCGGGCGTTGCGGTCAGCATGGTAGCGGCGAAAATGGTTCTCAGCATGGGGTTCTCCTGTTGCGATGTCTCGATGATCAACGCGCCGGTCTCACACACGTTCCACCCGCCGCGCCCTTGCCTTTGTGACCCCGCCCGTGCGACATCCGGGGCCGAGACGTGAACGGACCGCCCATGCTGAAAACCCGCATCATTCCCTGCCTCGACGTGGCCGACGGCCGCGTGGTCAAGGGTGTCAACTTTGTCGATCTGCGTGACGCCGGCGATCCGGTCGACGCGGCCAAGGCCTATGACGCCGCCGGTGCGGACGAACTCTGCTTTCTCGACATCCATGCAACGCATGAAAATCGCGGCACCATGTTCGACGTCGTCACCCGCACGGCAGAGCAATGCTACATCCCCCTGACCGTCGGCGGAGGCGTGCGCACCGTGCAGGACGTGCGCAACCTGCTGCTCGCCGGGGCGGACAAGGTCAGCTTTAACTCAGCCGCCGTAGCGAACCCCGATGTGGTGGCTGAGGCAGCGGATCACTTCGGCTCCCAATGTATCGTTGTCGCCATCGACGCCAAGACGGTCAGCCCCGGCCAGTGGGAGATCTTTACCCATGGGGGGCGCAACTCCACCGGTATCGATGCGGTCGAATTCGCCCGGACCGTGGTTGAAAAGGGTGCGGGAGAGATCCTGCTGACTTCGATGGATCGCGACGGTACGCGGGCCGGGTTCAACCTGCCCCTGACGCGCGCGATTGCCGACGCTGTCAATGTGCCGGTGATCGCCTCGGGCGGTGTCGGGACGCTCGATCATCTGGTGGAGGGCGTGACCCTGGGCGGGGCCTCGGCTGTGCTGGCCGCCTCGATCTTTCACTTTGGCGATTTCACCATCCGGCAGGCCAAGGATCACATGGCCGCCGCCGGTATCGCGATGAGGTTGGAATGAGCATTCTGGAACAACTCGCTGCCACGATAGAAGCGCGCAAGGGCGCTGATCCCGACAGCTCCTGGACGGCAAAGCTGTTGTCCAAGGGGCCGGAGAAATGTGCCGAGAAATTTGGCGAAGAGGCCATCGAGGCCCTGATCGAAGCCGTCAAAGGTGATCGCGCGGGCCTGACCAGCGAGGCGGCGGATGTGCTCTACCACCTGCTGGTGATGCTCGCAGCACGTGACGTGCCCCTGTCGGACGTGCTGGCGGAGTTGCAGCGCCGCGAGGGAACCTCGGGCATTGCCGAAAAGGCCGCGCGTCCAGTCTAGGCCAAAGCGCGCGCCCTGCCCTCAAAGCTTTGACGAAATGACCCCGGTATTGAACCCGCCCATTCGCAACTCTCCGAACAGGCGCTGATATTCGATCTTGGGACAGCGGTTCATGATAACGTCCACGTCACGTGCGCGGGCGATTTCAGCCGCGACCGCATGCTCCACGCCGATCTGCATCCAGACGGTCCTGAGCGCGGGCAAGGTGGCGAGAGCCGCATCGACAATCGGGGGGACATGCTCGGAGCGGCGAAAGATGTCGACCATATCCACAGGCTCAGTTATTTCAGAGAGATCCGCGCGCACCACCTCATCGAACAAGGTCGCGCCCGCATGGCCCGGGTTCACGGGGATCACCTTGTAACCCTTGAGCGCCAGGTAGCGCGTGACGTAGTAGCTGGGACGTACGGGGTTCATCGACACGCCCACCACGGCGATCACGCGGGTGCGGCGCAGGATGTCACTCAGATGGGCATCGCTGTAAACTTCGCTCATCCGCCTAATTTAATCCGATGGATCGGTGGCGCAATGGCTATCACGTCACAGGGGGCCCGGTCGGGTCCCCGAGGGCGGATAAAAAAGCGCGCGATCGCGGACTTGGTGTCCGGTGCACGTAAACCCGGTGCGGACAAAAAAGGCGCCCGAGCGGGGACTCGGGCGCAGTACGGAACGAGGGACAGTGAAAGGAAATGCCAGAGTTCCGGTCTGACATCTCACGACTCCACATAGGGGGTCGGTGCCAGTCTAGGGAGGGGATGTAATAGGAACGTGAACATCCCGTGAACGAGGCCACATCTCCATTCGGCATTGACGAAAATTACCGAGGCCGCACCGCGTAGAGCGCCACCGCCGCCGCGTTAGAGACGTTGAGAGAGCCGAATTCGCCCGCGAAATCAATGCGGACCAAGTGATCGCAGGTCTCCTTGGTCTTTTCGCGCAGCCCCGGCCCCTCGGCCCCGAGCACCAGCGCAAGGGGACGGTCGAGACGCCCCTCCGCCGCTGCCTCCAGCGTCTGGTCTGCCTCTCCATCAAGGCCAAGCAGGATGTATCCCATGGCGCGCAACTCCTCCATCGCGTCGGCGAGATTGCGCACCCGCAGGTAGGGCTGACGCTCCAGCGCGCCGCTCGCCGTTTTGGCCAGCGCCCCGGTTTCGGGCGCGGCGTGGTGGCGCATCCCGATCACCGCCACGGCGCCGAACACCTCGGCCGAGCGCAGGATCGCCCCGACGTTATGCGGATCCGTCAGGGGGTCCAATAGAACGACGCGAGGCGGGTTGGTGCCATCGCCCAGGCACCGCTCACCCACCGGGCCCCAGTCCAGAGGCCTGACCTCCAGCGCCGCACCCTGATGCACGGACTGCGGATCGAGCGGGGCCGGAAACTTGCGCGGATCGGCCATCTCGACCTCCAGCCCCTGCTCCGGAATCGCATCGCCCAGCTTGTCGGCGGCATTCTTGGTCACGATCAGGCGCAGCTTTTCGCGCGCCGGGTTCAGCAAAGCGTCGCGGACCGCGTGCAGGCCAAACAGCCAGACGGTTTCATCCGCCGCGGCTTTCTTGCCGCGCTCCTTCTCCACCACCCACTTGGGTTTCTTCATCGTCGATCCCGATCTCATCCTGATGCCCGCCCCTGCCCTATCACCCTGGCCGGTTCGATGCGAGAGGCGCGGCAGATTTCCTGTTGACGCCTCACGGGTCCCTTAGTAATCACCCCCTCACGATCCGCGCCGGACCATACTATGGTCCCAGCCAGATCGGGCGACGGGCTGCAAGGTGCGGCAGCGGACTGTAACTCCGCCGGGGAGACCCACGCCTGGTTCGATTCCAGGGTCGCCCACCATTATTCATTGATTTTATTGAATAATTTTAAACCTCCCACCCTCCACCTAAGGATTACCTAAGGCAATGGTTTCGAGCGAATTGAACCCTATCGAACTGGAAACAACTCACGCATTCGTGAACGTAGAGCTGGCGCTACAGGTGTTTGATACCGGCCTTCCGGCTTAGCTTTCCAATTTTCTTCATTTCACCGATTTGGACGAAATAGGGTTTCGAGAAACCTTCTGTTTGTCGCTCGTCGTAAAATTCGACCGCCTTGTAAGGTTCGCCTTTGTATAGAAAGTGACAATAGATGTGCGGAAACTGATAAAATTCGTCGCCGCCAAAGTTCACTGATTGGATCAAGTGATATGGTATCTTGGCCGCAAGAACGACTTTTATTGCCGTATCGCTGCTAGTTTCTTCGCCCTTCGCCACGCGATAGCTTTCTTCCGATACTTCGATCAACTTTTGCCAATGAAAGGCAACAAGTATTCCGTCATGTTGCGCATCCAGCAAACCGACCCTGAACCACGCCGAAATCCTCTTCTCGCGCTCCTTAGTTCCGGGGTATTCATCAATCCGCTTCACATCGCGTATTATGCAATCACCACGAAGCTTGCCCATATACGATTCGATAAGAAACTCTTCGAACTTCGGTTTCCATCTTTCGGCTAGAGCGATTCTTTCTTCGGGAGAAAATTTCTTCTTGTCGGTCGCCCATCGGTAGATGTCTTTCAGCAAGTTGTAAGCTGCGCCTGCAAGCGGGATTTCAATCATCGTAAAGTCCTGTGAGTGCCTTTAAAACGTTGTAACTTTTCATGGCACTTTTGCACAAAAAAAGCCCCGGCGCTTCGCAGCAACCGGGCAGTCGTTCCTACGTGGCCCGTGGGAGTTCAGAAACAGGCTTCGGGGATGCCCACAAGCAACGCTTCGGGATTGTCAAAATAGGCACCCGCAGCAACAGCCGCTTGGCGCATGGACTACCCGTGGGCGACCCGCACCACATGACAGGCCGGAAAGCCCCGCAGAGGGTCGGAAATCGCGGCCCCTGACAGCCATTCGACATGCGCGGCGTCGTCTAAGCGGGGTTGCCCTTCTGGCGCTGCAAAGGCGGCTGCGGGCGCCTCATGGGCGACTGGCAAGGGCAGACAGCCCAAGACGACAGCCGCCGATAGGTCGGGCGCAGGATCGTCCATGGCGACCGGTACCAATTCGCCAAAGGGGCTGCGCGAGATGGTATCGTCGAGCGGGCTGCGACCGTCTTGCGACGACGCGACAACCCATGCCGACGTTCATTCAATTGAGTTTTGGCCAATGTGAGCAGGGTCATTCCCCTGTTGAAAGCGGGCTGTTCACGTCAACATGCGACGCCATGCCCTTTTCAATATTCGCGTCATAGAACGACCGGGGAACTTCGGCGACAACGCTGGCAAGCTTTGCGTCAAGCCCGGCGATTTCGGATGCAACGCGAACGCGTTCCGCAGCTTGGGGCGCTTGGGCTGCGGCGGTATGAAGGCGCAAAGTGCCCAAGCGTTCGGGCGACAGGCCAGACAATGCGGCGGGGGCTTCGAACAACGCCGTTGCAAAACGACTGTCAGTTTCGACCAAGCCACGAAGTTCGCCGATAAAGTCGGGATCGGCCTTTTTGGACAAAACGAAGGCGCGGATTTCCGAACGAACGACTTGCGCAGCGGTGCCAATGGCGGGAGCAAGCGCGGCTTCAACTTCGGCCATGGCGGCGGCGGTTTCGCTTGCAGCACATGCTTTCAGTTCGGCGCGGGTAGGGGGTGGGACCCCGCAACCACGTTTTTCTAAATGTATCAATAAGATTTGGAGCGGGCGGCGGGAATCGAACCCGCGTCATCAGCTTGGAAGGCTGAGGTCTTACCATTACACAACGCCCGCGCTCAATTTCCGACCTATTTCAATCTCTGCGCATGGTCAAGACTGACCGGCGCAAATCGGCGCAACCTGGCGTGTTCAATCGCGTGAGTGCAGACAAACCGCTGACGCTGGACCGCAAGCCACAGCGTTGGGGCGAAAACCTAGCATGTACGGGTGCGCCCGCAGGATCTGGCGCGATCCAAGGCCCTCACGGCAAAGGCCCGGATGGCAGCCGTGAGGCAATGGAGACGGCGACTGCACCGCAGTCCAAATTAGGGCAGGCCCTCCGAATCCGCATGATCCGGGCTGTTTTGAACCGTAAGTCCGGCCATTCTCTTACCAACAGCCTCGCCAACACCCGGAGAAGGAACCGCCATGACCACCCTCATCGTAGCCTTGCTCATCTTCCTTTTACCCCTCGCTTACAGTCCGGGTCCTGGAAACATGTTCTTTGCCGCCAATGGCGCACGGTTCGGATTGAAGGCGACGATGCCCGCCAATCTCGGCTACCATCTGGCGACATGGATCGTGACCGCCGCCATCGGTTTCGGGGCGTTGGCGGCCTTCACGACGCATCCCGGTGCCTTTCAGGCCCTGAAGCTTCTCGGCAGCCTCTACGTCCTTTGGCTGGCGTGGTCCCTTTTCCGCAGCGGCTCTCACGACGATGCTGCGGATGCCTCCCCCGCCGGATTTGGCACCGGGGTTCTGCTGCTTTTATTCAACCCCAAGGCCTACCTCATCATCGCGCTGATGTTCACGCAGTTCGTCGCGGACGAAAACGGGATTGGCGATTGGCAGGTCGTTCTCGTGATCACGACGGTCTTCACGCTGAACAACTTCGTGGCCTTCCTGACATGGACCGCGGCGGGCGACCGTTTGGCCAGGCAATTTCGCGAGGAGCGCAGCGCGCTGTGGATCAACCGGGTGTTCGGTCTGGTCCTGGCCGGGGTTGCCCTGTGGATGGCGTTTGGCTGATAGATCACGCGTCGCGCAGGCCACCCGTCAGCCCTGGCGCGAATGCCTGTTCCAGCGGATCGACGACCAGAACGAAACGCCGATCAACGCCGCACCGCCCAGCCCCGTAATGACCTCGGGGATATGCACGAAGCTCTGCGCGAACATCACCACCGACAGCACGATAATGGCGTAAAACGCGCCGTGTTCGAGATAGCGATACTGCGCCAGCGTGCCCTTTTCGACCAGCATGATGGTCATGGAGCGTACGTACATCGCGCCGATTCACAGCCCGATGGCGATGACGAATAGGTTCTGGCTAAGGGCAAAGGCCCCGATGACCCCGTCAAAGGAAAAGGAGGCATCCAGCACTTCGAGATAGAGAAAGGCGCCCAATCCGCCCTTGGCGCCTTCGGTCAACGCGGCGCGGCGATCCAGCAGGCCGCCCAACACCTCGACCAACAGGAAGGCGAGCAGACCCCATACGGCGGAGATGAGGAACGAATTGCCATCCGGCCCCCCGTGCAGGCTGGTAAAGATCAGCACGACCGACAGCACCAGCGCCACCTCGATCCCGCGCACGGTGGCATAGTTGGCCATCCGCCGCTCCAACCAGTTCACCCAGTGCACGTCCTTTTCATGGTCGAAAAAGAACCCGAGACCCACCATCAAAAGGAACGTCCCGCCGAAGGCTGCGATGGACAGATGCGCCTCGGACATGATGGCGGCGTAGGCCTCGGGGTTGGTCGCGGCCAGGACCAGCGCCTCGCCCGGTCCGATCCCGGCGGCGACGACCACGATCAGCAGGGGAAAGACGATCCGCATGCCAAAAACCGCAATCAGGATCCCCCAGGTCAGGAAACGTCGCTGCCAGACGGGCGTCATGTTCTTTAACGTGTTGGCGTTGACGATGGCATTGTCGAAGGAAAGGCTGATTTCCAGCACAGCCAGAACGGCGCAGATGAAAAAGATCGTCAGCGCACCATCAAGGCTACCTGTCTGCTGCCATCCCAGACCGAACCCGAGGATCAGCCCCAGAACGGTGACCGCGAAGGCCCATTTGAAATACTTCAGGAAAATCGCGACCGGCCCCTGCCCCGTCGTGCGATGCGTCTTGTCTGGCATGGGCGATCTGCTGCGCGGCAAGTGTCTGTTCAGTGCCGACATCGCAGAAGCGCCGCTACTTCTGCCAGAGGGGCCCGGTCACTGGTGACTGAAGGCGGGACGACCCGCCCGGCGCACCATCCTACGTCAAGGATGGCGCGTCAATATGGGCATATGCGGCCTAGGGGTCGAACACGCGAGGGGAAGGTGTGGCGGGGTCGCCCAAGCGTCAACTGCACCTGTGGCGCCACTTCCTGCCCGGCCCCATGGCAATGCTCATACCGGTGGAGTCGTCCCTGGCTTGGGCCGATTCATCGCGGTTCTGGTCGCGGCCCCGGCTCCGAAGCCTTGCGCGAAGGCCGCGCTCAACCCGCTGGCGCTGGATTTGGGCACGACACGACGGGGACGACGCGTCCCGAGGGCGACGACCAAGGCACCCACGCCGAAATAGACACAGCCGAGGACCAGCGCCGCAAACTGCGGGCTCTGCGCCTCTGCCAGGGCCAACCAAGCGGCGATGGTCAAAAAGGCGGCACCGATCACCATAAGAACGGCGCCACCCAGACCAAAGCCTGCGCGGCGCAATGACAGCTTGAGCGATGTCAGCATTTGAAACCCTCAGCGACGCGTCGACAACAGCCCCAGCACAAAGCCGACGCCAGCCGCGATGCCCACGGCAGCGGCCGGATTGTCGCGCACGGCCGTTTCAGCCTGTGCATAGCCGGATTTCAGCTGTGCTTCGGCATCCTCGCGCATGGAGTCGGCACGCAGGCGCATGTCCTCCGCCTTGCGCACGGCAGTGGCCTTTGCATCATCTCCGGCGGCGCGACCGTAATCGCTGACCGTTTTGGTCAGGGCGGCGATATCGTTCTGCAATGTCGCCAATTGGGCGCGAACGTCGTCTGCGGTAACGGCATCGTCTTTCGCGCTTGCAGACCCATTGGAGGTAGCGGTGCGAGCCATGAAAAATTCTCCTGTCGAATAGTCTTTGCACGCGACCAACCACCGGAGGCAAAAATTGTTCCAATTTATCCGGTTAGATCGGCCCGATTGTCCCGACGTCATCACCGCACTCCGATCCCCGGTTCTTGACCCGACCCCACCACCTAAGGCTCGTAAAGTTGTCGATACTCCACTTGAATCATAAACACGATAACCCATAGACATATTTTTTGT
>PAPR01000021.1 GCA_002709085.1 Pseudooceanicola sp. | reverse complement strand
CAGGCTTTCGCTGCGCGAAATGTTATATTGTCTGAAGATCGCATCGTAAGCATCATCCTCACCGGCCAGAGCGCCGGTGTGCGAGGCGGCTGCCGTCGCACCCTGACGGCTGCGCCCGGACTTGAGGACCATGACCGGCTTGCGACGTTCAAAGGCTTTGCGGGCGGCTGCGCGAAAGGCCGCACCATCCCGGACACCCTCGATATAAAGGCCTATCACCTCGGTCGCTTCGTCCTCGACCAGGAAATTCAGGCCAGCGGCGACGTCGACGTCGGCCTCGTTCCCGGTGGAAATCCAAGAGCTTAGGCCAAGCCCGGCCTTCATTGACATATCGAGCCAATAGGTCCCCAGGGCGCCGCTCTGCGTGATAAAGCCGTAATTGCCCCCGGTCAGGCGACGTCCACCCATGACCACGGTAGAGGACGCCAACATCCCGCTGTTGCCGTTCATGACGCCCAGGCAGTTCGGTCCGATCATGGGGATGCCCGCCTCCTGGGCGATGCGCGCAATCTCCGCCTGCTTTTCGGCCCCCTCGGCTCCGGTTTCGGAAAAGCCCGAGGCAAAGACGATAAAGCCCCCAACGCCGCACTCAACCCCCAGCCGCAACTGGTCCGGCACTTCCTCGGCGGCGACCGATAAAATGACCAGATCGACATCCTTGCCGATCTGGTCGAGGGATTTGTAGCAATCCAGGCCCTGGATCTTTTCGCGCCCCGGATTGACAGGGTACACCTTGCCCGGAAAGTCGTTGTGGAGAAGCGAATTCACCACCCGACCGCCCGGTTTGCGCAGATCGTCGGAAGCGCCAACGACGGCGACGCTCTGCGCGTTCATGATCCGGCTCAGCTTCTCGGCGTTCAACGGGTCGGCCGCTGGGCCAGCACCGCTTCTGTCCTTCATGGCTGAACCGTGGCCGTCCCGGTGATGACCGGTTCGTCCTTCTGGTTGCGGACCCAGACCTCATAGGTGCCGGGCTCACCTTCCTTTTCAACGCCGCCGCCAGTCACGACGTCGTCCTCACGCACCGGCCGCACAAAGCGGATGTCCAGCCGCGCGTCCTTCATGGCCGCAGTGCCGAGCGTCTTGCGCAAGGACTGCCAGATCAGGTTCAGTGACATGGTGCCATGGGCGATAATGCCCTTCATCTCGGTCTTTTCCGCGAAGTCCCGATCGACGTGGATCGGGTTATAATCGTCGGTCAGGCGAGCATAGGCCATGATCGTCGGCATTTCGACGGTCAGGCTGACGGGTTCCAGTGTATTCGGCATCTCGTTTCCTTCCCTGCGCTCAGGCCGCCACAAGCGTCGTCATGACGCCGGTAAAGACGACATCGCCTTCTCCGTCGCGCGTCGTGTAGGTGGTTTCCACCCACTTTCGCCCCTTGCGGATTTCTTTGTTGGTGCATTCCACCTCGGTAACCAGCGTCTCGCTGACCTTCGGCAATCGGGTCATCGTAAAGACCTGGCTTCCGTGCACATTGCCCTTGGGGCGCGGTGTGATGCAGGCCATGTAGCACTGAATCTGGATCATTGCGGTCATGCCCGGCGGCATCAGATCGCCGTTGTCGTCGTCCGGATAGACGGCAAGCCAATTGCCAATCCGTTCGCGGTCAACGACAAAGGTGTCTTTTCCGTAATTCTTACCAACTTCGAAGTGGTCAAAATTGAACATGCTTACCCCCCGATTTCGACTTGCGGGATCGTCTGATCGCCGCGTTTTTCGTAGATGACACGCACCCGCGTGCCGATTTCGGCCTCACCGCCACGCACGTTGGCCATGAAGCGGAAGCCCTCGTCCATATCGACAAGAGCGACCTGGTAGGGTCCGTCCTCCTTGAACGCGACGCTCGGCCCGCGGGACACGGTGGTCACGCTGTGAACGGCGCCCTTGCCGACGGAGACCTCCCAATCAAGGTCGTCGCCACGACAGTTTGCGCAGATGGCGCGAGGATAGAATTGCGCCTTGCCGCAGCTGTTGCAGCGCTGAAAGCGGAACTCATGTGCGGCGCAGCCCTCCCAAAAGGGGGCGGAATCTGCATTCGGACGCGGAACGGGTTTCTCCATCTTCAGGCCCTCCCAAGAACAATGGAACAGTGAGCGGAAAGAATACCGCCATCGCCGTGAACGAGGGCAAGTTCGGCCCCGTCCACCTGTCGGCCCTTGGCGGCGCCGCGTAGCTGCTCGACCGCCTCGACCACGTGATACATGCCCCCCGCAGCCCCGGAGTGCCCGTATGACAACAGCCCTCCGTGAGTGTTGCAAGGCAGCTTCCCACCTATCTTCAATTCGCCCGCCGCCGCAGCAGCGCCGGCCTCGCCACGCTCAAAGAACCCCATGGATTCCAGCTCGGCGAGAAGCGTGATGGTGAAGCTGTCGTAGATTTCGACGACATCGATGTCCGAGGGCTTGAGCCCCGCGCGTCCCAGCGCATCGGCAGCCGAGCGTTTGCATCCGTAGTCGGTCAGTGAGGGCGCGGCGACGATATATTCGTGCGTATGCCCCTGCCCTGAGCCGAGAACGTCGATACGTGGCGCCTTGAGATCGCCCGCCGTGTCCGCCGCGCTCACCACGACCGCAGCACCGCCGTCCGATATCAGGCAGCAATCCAGCAGATGCAGCGGTGTCGCGATGAAGCGTGAGTTCATCACATCGTCGACCGTGATCGGTGTCCGCATATGCGCCTTGGGATTCAGCGCGGCATGTTCCCGCATCGTCACCGCGATCGCGGCGAGCTGCTCGGAGGTGACGCCGAATTCGGACATGTAGCGCTGCGCAACCAGGGCGTAGGCCGCCGGAATGGTCATGCCATAGGGTTGCTCGTACTGTTGGTTGCCCACCTCAGACAAGGCCTGGACGGCGTTGCCGCGCATGCCGCTCAGGCGATTGTCGCCCGTCACGACCAGCACGTGGCGGCAATATCCCGCCTCGACCAGGGCCGCGGCCTGCATCACCAGCATGCACGCCGTCACACCGCCCATCGACACCGCTGAGGCGTGCGAGGGCTGCATGCCGATATATTCGGCAAAGACCGAGGCCAGCATCAGATGCGGTTCGGTAAAGGAATAGGCGCATAGCAGGCCGTCGACGTCGCCGACCTCCAACCCTGCATCCGCCAGGGCGCCAAGCCCCGCCTCCGTGTGGAGAGACATGCAGGTCGCGCCCTCCAGATCTCCGACTTTGGTGCTGTAAGCCCCAGTGATGGCCGCCTTCTTCATGCGCCAGACCCCTCTTTGTTCATGCGTTCCCAGTCGAAAAGCGCTGGCTCCTTATCGAGGAAGCGCTGGACCGCCTCCTTGTGATACGTGCTGTCCATGCACAAAGCCTGAGCCATTGCCTCAAGTTCGGCCATGGCACGCTGATCCAGGTTGAAAGACTGGTTGAGAATATTCTTGGACAATCCGATGGCCAAGGTTGATGCGTCACAGAACCGCCGGGCGAGCGCAAAGGCTGCATCCAGTAGCTGATCAGAGGAATGGACACTGTAGACAATGCCCATATCCTTGGCCTCTTCGGGGCGCAGCGTGCGGCCCGAAAACACCAGTTCCTTGGCACGCTGAAGCCCTACGAGACGCGGCAGCAGATACATGCCCGCCAGATCGGGAACCAGCCCGATGCGACCGAACACCTGGCAGAAGCGCGCGGTGTCACTGGCCAGGATGAAATCGGCCGTAAGCGCAAGGTTCATCCCGCCGCCAAAGGCCGGTCCATCCACCGCCGCGATGACAGGCTTTTCCAGGTTCACGAGGCTCGGCAACCAGACATGCAGGTCCGCGATACGCTTGTAGGACTGCGCCGAGGTGCGCTCCTCGCTCAACCCCCGGATGTCGCCGCCGGCGCAAAAGACACCGCCGCCGCCGGTCAGGATCACCGCCCGGACGTTATCGTCATCGCGAATCTCGCTCACGAGGCTCGCCAGTTCGCGACGCATCGGGACATCCAGCGCATTGCGTGCCTTGGGCCGATCAAAGGTGATCAAGGCGATACCGTCTCGAACCTCGTAGCTCATCGTCTCCAAGTCGTGACGCGACCCCCCGGTCGCCTGCGCAGAGCCATTCTCGCTCATACATCCTCCTCCTGTCCGTACCGCCTGCCCGACACATCCGATGACTTGCGATCATGGACATACCGACAGGTAGCTTGAGAACCTTGCTAGTAGCCAAAACCCCGCCCTGTCAAGCGGAATATTCGCTGTAAGTCAGGGATTCGCCACGCAAATCCCTGCATTCGTCGCGTTGTTGACCAGATAAAAACCCCGAGGTATAAAAACGTAACATGCGCATCATTTCGCGGCATTCGCCAGTCAGACGACAAAGGATAACATATGCAGGACGCGGCACAGCTTACTTTAGGAGATCTACTGCGACGCATCTCATCCATGATGCCTGACGCCGATTTTCTGGTGACCGAGACCGAAAGAATCAGCTTTGCCCAGTTGGACGAAGACGTCGACCGGGTCGCGGATGGCCTTCTTGCGGCGGGCTTCTCCAAGGGGGACCATGTGGCGCTTTGGCTGACCAACAGCCCGGACTGGGTGCGGATGTTCTTTGCCGCCGCGCGGATCGGCATGGTCGCCATCCCGATCAACACCCGGTACAAGTCGAGTGAGCTGGAATACATCCTCAGCCAGTCCGACGCCTCGGCCCTGCTCATGATGGACAGCTATTGGCAGATCGACTACCCGGAGCTTCTGTCCTCCGTGATCCCCGATCTGGCCAGCCAGCGCGCAGGATATATCCGCACCGACGCTCTGCCAAACCTCCGCGCGATCTATTCCTGGGGTGACACCACGCCGCCCGGCGCGATTTCGATGAGGTCGCTTCTGGACACCCCGCCGGACGAGGAGCGTGTTCGCGCCGCGGCAGAGGCCGTGCGCCCCGAAGACCCGGTGCTCATCTGCTACACGTCGGGAACCACCGGCCGCCCCAAGGGCGTGATGCACTCCCACGCGGTCGCCCGGCAATCGATGAACGTGGCCCGCGCCATGGGGATGGAAACCGGCGATGCGGTGCTTGCTCATATGCCCTTTTACCATGTGGCCGGGCTTTTCATGGGGATCGTTCCCGCGGTCCTGCACGGGATGAGCCTTGTCGTGATGCGCGAATGGAACGCCGACCGCGCGCTGGACCTGATTGCCTCGGAAAAGATCTCGCATTTTGGCGGAATCCCGACCCATTTCCTCGATTGTTTCGATGCTCAGGAAAAGAACCCGCGTGACCTCGGCTCGGTACGCGCGGCCTGGATCGGCGGCGCCGCGATCAGTCCCGAGGTGGTGCGCCGGGCGCGCGAGGTCTTCTCGACCCCGCATATCCTGGCCTCCTACGGGATGACGGAAACCACCATATCCACCACCTTTGCGCGTTACGACGACCCCCCCGAGATTGCCGAACAGAACATCGGCAAGCTGAGCGGGGATTATGAAGCACGGGTCGCCGATCCCAGCAGCGGGGACGCATTGCCCGCAGGTGAGATCGGAGAGCTTCAGGTTCGCGGCCACATCGTGACAATGGGATATTACAACAATCCCGAGGCCACGCGCGAGGCCTTTACCCCCGAAGGTTGGTTTCGCACCGGAGACCTCGGTGTCTTTGACGAACGCGGCTATCTGAAGATCACCGGGCGCATCAAGGAGATGTTCATCGTAGGTGGGTCAAACACCTATCCGGCCGAAATCGAGGCGCATCTCGAAACCCATCCCGGCATTCGTCAGGCCTTGATGGTGGGTGTACCGCACGAACGGCTCGGCCAGGTAGGATATGCGTTTATCCGCCGCTCTGCGGAGGGCGAGCCGATCAACGAGGACGCCGTGATCGCCCATTGCAAAGGCTCAATCGCAGATTACAAAGTGCCGCGATACGTTCATTTTCTGGACGCCTTCCCGATGACCGAAAGCGGCAAGATACAGCGCCACGTACTGGTCCGTCAGGCCGAAGAGGATGTCGAAAAATCGTCCACGACGGCCAGTTGACTTTGCGATGACGGCCAGCTTGCTAGGCAGGCTGGTCGGGTCGGCGGCGGGCATCCACCATGTTCAGCGTCAGATCGGCGAAATGCCGTGAGACGTCATCAAGGGTGAGACGCCCCTCCGGTCGGAACCAGGTGAAGATCCAGCAAATCATCCCGGCAATCGCGCGCGCGGTCACCGGAACGTCGTCGATGCGGAAGTCACCCGCCTCGGCCCCCTTTGTCAGAAGATCCTCAAGGCGTTCGTCGAACTTCCTCCGCTGTCCGGTGACGTATTGGGACACCTCGGGCGAGAGGTTCAATTCCTCGCGAAAGAACACAGACACGTAGTTCTGGTTCTGGCCCTGCACCCAGGCAAAGCGACGAACGAAATTGTAAAGCGACCCTGTGGGTGAGAGGTCTTCGGCAAAAACTTCGTTCATGACCAGATGCGGCAAATCAATCGTCGCGATGCAGATCTGTTCGAGGATATCCTGCTTGTTCTTCATATAATAATAGATGAACGGCTTGGTCACGCCGATCATATTGGCCAGCTCACTGACCGAAGCGCCGCTATAGCCCTTTTGGCTGAACAGGCCCGCCGCGGTGCTCAGAATGCGCTCGCGTCGATAAAGATGCAGCTCTTCGCGAATGGAGCCGCTGCCATCCGCCTTGGCGTCCGATGCCGAAGGAACCTTCGTGCCCTCGGCAAGGTCCGGTTCTTCAAGCTTGATGATCGATGGAATGTCTCGCTTGGACGTGTGCACCCTCAAGATATCTCCGTTGTGCCGCCAAACATACATATACGCTTCGCCACAATGCACAACCTGAATGGCATTTCAAAGCCCTTCGTCCGTGGTTTGACATATATGCACGAGCTTCTTTGCAGAGCATCGCGTTGGCCATCAAAGGTCCCTATGGGTCGGGCACAGGTCCCCGCGGTAACCGCTGGGGACGTCGGACAAAAGTGTCACACATACCTAGGCGCGACCGCAAATCGAGGCCTTGCTTTCAGATCCTCGCACAATAGATTGCTTATAAAGCATGTTTCGCCGCCGTCGGGCCCTGACAGGTCCCGGCGCGAGAACGGCAAAGTCAGCGGTGCCGCCCCATGCGGCACGCGCCATGGTTCGGGGTGCGAATGAATACCATCGACAGATTCTCCTTCCTTTCGGGTGGCGGTGACATGGGGCATCTGATGCGGACCCACGACTGGGAAGCAACCGCCATCGGATCGCCGGAGACCTGGCCGCAAAGCCTGCGCACCGCCGTTCGGATCATGCTGACGTCGATGCAGCCGATCTGGATCGGCTGGGGACCGGATCTGATCTATCTCTACAATGAGCCCTATAAATCCATCATCGGCGGCAAGCACCCCTGGGCGCTGGGTAAGCCGACCCGCGAGGTCTGGGCCGAGATCTGGCATGACATCGACCCCCTTCTCGCCACGGCAATGAAAGGGGACGAAGGCACCTACGTCGAAGAACAACTGCTAATAATGGAGCGGAACGGCTACCCGGAAGAGACCTATTACACCTTCTCCTACAGCCCGATCCCGAATGACGACGGCAGCACCGGCGGGATCATCTGCGCCAATACGGACGACACCCAGCGCGTTATCGGCGAACGCCAGATCACCGCGCTCAAGGATCTCGCCTCCGGGACCGTCGATGCCCGGACCGTGGACGAGGCCTGTCGCCGCAGCAGCGCGGCCCTGGGGCAAACCCCGAGTGACATTCCATTCGCTGCACTCTATCTGCTGGAGCACGATGGCACCTTCCGCCGCGCCGGCGCCTCGGGCGTGCGCCCGGACCATCCCCTGGCACCGCCACATATCGGCAGCACCGGTGACACGGTCTGGCCCCTGGCCGAGGCAGTGCAGCGCCGGGATATCGTCAACCTCGAAATACCGCAGGACCAAATCGACCCGGACCTCTCGGGCAGTTGGGACCAACCTGCCACCGACGTCGCGCTGGTGCCGATCCCCGGCGCCCTCGACACCGGAAACGCGGGCGTTCTCGTCACCGGGCTGAACCCCTTCAGGCTGCTCGACGACAGCTATTGCGGTTTCCTGTCGCTGGTCGGTGGCCAGATCGGCACGGCCATCGCCAACGCCGCCGCCTATGAGGAAGAGCGTAGCCGCGCCGAAGCGCTGGCCGAGATCGACAAGGCCAAGACCGCCTTCTTTTCCAACGTCAGTCACGAGTTTCGCACTCCGCTGACCCTCATGCTGGGCCCGCTTGAGGACGCCCTCGCCGAGGCGCAGGACCTGCCCCGGCATCAGGTGGACAGGCTGGACGTCGCGCATCGCAACTCTGTCCGGTTGTTGCGGCTGGTCAACTCGCTCCTCGACTTTTCGCGGATCGAGGCGGGCCGCGTGCAAGCCTCTTTCCGGCCGAGCGACCTCGCCGCGCTGACGGCGGATCTCGCCTCGTCCTTCCGTGCCGCGACCGATCGGGCCGGGTTGTTGCTGGAGGTCGATGCGCCGCCCCTGTCCGAACCGGTGCATCTCGACGCGGAGATGTGGGAAAAGATCGTCCTGAACCTGCTCTCCAACGCCTTCAAATTCACCATGCAAGGCCGGATCACGGTTCGCCTGTGCGAACTACCCGACAAGGCTCGCCTCATCGTTTCCGACACCGGCATCGGCATACCGACCCGTGAACTGCCGAAACTGTTCGAACGTTTCCACCGTGTCGAAGGTGCGCAGGGCCGGTCGTTCGAAGGGAGCGGCATCGGTCTCGCCCTCGTCAGTGAACTGGTCAAACAGCACGGAGGTAAGATCACCGCCGATAGTATCGAAGGCACCGGGACGACCTTCACGGTCGATATTCCCAAAGGGACCGCCCACCTGCCCGCCCACGCGGTCGTCGATGCCGTCCCCGCCCCCCGCGACGCGGCTGCCGCCGAGGCCTATGTCGAAGAGGCGCTGCGCTGGCTGCCCCGAGACGGCGCCGGCGCAAGCGACGCCGACACGATCCCCCGCGATGCGAACAGTGATCAACGCCTGCCCAAACCGGTGGTCGATGGCGAAAAGATCGTTGTGGCGGACGACAATGCCGATATGCGCGACTACGTTGCACGCCTGCTGCGCGACCGGGGGTACGAGGTCACGGCGGTGGCGGACGGTGCCGCGGCACTGACGGCGATCCGTGCGGACCGCCCCGATCTGTTGGTGTCCGACGTGATGATGCCCACCCTCGACGGGTTCGGAGTGCTGCGCGAAATCCGTAGCGATCCCGACCTCAAGGACCTGACGGTGATCCTGCTTTCCGCGCGCTCCGGCGAGGAATCTCGCGTGGACGGTCTGGATGCGGGCGCGGATGACTACCTGATCAAACCGTTCTCAGCGAGGGAACTTCTGGCCCGCGTGGATTCCCATATCGTCACCACGCGCCAACACCGCGAAACCACGGCTGCCCTGCGCGCCAGCGAGATGCGGTTCCGGGCCCTGGCATCTTCGACCTCTGATGTAATCTTCAGGATGAGCCCGGACTGGCAGCGCCTGGGTCGTCTGGACGGGCGAGACTTCATCGCCGACGTCGACGAGGAAAATGAAAACTGGCTCGTGGATTACACCTATCCCGAGGACCACGAGGCTTTGCGGGCCACCATTGCGCAGGCAATCACCAGTCAAGACTTCTTTGAATTTGAAAGCCGTGTCAGACGTGCCGACGGCACGGTCGGATGGGCCCTTTCGCGTGCGATCCCGATCCTGAACGAGGACGGAGAGGTCACCGAATGGTTCGGCATGGCCGCCGACATCACGGTGCGAAAGGAAACCGAGGCCGCGCTGCGCGAAAGCGAGGCCCGGTTCCGCAACATGGCCGATCACTCGCCCCTGATGATGTGGGTCACGGCGCCCGACGGGCGCTGCACCTACCTCAACAAGTCATGGTATGATTTCACCGGACAGACCAAGGCCGAGGGCGAAGGCTTTGGCTGGCTCGACGCGGTGCACCCGGACGATCAGGGCTGGTCGGGCGAGGTGTTCCAGGCGGCCAATGCCAAACGCGAACCTTTCCGGCTGGAATACCGTCTGCGCGACAAAAACGGCTATTATCGCTGGGCGATTGACGCCGCCTCTCCCCGGTTCGGGCTGAATGGCGAATTCCTGGGGTATATCGGATCAGTTCTGGATATCGACGAGCGGCGCCGGCAGGAATCCTTGCGCGCGTTGCAGAACCGATTGCTGGAGCTTGTGATCCAGGACCGCCCCCTACCCGACATCCTCGAAGAGCTTGCCCTCGCGGTGGAGGCCCAGTCCGAAATGCTGGTCTCCCTCCTGCTGACGGACGCAAACGGCGAACGGCTGCTCCACGGCGCGGCGCCCAGTTTGCCGGCCGCCTACAACGACGTGATCGACGGGCTCGAAATCGCGGAGGGACTTGGTTCCTGCGGGGCGGCGGCCTTCCGCAAGCAGCCGGTCTACGTCACGGACATAAGCGTCGATCCGGGCTGGGTCGATTTCCGGGACCTGGCGGCGGAACATGGGCTGGCGGCCTGCTGGTCATCGCCGATCCTCTCGGCCTCGCAGGATCTGCTCGGGACCTTTGCGCTTTACTACCAGTCACCGAGATCGCCGACGGAGAGCGATCTGGAACTGATCAGCCTGGTCACGCATACCGCTGCCCTCGCCATCGAACGCAAACGCGTTCAGGATGCCCTTGGCGACGAAAAGCGGTTGCTGGAAACGCTGAACCGCACCGGCACCCTGCTGGCTGGTGAGTTGGACCTGCAAACAGTCGTGCAAAGCGTCACCGATGCGGGCGTCGACCTGACCGGCGCGGAGTTCGGGGCGTTTTTCTACAACAAGGTGGATGAGGCGGGCGAAACCTACCAGCTATATACCTTGTCAGGGGTGGACCCGGCCGCCTTTGAGAAATTTCCGATGCCGCGCAACACCGAGATCTTTGCCCCGACCTTCGGCGGCAATGGCATCGTGCGCGCCGACGATATCAGGACTGACCCGCGATATGGCAAAAACGCGCCTAACAAGGGCATGCCCGATGGCCACTTGCCCGTCGCGAGCTACCTCGCGGTGCCGGTCATCTCCAACACCGGCGAGGTAACCGGGGGGCTGTTCTTCGGACACAAGGACACGGGCGTATTCACCGAACGCCACGAGCAGTTGATGGAAGGTATCGCCGGCCAGGCCGCCGTCGCGCTGGACAACGCCACCCTCTACCGCGCGGCGCAGCACGAGATCGAACACCGCAAGGTCGCCGAGGAAGCCCTGCAACAACTGAATGAAAACCTCGAAACGCGGGTTACGCAAGTGATCAAGGAGCGCCACAAGGCGGAAGAGGCGCTGCGCCAGGCTCAAAAGATGGAAAGCATCGGCCAGCTCACCGGCGGTGTGGCGCATGACTTCAACAACCTGCTGCAGGTGATCTCGGGCAACCTGCAACTGCTGGGCAAGGCGGTCGCGGGCGAGGAACGCTCCGAGGCGCATATCCGCAACGCGCTTGCCGGTGTGTCGCGCGGCTCCAAGCTCGCCTCGCAACTACTCGCCTTCGGGCGACGTCAACCGCTGGAGCCCAAGGTCATCAACATCGGTCGACTGGTGACCGGGCTGGATGACATGCTGCGCCGCACCCTCGGCGACGAAATCGAGGTTCAGTCGCGGATGGCCGATGATCTCTGGACCGTTTTTGCCGACCCCAACCAGATCGAAAATGCCCTCCTCAACATGACGATCAATGCGCGCGATGCCATGGCCGGTCAGGGCAAGCTGACCGTCGAGATCGAGAATGCCGCGCTGGATGAGGTCTACGCCCGCTCAAACCCCGATGTGGTGCCGGGCCAATTCGTGGTGCTGTCGGTCTCGGACACCGGCAGCGGGATGCCGCCCGAAGTGATGGAGCGCGTGTTCGAACCCTTTTTCACCACAAAGCCCGAGGGGCACGGCACCGGCCTCGGACT
Source organism: Pseudooceanicola sp. (assembly GCA_002709085.1). Taxonomy (GTDB): domain Bacteria; phylum Pseudomonadota; class Alphaproteobacteria; order Rhodobacterales; family Rhodobacteraceae; genus Pseudooceanicola. Next base: position 8,816 of record PAPR01000021.1, on the reverse strand, counting down.
TTCCATGGTCTATGGTTTTGCGCGTCAGTCGAACGGCCACGTCAAGATTTACTCCGAACAGGGCGAAGGCACGACGATCAAGCTCTACCTGCCGCGGGCCGAGGATGAGGAGGAAAGCACCGAAGTGCATGAGCTGACCCCCGTCACCGGCGGCGACGAGACCATTCTGGTGGTCGAGGATGACGAGGGCGTGCGCGCCACCGCCGTCGAGATGCTGACCGACCTCGGGTATCGCGTGCTGAAGGCGCCCGAGGCGTCCAGCGCCCTTGCCATCGTGGAGAGCGGCGTCGCAATCGACATGCTGTTCACGGATGTGATGATGCCCGGCCCGCTGCGCAGCACCGAGCTGGTCAAAAAGACACAGGCTCTCATGCCGGGTATCGCCGTGCTATATACCTCTGGGTATTCGCAGGATGCCATCGTACACGGCGGGCGGCTTGATGAGGGTGTCAACCTGCTGCCCAAGCCCTATCCGCAAGAAGCGCTGGCTCGCAAGGTTCGCGCCGTTCTGGACGCCCGTAGCGCAGACCCGGACATTGATGCCGATGCGCCCCCTGCTTTGGTCACCTCCACCTCGCGAACTCTGGACGATCAACCGACAGTGGACACCGGGCCAACCGTCGCCGCGCCCATTGCCCACGGATCGCCTGAACCGCAGCCCGATCCCACGACAGACGCCGGTCGCATCCTGCTGGTCGAGGACGACGCATTGATCCGAATGGGCACCGCTGCGATGTTGGAGGACCTCGGGCACGACGTGGCAGAGGCCGGTCGCGCCTCGGACGCACTGACAACGCTGCAGGCCTCAAGCTATTCGGTCCTGGTGACTGACATTGGCCTTCCCGACGCCTCCGGGGTGGAGCTTGCGGCACAGGCCCGCGACCTCGCCCCCGACCTCGGTGTTGTCTTTGCCACGGGGCGCGACGCCCTGCCCGAAGGCGGCCCGGACGTCCCCGGAGCCGTCATCCTGACCAAGCCCTATTCGACCGGCGCATTGCGCCGCGCCATCGAAGACGCGGCGAAGTGGCGCGCCTGACACGACGGCCAGACACGAACGCCTGACACGTAGGCCTGACACGTAGGCCTGACACGTAGGCCTGACACGTAGGCCCGAGAGGACGGCCTGACCGCGTCACTCGGCACATATTGCATGCGACAGACGCAGCCGCGAGATCACCGCCGGGACGATGGTCCCGAACAGGTGCTGGCGGCGTAGGGCTAAAGGCGCGGCGATGCGGTCGAAAGTCCGGACCGCGCGATACGCTCAGGTTATCTTAACCCCTTTAAATCATGTTGCCCCCATCTGGCCCGCCATCGCTGCGGGACAGGGGGCTGTGCGTGCCAGTCCCGGTTCTGCCGCCGCACTAGAGGAAGTTACACATGATCCGCGAAACACTTCGCCACCTGGGTCCTCGGGCGGGCCTCGCGCTGTTTATCTGGCTGGCACTTGCGGTCATGGCGCTGGCACACGGGGCATGGCTCGGCGGCGGCGGGATCGCCCTGACCTCCGCCACCCGGGCGGAGATTGAGTCTCGCGTTGCCAATGGTGAAAAACCGCTCTCGGTCGGCGACGTGATCTCTGTCATCGCCGATTTCCCGGTCATCACGGCGGGCACCCTCGACGGTCCGGGCGGCTATGCCACGCTCTACGTCCCGCCGGGAACAGAGGTGGTCGGAGCTTATATCACCGACCTCACCGGCACCCCGATCGATGCGAAACCGGCCCGTGCCTCCACCGGATCCGGCGTCTCCAAGGGCTGGGGTCCCAAGGGGCAACAAGACTTCGACATTTCCGCAACCGGCTGGGCCCCCTCAGAAACGACCCAATGTGATGCGGCTGGCTATTCCATCGCCGATTGCAACGCCGGCTTGGCCTATATCTACGGCGACACCGGCATCTTTTATTCCACCCGTGGGGACACTGCGCTATTCGCCGACGGATCGGACGTCGCCACGCTGAGCAACGGTTATCTGGTGAATCCGACCAACGGCACCCCCTGGTCCAGCGTGGGGGGCAGCGGCACGGCGCGCGTGCACAACAAGTGGGACGCGGTGCAGGTCAATGCCTTCGGATCGGGCGGCACAATCGATCCGAACGGCTTCACCGCGACTGAGGAAACCTCGCTCACCGGGGGGAGCGGCGCGACGCCGTTTCGCGCGGGCAGCCCGGTCGCAGGTCCGGATTCGGGCAGCGACTGGGACCGCTACGGCACCACGGGGCCATGGAACCGGATCAGCTATCCGGGGTCCTGCCGCGCCGATGATCCGTTGCTGGCCGGTCCCGACGGTCCTGCCACCGGGGCCGGTTCGGTCCATCCCGAGGTGCTCGATCCCGGCGTCAACACCGTCGAGGTCTGCACCACGACCACGGCGGGCTATACGCTCAACGATTCCACTGCCGTCAGCCTGCCTGCGGCGACAAACGCCGTGCGCTACGCCTTTGGCGGCATCGCGCAGGGCGAAACCTATTACGCCGTGCTTGAGGTGCGCATCACCGACCTCGACCTGCTCAGCACATTCAACGCCGAAGGGCACGGCGGCGATTCCGCCGAAGGGGCGGCAGCGGGCAACGATAACCCCTGGCGCTACTGGGTCGCGGGCAGCTCTGCCCTTTCGCCGCCGGGGCCGGATGATCTGCACGTCTCCATCACCATCGCCGCCGTAAACGGGGTGCCCTACACCGGCGGGAACATCCCCCAAGGGGCCACCCTCACCTATCGCGTCAGCTATGTGAACACCGCGCTCAGCGCCATGACTTCCGTGGCCACCCAAGTGAGCTTGCCGGGCGAAGTCACCGGCACCAACAACTTCCGCGTCCTGTCCGGCGCTGATATTCGCCCCGCCACCAATCCCGCGGGGGGCACCTTTTCGCTCGACACTCTTGCCAGCCTGAACGGATTGGGCAGCGGCACAATCGAATTCGATGCCTACGTCTCGTCAACCAGCGGTGACAGCCTTACCGCCACAGCGACGAATACCAACGGCGAAGGGGGCGGCGACACCGAAAGCGTCAGCGTGAACGTGACCGCCGCCCCGGTCTCGGACCTGCCGGTCTGCAACGGCACCCGTTTCGCCGCCGTCGACTGGGCGAGCGACGCCCCCGCAGGGGCGGGCCTCGGCAGCGCCTTCGCGCGTCACGGCTTTTCCGGCAGCATCACGACGCAGGCGCAGTCGGTCGCCCTGCGCCCGGCGGCGATCGGCACGTCGAACCAGCTCTATGCGACCAACTATGGCGGCGCGACGGTCCTGACCCAACAATACGCGCGTGTTGAAGTCACCTTTGACACGCCGATGTCGGGGGTCGCCTTCTACGTCACCAGCCTTGATCTCGACGAATCCGTCACCATCTCGGGCGATCTCGCGGGTCAGCCGCTGCAACCGGCGATTGCCGACGGGCCGCTCTCCACCCCTATGTTGCGCGAGGCGAATGCCAATGGCTCCGTTCTCGGCGAACGCAATAGCACCTTCTCGACCACGGCCCTGCCCGAAAATTTTGCCGTTCAGGTCGGTTTCGGCGCGCCTGTGGACCGGATCGTCATCACCCATGCCACCCGCCAGAACAACAACGCCAATTTCGCCGGGGCGCTGCAATTGACCGCGATCACGGCCTGCGCAGACTTCACCGATGCGCCCTCGACTTACGGCGACACATTGCACATGCTGGCGAGCGTACCCGCCTATCTCTTGGGCGAGACACTCACAGGCGACGCCGGACCCGGCAACGCCAGTGACGCAGGTTCCGACGATGACGATGGCGTCACCATTCCGCCGCTGATCCAGGGCTTCCTCGCCACCATCGAAACCGAGGTTCAGGGCTTTGGCGGCCATCTGTCCGCATGGATGGATTTCGACGGCGACAGCGTGCTGGCCCCCGGCACCGCCGAAGAAATCGCGCTGGACCTTCAGGACGACGGCACCGGCGCGGATCAGGCGGCAGGTGACGGCATCATCCAGTTCGAAGTCGTCGTGCCCGGCGACGCGGTGCTCGACCAGACCTTCGCGCGGTTCCGATGGTCGAGTGAGCCTGGCCTCGGCACCGCCGACATCGCCCAGGATGGCGAGGTCGAGGATTACCCCATCAACATCGCCGCCGCCCCGCTGGTGGACCGCGGCGATGCCCCGGCGAGCTACGGCGACCCCCTGCATATCATTGCTGACGCCGGCGTGGTCGGCACCTATCTCGGCAGCATCGTCCCCGACCCCGAAGCCGCCAGTCAGGCCAGCGGGGATGCCACGGGCGATGACCTCGACGGCAACGACGATGAGGACGGGGTCAGCTTACCCACGCTCTACGCCGGGGGCACGGCCGAGGTGGTCGTGACCGTGAACGAGGTGACCGCCGGGCTGTTCGGTGTCGCCTATCTTCAGGCCTGGATCGACTTTGACGGCAATGGCACCTTCGACGCGACCGACCGGATCGCCGCCGACCTTCAGGACGGCGGCGCCGGGGACAAGGACGGCACGTTCAATGGCGAAATCCGCTTTGACGTCGCGGTCCCTACCGGGGCCACTCTCCTGCCGACCTTCGCGCGGTTCCGCTGGTCGACCTCCGAAGGTGTCGTGCCCGTCGCGCTCGACGGCGAGGTGGAGGATTACGGGCTCACCGTTTCGGGCGACACGCCGCCCGTCACCTGCGACAACGGGCTCTACCTCCTGGCGGACGACCCCACGCAACTGCTCAAGATGCAGTTCAGCGACACCGGCAATGGCTATGCGCTCAGCCTGCAAAGCTATGGCGTCGCGCCGCGCGATATCGAGGCCGGCTGGGGCTACAACTTGCTGGACGGCTACATCTACGGGGTGCGCGACGGCAAGGACGAGATCTGGCGCGTCGATGGCTCCGGCACCTTTACCAAACTGCCGGATTTCCCCGGCTCCGCCGATCGCGCCCGCGACGCGGGTGACATCCTCGACAACGGCATTCTGGTTTACGAGGTCGACGACACCACCTGGCAGATGATCGACCTTGCCGATCCGTTAACGCCGCTGGATGCGGGCCAGCTTCTGCTCTCTCAGGCGGTTTCGGTCTCTGACTTCGCGGTGAACCCGGTCGACGGCTTCATCTACGGCATCAATGAGGCCACATCGCGTGCCTTTCGCACCTCGCCCAACAACGGCACCGCCGGGCCAACGGCCGTGATCGAGTTCGGCTCCGCGATCCACAGCGGCACATGGTCCGCGGTCTTCTTTGACGAAAACGGCCGCATGTACGCCTATGAAGAAGCCAGCAACGCCGTCTGGCTCATCGACACCACCACCGGAAATCGCCAGCAGTTGGCGAGCGGGCCGGACGAGAACGGCCTGTCGGACGGGGCATCCTGCCGGGGCGGCACTGTGGTCCCCCTCGCCGGGTTCGGCGGCAACATTTACATCGATCAGAATGCCTCGGACGTGCGCGACACGGGCGAGGTCAACCTGGGCGCCGCGATCGGTGTCGACGTCTATTCCGACAATGCCACCCCCAATGACCTGAGCGATGACAGTCTGATCGGCAGCACGGAAACCGCGCCCGACGGCACCTATGCCTTCACCGGCCTGCCCGCCGGCGCGACCTACCGGGTCGAGGTGGACGTGAATGACCCCGAGTTGCCTCTCGGCGCCCAAATCGGCACCTCGAACCCGCTGGTCGGCGTCACCACCGACACGCCCTCCGTCACGGTCGCGCGCAACTTCGGCTTTGATCCGCAGAACAGCGACCTCGCCATCACGAAACAAGCCTTCCGCGCCGGCACCAGCACGACGGTGAGCACGGCGAGCGCCGGAGACATAATCGACTGGGTAGTCACCATCACTAACGCAGGACCTGGCTCCCCGTCGGGCGTTGAGGTCATAGAGCGCATCCCCTCGGGGTTCGCCTATATCAGTGACACCGCGCCGGACACCGGGGACTTCTACGACCCCGACACCGGCCTTTGGTTCGTCGATGAAATCCTCTCAGGCGCAACTGAAACGCTGACCCTGCGGGTCCGCGTGCTCGAAAATGGGGAGCACAGAAATGCAGTCGAGGTCACGCAAAGCTCCCTGCCCGACCTGGACAGTGATCCCGGCGCCGGCCCGCTGGTCGATGATCTCGGCGACGGTGTCGTGGACGATGACGAGGCGAGCGTGACGATCACCCTGCTCACCGGCACGCGCACCCTCTCTGGCCGGGTGATCCGCGACGATGGCGCAGGCGGCGGAACCGCGCATGACGGGGCCGCGACGGGGGGCGAGAGCGGGACAGATCAAGGCCAAATCACCCTTCTCGACGACGCAGGAGCCCTTCTGGCGTCTCCTCCGATCGGCGCCGATGGTCGCTGGAGCTATGCGCTCGACACCGCCTACTCGGGCAAACTGACGGTGACCGCCATTCCCGATCAGACCTGGCTGACAATCTCGGAGGACCCCGGCGCCCTGCCGGGTCTCGACAATCCCGACCCGCACGACGGCACGTTTCGCTTTGCCCCAGCGGTCGACACGGACTACACCGCGTTGAACCTCGGCCTGATCCGCGCGCCGGAAATGAGCGAGGACCGCACCGCCAGCATCGGCGCGGGCCAGATTGCGCTGCTGCCACATCTCTACCGGGCGGGAAGCGCCGGCGATGCCGTCTTTGCCTTCGACACGGTGAGCGAACCATCTCCCGGTGCCTTTGCCTATGCGCTTTACCTTGATGCCGACTGTGACGGCGCGCCCGAGACGCCGATCACCGCGCCCATAACCGTGACCGCCGGGCAGGAACTCTGCCTCGTCAGCCGCGTCACCGCGTCGGGCGGCTTGCCATCGGGCAGCACGCTGGCTTACCGACTGACGGCGACGACCGGGTTCCTCGCCACCTCCGCCACCCACGCCACCGCCGACACAGACCGCGTCATCGTGGAAGCCGGTGGCAGCCAGTTGGTCCTCATTAAGACCGTTCGAAATGAGACGCAAGGCACGGCCGAGGGGCAATCCAATCAGGCCCACCCCGGCGATGTTCTGGTCTACCGCATCACCATCATCAACCCCAGTCAGAGGGACGCGACGGACGTGATCATCTACGACCGGACCCCGCCTTACTCCGCCTTGGCCGAAGCGGTGCCAAGCCCGGTTACCCTCACTCCGACCCTGAACTGCACTGTCGCTCAGCCGACCGTGAACGCAGCGGGATATGCTGGTGCGTTGCAATGGGATTGCACCGGTGTGCATCAGCCGGGTGGCGAGGGCAGCGTGACCTTCAAGGCGAGGATCAGGCCCTGAGCCGCCCCCGACCCTGACCCTGACCCTGACCTCCCAGATAGGCACACAGGATCGACCGCAATCGCCCGGACCGAAGTCATTTGCCATGCTGTCCCCCAGGCCCAGCGCCCATGCGTCGGACCGCCGTCATGCGATGCCCGACCCCAAACCGCGAAGGCCGAGTCCAAGAGATTGCAACTGGACCTGCGCCATCGACGCGGTAAACTCATCCCCGACGGACGCCGCTCAGGACAGACATGCACATGGACAGACAGAATTCCCCGGCCTCACCCCGCGTCGCGGCGCGCCTCGTGAAAACTGTCCTGAGTATCCTTCTCTTCCTGGGTCTTTCATCTGCCACCCTCGCCGCGCCGCTCGTCCTGCCGGCCAACACCGCCCTGCAGGCCCGCCTCGCGGGGTATCCCATAGACGCCGAGTCCCTGCCCTCCGCGGTGACAGCTGCCTTTGTCGCGCAGGAAGACCGATATTTCTGGGAGCGACTGGAAGACCGCAAGACATCTACCCTGACCGAAGCCGCCACCCGATTGTTGCTAAGCGAGGCGACGCCCGCCTGGTCCCAGGCCTCCCCCCTCGAGAAAAAAGACGCGGTGGAGGAGGTGACCAAACGCCTCGACGCGCCGGATATTCTAACGCTCTATCTCAACCTCTTGCCGTTCGGAGAGGAGCTTACCGGGCTCGATGCAGCCGCGCGGCATTACTTCGACCATCCGGCGGATAAGCTGTCACCGGCGCAGGCGGCCTGGCTCGCCGCGATCTCGCGCTCGCCGGCGCTCGCGCTGATGCCCGCCAACCGAGACCGGACGAATACGCAGCGCGATTATATCTTGCGCGAAATGGCCAAGTCGGGCGCAATCACGGAGGAGGATCTGGCGGATCAGTTGTCGGTGGCGGTGCCGGGGGAATGATTTTCTTTTGGGGGGGTAAGTGCCGCTGAATAGTGCGGGGTGGATGACAAGTGACCTGCCGAGACCCAGATCGTCAGCGACCTGCTTGCGTGTAAGTCCACTGGTCAACGCGATCCGCACCGCATCTTTGCGGAATTCGTCCGTCCGTTTCAGTCCCATAGTCAGTCTCCTTTGTTGCAGTAAATGCGATCAAAGAAGCGGCATCAAACCGCGACAGGTCCGTTCTGGAGGGATAGCCCCCACAAGGGCCTCAGCATCAGCTTGAACGTCGCTAGGGAAGCTTCTGACGGCGAGGCGGCGTCGATGATCCGAAAGACGGGTTTCAAGGGTAGTAATACAGTCGTCCAAATCGACTTCTGCATTCGGCGCGAACTCCTGCCCCCAGTCAAGCGCATCGCGAAAACAGGCCCTGACCGCTTGATCTATCGTTGCATCTTGCCTTTGGGCTCTCCTGCGCACCGGTAGTGCCCCTGGGCGTGGTGTAATTCCGACGGTAGCGCGGGCTGAGTGGAGCCACGCGTAGCTCAGGCGAAGTCCGCGCGGGTTGCTGGGCGGCCATGGACGTTCTCCGGTAGGGTTTGGGTTGCACACCTGACCTACCGATCAAGGAGACCCCCCATGACCAAGGACATGATATCAGAAACAGCCGCGTTGAAAGCGCTTCTTTCGGAGACCGCGGAGCACCAGGTTCTG
>PAPR01000020.1 GCA_002709085.1 Pseudooceanicola sp. | reverse complement strand
GCGACGGACTCAATGTCGTCGTCAAGGGCGCTCGCGTCGCGCACCTGGACCTCGTCGTCGTCCCCATCGCTATCCTCGGTATGGAGGCCGTCCTCACCGTCGGCGTTCGGAGTGTCATCGCCAGCGCTCTCCGGCTGCGCGTCTGCTTGAGGCGTTTCAGCCTCGGCAGCGGCGATCTCGGGCACGGGGGTGCCTTCGCCCTCACCCTCGTCACCGAGGTCGATGGTTTCCATCCCCGAAATGTCTTCGCCCGATACCACGGCATCCTCTGCGTCGACCTTCTCGGCTTGGGCAGGACGGCGGCGACGGCGGGTGGTTTTTCGCTTTTCTTCCTCCTCGTCACGGGCCTTCTGCGCTTCGGCAAAGGCACGCTCTTCTTCCATCAGTGCTTCGCGATCCGCGATCGGGATCTGATAGTAATCCGGGTGGATTTCCGAGAAGGCGAGGAAGCCGTGGCGATTTCCGCCATAGTCAACGAAAGCCGCCTGGAGCGAAGGTTCAACCCGCGTAACTTTGGCGAGGTAGATGTTGCCAGCTAGCTGGCGCTTGTTTTCCGATTCAAAGTCGAATTCCTCAACCTTGTTTCCGTCGACCACCACAACACGGGTCTCTTCCGCGTGGGTGGCGTCGATGAGCATTTTCTTAGCCATTGTATCCATTCGCATGCCACATCCGTGCCGCGACCAGGGGGTCCCGACGCGAAATCAACATGTCTGATAAGGGCGATATTTCGGGCGGGACGTGACAAAGCTGTGGGGCGGCGCAACTGCGCCCTGCCCCTGCCTGCTGTCATTGCGTCGCGCCTCATCGCGGTTCTTCTCCGGCGGCTTACTGCGTGTAATGCAGATGCCACCCGTTCAATGCCTCGTCAGCCTTGTTCACGGCCGCTTGGCGTTTGCGAGACCCGTTTCGGGGTCCATTCGGTCTGTCCATAAGTCCGGGCCAGTCGTGGGGACCGTCCCTGCAACGAATTGGGGCAGAGAAACTTCGGGCGCAGTCGCGAGGATCGCAGTGCGCCATTTATCCACACTACTGCCGCAAGGGGTCAAAAGACAATGGAGAAAGTGCGCCTTTTCCCCGCAGGCCACGCGCTACGGCAACAAACCCCCAGGTTGCAAGGAGTTTGAGCGGCCCAACCAAGGCACGAAACCTCGCGCGACCTGATGAGATCGCCGCAACTGCCACAGTCGGACGACAGAGCACGTTCTCCGACGTCCGGCCCCGCCCGATCAGGTCAAATAATCGGAACGTTGCAGATTATACTTTGCCATCTTCTCGTTCAACGTGCGGCGCGGAAGGCATAATTCATCCATCACGCTGGCAATCGACCCCTTGTGACGCCGCATGGTGTTGTCGATCAACATCCGCTCAAAGGCCTCTACATATTCCTTCAGCGGCTTGCCCTCGGTGGTGACGACGGACTGCATGTCGTCATGTTCGTTCATCAAGAGTGAGGCGATAGTCCCCGAGCCGCGCCGCGATTGCAGCACCGCGCGTTCCGCCACGTTAATCAACTGGCGCACATTGCCCGGCCAAGGGGCCTGCAAGAGCTGCGCGGCCTCCTGCGCGGCGACCTTGGGGGCGTCACAGCCGTATTCCTCGGAAAACTGCTCGGTAAAGGTGGTGAAGAGCGTCAGCACATCCTCGCCCCGCTGGCGCAATGGCGGCACGGTGATGCGCAAGGCAGCGAGGCGGTAGAACAGGTCGGACCGCAGCGCGTCCTCGCAGGTTCGGTCGGCCTCCTGCATGTTACAGATCGCGACAATCCGGGTCTCGCCCGGCGTGCCCTGCTCGTTGATCATGTTCAGCAGCTTGCCCTGAACCGCGTCGCTCATCGCCTCAACGTCTTCGAGGACGAGCGTACCACCGCGCGCCTCTTCGACGGCGGGCAATTGGCTATCTTCGGGGTTCATCGGGCCAAACAGACGCTTGGAGAGCGCGTCGTCATCCATCGCAGCGCAGGAGACAAGCACAAAGCGCTTGCCCGCACGCGCGCCGACCGCGTGCAGCGCATGGGCCACCAGCGTCTTGCCGGTGCCTGTTTCGCCGTCGATCAAAACATGACCATCAGCCTGGCCAAGGTCCAGAATATCTTCGCGCAGCCGCTCCATCGAGGGCGACGTACCGATGAGTTTCTTCATCAACTGGCCGCCATCCGACAACTCGCGCCGCAACTGGCGGTTATCCATCACCAGACGCCGGGCATTGGCCGCCTTTTTCGCCAGGACATTCATCCGGTCAGGATCAAACGGCTTTTCCAGAAAGTCGAACGCACCGAGGCGCATCGCCTCCACCGCCATCGGCACATCGCCATGGCCGGTGATCATGATGACCGGCAGTGCGGAATCCGAGCCCATCAGCTTGCGCAGGAATTGCATCCCGTCCATTCCGGGCATGCGGATGTCGGAAATCACGATACCGGGGTAATCCGGCCCCAGAGATTTCAACGCGTCCTCGGCACAGGGAAACGTTTCGGTGTCATAGCCCGAGAGGGCAAGCCATTGGCTGATCGACTGACGCATGTCTTGTTCGTCATCGACGATCGCGATCTTCATGGCCTTCTGCATGTGTCTTACTCCAGGATCAAAGTTCTGATCGTTACTCTGCCGCTTCGATATCTGCCTCTTGAGACAAGATAGGCAGTTGTATCTCGAAAACAGCCCCACCCCCCTCTGCGTTCCGTGCGGTGAGCCGGCCGCCGAGGTCGTTCACGATACCCGAGGAGATGGCAAGCCCCAGACCGACACCATCGCCTGGCTGCTTGGTGGTGAAAAACGGCTCGAAAAGATCGTCGAGATTCTCGATGCCGGTCCCGTTGTCGCGCACTGTCACGGTGGCGGTCTCGCCGGCCGAAAGAAAGACATCCACAGCCGGGTCCGCGACGGTCGAGGTCGCGTCGAGCGCGTTGCGCAGAAGGTTGATCAGAACCTGCTCCAGCCGCACGCGATCTGCCATGACGCGCACCGGGCGGTCGGGTATCACGCGGGTGATGCGCACCTGACGCTGACGCAATTGCGGCTCCATCATCGAGAGGGCGGAATTCAGCGCATCGCCAACGTTTACAGGCGAAAACGTGTCCCCCCCCTTGCGCGCATAGGATTTCAGCTGGCGGGTGATCGCGCCCATGCGTCCAATCAAATCGTCGATCCGCTGGAAGGAGGTCAGCGCTTCATCGGGACGATTGCGGCGCAACAGCAGCGCGGCCCCGGCAAGATAGGTCTTCATCGCCGCCAAGGGCTGGTTCAACTCGTGACTGACGGCTGCCGACATTTCCCCGAGAGCAGCGAGCTTGGAAGACTGGGCCAAGGTCTGCTCGGCGACATCCAGCGACTTTTGCATCCTCTCCCGCTCGGCGATTTCTCGCTGCAGCCTTTCGTTCAATGCGCGAAGTTCCGCTGATTCCTCTTGGAAGAACGCCATGCGTAGCGCGGTCTTGCGGCTGAGGGCGTAGAACGCCAGCGCGAGGAGGATCGCGAAACCCATGATCTCCAAGGCCAGAAACCCGTTCACCTTTTCGCGAACGCTGGCGTAGGTGGTGAAACTGGCGATCTGCCATCCGCGGAACGGTAGGCGGGATGAGACGCGCATAACCGCCTCACCCTTGACATAGGCATCCGCAGGCAGGGCCGACCAATCCGCGGTCGCCTGTATCGCGCGCTGAATGGCAGTTTCGGGCGGTTCGCGTTGCAGCGCTACACCTTCGGTCAGTCCCCGCCAGCGCGGCTCGGTCGCGAGGATGATCTCGCCCGTGCTGTCCGTCACCAGAACCGCGTCCGAGATCCCCGCCCAGGCGCGCTCGAACTTCTGCAAATCGACTTCGACGACGATGACGCCGGCGGTGGTCCCGGCACTCTCCATCTTGCGCGAATAGGTAAATCGGTACCCCACTCCCTCGCGCGCGGCGACCGTAAAGACGGTTCCGGACGAGGCCAGTGCGTCAACAAAGTGCTGCAGGCCCGAGTGCATCTCACCCAGTCGGTTGCGGTCGGTCGCCGCCACCGTGCGGCCATCCTTGTCCAGCAGCATCAGGGAGGCGGCGCCGATCTCGTCCACGAATGAAATCAGCCGCTGGGTGGATTGCGAATAATCCGCTGAATTCAGCGCGCCGATCAGGGTGGGATCGCGGGCCAGCAACTGCGGTACGATGGAATTGCGCCGCAGCTCAGAGACGAGGTTGCCGCCGTACAGCGCCAGCCGCAATTCGGCGCGGTTCCGGGTGTTCTGGGTAAACCGGTCAGTCAGTGCATTGTTCGTCACCAGGATGACGGAGACCGCAAGCACCACAAAAATGCCCAGCGCAATACGGCTGCGCCAACTGAACGTGCGCCCTCCCGATCGACGGGCCGACGAAGAGGACGGTGAGGTCTCTGACATGCTCAGATGCTACGCCACAGGGCGCAGCCGCTCAAGCGCGGCATTGCGTCCGGGACGCGGTTCAGGCGGAGATCAGCGCGGAGGTCAGCGTGCGGAACATCGCGCGCCCATCCGTGCCGCCCAATGCCTCGTCCGAGGCGCGCTCCGGATGGGGCATCATCCCCAGCACGCGACGGTTCTCGCTCAGCACGCCCGCGATATCGGCAGAGGATCCATTCGGCGTGTCGCCGTAGGTAAAGGCAATCCGGTCGCTCTCGCGCAAGCGGTTCAGCAAGGCATCGTCGGCGCGGTAATTGCCATCATGATGTGCAATCGGGATCTGCAGTTCATCCCCGACCGACCAATCGCGGGTGAAGTCGCTGTCCGCCGTTTTGACGATCAGTGGTACGGTGCGGCAGAGGTACTTCAGGTCTGCATTGCGGATCAGCGCGCCCGGCAGGATCCGCGTCTCCGTGAGGATCTGGAACCCGTTGCACACGCCGAGAGCATAGCCCCCCCGCTCCACATGATCCTTTAGCGACCGGCATATGGGCGAGTTCGCGGCAATCGCACCGCAGCGCAGGTAGTCGCCATAGGAAAACCCGCCCGGCACCCCGACAATATCCGTCCCTGCCGGCAGGGTATGGTCCTTGTGCCAGACCATGGTGACATCAGCACCTGCCTGTTCAAACGCGACCTGTAAATCGCGGTCACAGTTCGATCCGGGGAACACAAGGATAGCGGCCTTCATGGGCGGATGCTCCATCTGAGGGGTTTAGCCTGCTGATACGCGACGAACCTGCGATCCTCAAGGCTGGTATGGGTGGGTTTGCGAGCGGTCCGGCCCAGCCCCACTTTGGTTTGATCAATATCCCGGGGGGCCCGGAGGGCGGGGGCAGAGCCCCCTCGCCGCACCGCCAGCGCCTCCAAAGTCAGCCCAACTCGACCGAGTAGCTCTCTATCACCGTATTGGCCAGGAGCTTCTCGCACATCTCGCGCACGGTCGCCTCTGTGGTGCCATCGGCGAGGTCCAGCTCAATCACCTTGCCCTGTCGCACGCCCCCGACCCCGTCAAACCCGAGGGAGCCGAGCGCGTGGCGCACAGCCTCCCCCTGGGGGTCGAGAACTCCGTCTTTCAACATGACCTGAACTCGGGCTTTCATCGCGGGACCTTTCAGTTGATCAGCGTCGGCTTGGCGTGGCCGTTGGATTTGGGGATAACGCCCAGACGGCGCGCAACTTCGGTATAGGCGTCCGTCAGCGAGCCGAGATCGCGGCGGAACACGTCCTTGTCCAGCTTTTGCCCCGACTCGATGTCCCAGAGGCGACAACTGTCCGGGCTGATCTCATCGGCGATGATGAGGCGCTGGAAATCGCCGTCATAGACGCGGCCGATCTCGATCTTGAAATCCACCAGCTTGATTCCGACGCCGTACATGATGCCCGACATGAAATCGTTGACCCGCAGAGCGAGGCTCAGGATATCGTCCATGTCCTGCTGGGTGGCCCAGCCGAACGCGGCGATATGTTCCTCGGTGACGAGCGGATCGCCCAGCTTGTCGTCCTTGTAGCAATATTCGACGATCGGGCGCGGCAGGGCGGTGCCCTCTTCGATTCCGAGCCGGGTCGCCAGCGACCCTGCGGCGAAGTTGCGCACGATGATCTCCAGCGGGATGATCTCGCAGGCCCGGCACAATTGCTCGCGCATGTTGAGGCGGCGAATGAAATGAGTCGGCACGCCGATGTTGCCAAGACCCATCATGAAGTATTCGCTGAGACGGTTGTTCAACACGCCCTTGCCTTCGATGGTGGCGCGCTTTTCGGCGTTAAAGGCGGTGGCGTCGTCCTTGAAATACTGGACGATTGTACCGGGCTCAGGGCCTTCATAGAGGATCTTTGCCTTGCCTTCGTAGATTTTCTTGCGCCGTGCCATGGCTGCCCTTTCGCTCGGGCCGGTCCATGGCCCATCGGTCTGTCGCGCTCTCTTAGTGCATGGGCGCGATTGTC
The DNA here is from genome assembly GCA_002709085.1 of Pseudooceanicola sp. Taxonomy (GTDB): domain Bacteria; phylum Pseudomonadota; class Alphaproteobacteria; order Rhodobacterales; family Rhodobacteraceae; genus Pseudooceanicola. The sequence goes on along the minus strand of PAPR01000020.1, from coordinate 10,543 downwards.
GCAAGCGCAGCCCCTTGCCTGGCGCACCCTTGCGCCATCCTTCGGGCGCAGGCATATCGGAACGGATAGAATTTTACGCAAAGGGACCGGCCATGAGCACCTTCGACGACCGCGAAAACGCATTTGAGAACAAATATGCCCACGACCAGGAAATGCAGTTCCGCGCCGAGGCGCGCCGCAACAAGCTTCTCGGTCTCTGGGCCGCCGAGCTGATGGGCAAGACCGGCGAGGATGCCGACGCCTATGCCCGCGAGGTTGTGAAGGCCGATTTTGAAGAGGCCGGGCACGAGGACGTCGTGCGCAAGGTTGCGGGCGATCTGGGCTCACTCGCGAGCGCCGACGAAATCCGTAGCAAACTCGAACAGCTCATCGGCGTCGCCAAAGCGCAGTTGATGGAAGAAAAAGGCTGATCTTTTCCGTCTCGCAGCGGATTGTTTGGCATCAGATTGGGCACGGGTCGAAAGGTCCGTGCTTTTTCGTGCCCCATATCAGCCGCTTGGCTGAAAACGCGTCGGTTCCACCCGGTTCGCGACCGGCCTGCCCTTTCCATGGCGCCTTCCGCAGGCTATGTCGCGATAAACCTGCGACGCGATAGACCGGAGAGATTGATGAGCAATGCCCTGTCCAAATTGTTGGAAACTCGCGACTGGCTGATGGCCGATGGTGCAACCGGCACCAACCTTTTCAACATGGGCCTGTCCTCGGGCGAAGCGCCGGAACTGTGGAACGTCGATGAGCCGGAGAAGATCAGAAAGCTTTACGCTTTCGCCGTCGATTCCGGCAGCGACCTGTTCCTCACCAATTCATTTGGCGGCAATGCTTCGCGTCTGAAACTGCATGACGCACAGAACCGGGTTCATGAGTTGAACCGGGTGGCCGCCGCGCTGGGGCGCGAGGTCGCGGATGCATCGGGGCGCACGGTCGTGGTGGCCGGCTCGGTTGGCCCGACAGGCGACATCATGCAGCCCATGGGCACGCTGACCCACGAACTGGCGGTCGAGATGTTCCATGAGCAAGCCGAAGGGCTGAAGGCCGGCGGCGCAGACGTGCTCTGGCTGGAAACGATCTCGGCCCCCGAGGAGTACAAGGCCGCAGCCGAAGCCTTTGCGCTCGCCGATATGCCGTGGTGCGGGACCATGTCGTTTGACACTGCCGGGCGCACGATGATGGGTGTCACCTCCGAAGCGATGGTGGCGATGGTCGAAAAGCTGCCCAACCCGCCCCTCGCCTACGGCGCGAATTGCGGGGTCGGCGCGTCGGATTTGCTGCGTACGGGGCTCGGCTTTACCTCGCAGGGGATCGAGCGGCCGGTTATCGCCAAGGGCAACGCCGGGATTCCGAAATACCAGGATGGCCATATCCATTACGATGGCACGCCCGAGCTTATGGGCGAATACGCGGTAATGGCACGCGATTGTGGTGCTACGATCATCGGCGGCTGCTGCGGCACGATGCCCGATCATCTGGAGAAAATGCGCGAAGCTCTGTCCAATCGCCCTCGTGGAGAACGCCCCACCCTAGAGCGGATCACCGAAACGCTTGGCGGGTTTTCCTCCGCTTCGGACGGCACCGGTGAGGACACCGGCCCCAAACGTGAACGCCGCGGGAAACGTCGCGGCTGAGCCGAGTCGGTGCGGCAAATTGATGGGGAAGGCCCACAGCGATGCGGGCCTTTTTTTGCTGTTTGGGTAACGGTTTATTGCGCAGTGAGGGCTCAATCGGTTCTCAGGCACCGCGTGGGACATACTGCGATCGGGCGCGGAGGCCTAAAGCGTACAACGTAAGTTCAGCAAGCCTCATGTAAACCGAACAAGGTTTCTCCGTCTGATAAGAACCACATCACAAACGACTGATAAAAAATGCTATTTCACGATCCTATAGATGGCCCCGTCATTCTCGGAAATGAACCAAAGCGCACCATCCGGTCCGGTGCGAACATCCCGGACACGCCCGGTTTCCGGCGCTTTGATCTGCTCGACCTCGCGCAGGGGCGAGCCGGACAGGCGCGCGATGTAGTCGAACTTCAGCGATCCGACGAAAGCATCGCCGCGCCAGGCGCTGACCGAACCATCGTAGAAAGTCATCCCGGAGGGCGCGATTGAGGGGTCCCAGTAATGCACAGGCTGTTCCATCCCCTGCTTCTCGCGACCCTCGCCGATTTTGAAGCCGCTGTAGTGTCGCCCATAGGCGATCACCGGCCAGCCGTAGTTCGCACCTTTGCGGACCCGGTTCAACTCGTCACCGCCGCGAGCGCCATGTTCGTTGATCCATAGCTGACCAGACCCATCCAGCGCGGCCCCCTGCGGGTTGCGATGACCGTAGGACCAGATTTCCGGCTGCGCGCCGTTCACGCCGACAAAGGGGTTATCGCTCGGCACCGACCCATCGCGGTTTAGCCGGATCACGCTGCCGTTGTGGCGCGACAGGTCCTGCGCGCTCGGTCGGTCGCCGCGTTCGCCCATGGTCATGAAAAGATGGCCGCGCGGCCCTTCGACCAGACGCGAACCAAAGTGCTGGCCACCCGATGACCCCGGCGCCATCTCAAAGATCTTGCGCACATCGGTCAAGCGGCTGCCATCCGGCGACAGCACGCCGCGCGACAACGCGGTGCCCGCGCCCCGACCCTGACGCACCGAATGGGTGAGGAACAGCTCGCGCGTCTTGGCAAAATCGCGCGGTACCAAAACGTCCAACAAGCCGCCCTGCCCTTCGACGTGAATTTCGGGCAATCCGGTCACCACTGATTGACCCGATTTGCCCAGCTTCCGCAGGGTGCCGTCTTTTTCCGTCACCAGCAGGCTGCCATCAGGCAGAAAGCCCAGCGACCAGGCGCCGGAAAATCCCGACGCAACCTTTTCGATGCGCATCGTTCCCGCCGAGGTCTCAAGTGCGGAAGCCGAGGTGGGCTGGCTCACCATGACTGCTATCAAGAGCGAGAAAAGCGCGGAATACTTGTGGGATCGGATCATCGACGTCTCCTTCATTTGAAAGTGAGCTAGCGCTGCTTGACCCAACCGCAACCGTGTTCACGGGTACTTTCCTTTTGGCAAACACCCGCATAGCATCGCGCAAGGTTACCGTTCCAATAAGGGAGATATACCATGAAAAAAATTCTTTTGGCCGGCGCGGCGCTGACCGCTTTGACAGCCACAGCCCAGGCGGAAAGCCACATGAGCGAAGTGAAGATCGGCATTCTGTTGGGCTTTACCGGCCCGATTGAATCGCTGACCCCCTCGATGGCAGCAAGCGCTGAACTCGCGATCGACGAAGTGAACGAAAGCGGCAAACTGCTGGGCGGCGCAAAGGTTTCGGCGGTGCGCGCGGATTCCACCTGCGTCGATTCCGGGGCGGCCACTGCGGCGGCCGAGCGGATGATCACCTCGGATGGCGTCAAGGCAATCATGGGCGCGGATTGCTCGGGCGTGACCGGCGCGGTTCTGACCAATGTCGCTGTGCCGAACGGCATGGTGATGATCTCGCCCTCGGCCACGTCGCCGGGCCTGTCGGAGGTCGAGGACAACGGCTTGTTCTTCCGCACCTCGCCTTCGGATGCGCGTCAAGGTGTCGTGATGACCGAGGCGTTGATGGACATGGGGGTCAAGTCGGTCGCGCTGACTTACACCAACAACGACTATGGCAAGGGTCTGGCCGACAGCTTCCAGCAAGCCTTTGAAGAGGCTGGCGGCGAAGTCACCATTTCGGCTGCACACGAAGACGGCAAGGCGGATTATTCGGCCGAAGTCGGGGCGCTGGCCTCGGCTGGGGGCGACCTGCTGGTGGTTGCGGGCTATGTCGACCAGGGCGGCGCCGGAATCATCCGCGGCGCGCTGGACACCGGCGCCTTTGACCGCTTTCACCTGCCCGACGGCATGATCGGGGCCGCGCTCGAGGAAAACTTCGGGGATGAGCTTGACGGCTCCACCGGTCAGGTTCCGGGCACCGACAGCCCCGGCGCCGCCAAGTTCGCCGAACTGGTCGGTTCGGCCTTTGACCCCACCGGTCCCTATGCCGGCGAAAGCTATGACGCCGCCGCCCTGATGATGCTGGCAATGGAAGCCGCGAAATCCGCCGAGCCGGGCGACTACAGCGTCAAGATCACCGAGGTTGCCAACGCACCGGGCGAAAAAATCTATCCCGGTGAGCTGGGCAAGGCGCTTGAGCTGCTCGCAGGGGGCACCGAGATCGACTATGTCGGCGCGACCAATGTCGAGTTGATCGAACCGGGCGAGGCCTCTGGCTCCTACCGCGAGATCAAGTTCGAAGACGGCAAGATGGCCACAACCGGCTACCGCTGATCCGAGACCGACCTGACAGACGGCCCGGGTCTAATCCGGGCCGTCTGCACAAGGTGCACGTGGCGTAAGGGGCAAGCGGTGCCTCGCATAACGCGCTCAACCCGGAAGGGACCCGCATGATCGTCGTTGACGACATTCACAAGCATTTCGGCGGTTTTCATGCCGTGGACGGCGCCAGCCTGTCGATCCGCGAGGGGTCGATCACCGGCTTGATCGGGCCGAATGGCGCGGGCAAGACGACCCTGTTCAATGTCATTGCGGGGCTCTTGCCCACCACATCCGGGCGCGTCACGATGGCCGGCGAGGATATCACCGGTCTGCCGCCGCATGAGCTGTTTCACAAGGGGCTGCTGCGCACCTTTCAGATCGCGCATGAATTCCATTCAATGACCGTGCGCGAGAACCTCATGATGGTGCCTGGCTCGCAATCCGGCGAAACCCTTTGGAACGCGTGGTTTCATCGTGGCCGTATCGCTTCGGAGGAACAGGACTTACGCCGTAAGGCCGATGAGGTGCTGGAGTTTCTGACCATCGCGCATCTGGCGGATGAAAAGGCCGGCAACCTCTCAGGCGGGCAGAAAAAGCTGCTGGAGCTGGGGCGCACCATGATGGTCGACGCCCGCATCGTGTTCCTCGACGAGGTCGGCGCAGGGGTGAACCGGACGCTGTTGATGACGATTGCCGATGCCATCCTGCGCCTGAACCGAGAGCGCGGCTACACCTTTGTCGTGATCGAGCACGATATGGATTTCATCGACAAGCTCTGCGACCCGGTGATCTGCATGGCCGAGGGTCGGGTCCTGGCCGAGGGCACGCTGGCAGAGATCAAGGCGAACGAACAGGTTATCGAAGCCTATCTCGGCACCGGCCTCAAGAACAAGGGCGCGGTCGCATGAGGTCTGAGGTTCGCTGCGGCTCTGCTCGCGCTTTTTCGGTCAAGGTGTTGTCTTGATAGCTTTTCTCTTGGTTTCTTCGGCGTGTTTCTGGCTATCTGCCGCGTTATGGACCCTCGGTATTAATAAGGGTGAGGCTATTCCGGGGGCCGCGTCATTCGACGCCGGGCTTCGCTACGTTGAGGCACAGCGCCTAAACTGGCTATACGCGCATAAGGATATGAAATGACGCAACCTTTTCTCATCGGGCAAGAGATGACGGGCGGCTACGGGCGTGGTCCGGATATCCTGCACGGTTGCACCATCGCAGTAAACCCCGGTGAAATCGCGGTGATCGTCGGCCCGAACGGGGCCGGCAAATCCACGGCGATGAAGGCACTTTTCGGCATGCTTGACGTGCGCTCTGGAAAGGTGTTGCTGGATGGAAAGGATATCACGACGCTGTCCCCGCAGGACCGGGTTCGCCAGGGCATGGGCTTTGTGCCGCAGGTGAACAACATCTTTCCCTCAATGAGTGTTGAGGAAAACCTGGAGATGGGTGCCTTCATTCGTGAGGACGACATTTCTAAAACGATGTCAAACGTTTATGAGCTGTTTCCGATCCTTCGGGAAAAGCGGTTTCAGGCGGCAGGAGAGCTCTCCGGCGGGCAGCGTCAACAGGTTGCGGTCGGGCGTGCCCTGATGACGCAGCCCAAGGTGCTGATGCTGGATGAACCGACCGCCGGGGTCAGCCCGATTGTCATGGATGAGCTCTTCGACAGGATCATCGACATTGCGCGCACCGGATTGCCCGTCCTGATGGTCGAGCAGAACGCGCGGCAAGCGCTCGAAATCGCGGATCGCGCCTATGTGCTGGTTCAGGGGGCCAATGCGCATACGGGCACGGGCAAGGACCTGCTGGCGGATGAACAGGTCCGCCGCAGCTTTTTGGGAGGATAAGCATGCGGTTTTTGATCCTAGCTCTTGCGGCATGTCCCGCGCCGATGATGGCCGAGGGCGCGCGAATGACCTTGTCATGCGAGGTGCAGACAGTTTGCACGCAGGATGGCGCGTGCAAGGCCGCGCAAGATGGGCGCGAAATTACCGTGACCCCAAACAACATCGACGCGTCAGGTCTTGGCACTTACGGCGTAGTGATTGACGGAAAAGGTAACGAGACCAAAGGCTTGTCCCGCACCGGCCCCTTCCTTTGGCAGATCGGTTCCTATCAAATCCAGACGCTGACACTGACCGGCGAGACCACCGCCCTAATGATCCGTCAGGATACCACCCCGAACGGCGTGGTCGCGCCGAACGCGGCGGTCGATTTCCTGACCTGCGAGGTAACCTTCTGATGCGGACCATGCTCTTGATCGCGGCCCTGATACCGCTACCCGCCCTTGCCGATTATTCCTGCAATTTCAATCAGGAGTGCTACGAGTCCGAAACCTGTGCGGCAAGCGACTTCACCGTAGAGGTCAGAAATGGTGAGGACAAGCTGGTCACGGACTATGGCACCTTTCCGATCCTCGCCAAGCGTGACGAACGCGACATCCTGACCGTCTTCGTGCATTCCGAAGGCGCGGTCTATCTGCTCTCCGCCGGGCCACGCGCGGCGCGCTTCACCGCGCATATCACGGACGGGCCCCAAAGCATCACCTACCTTGGCACCTGTGAGAAAGTTGGCTGATGGATTTGCTTAACGCCTTGGTCGCATTCGCGAATTTCGTCATGGTTCCGGCGCTGGCCTATGGCTCGCAACTGGCGCTCGGCGCCCTCGGCGTGACGCTGATCTATGGCATTCTGCGGTTTTCCAACTTTGCGCATGGCGACACGATGGCATTCGGGACCATGGCCGTGGTGTTGGTGACATGGCTGTTTCAATCGTGGGGAGTGTCCTTCGGACCATTGCCGACAGCGCTTCTGGCACTGCCCTTCGGGATCCTGATCTGCATGGGGTTCGTGCTGGGGACCGACCGGCTGGTCTATCGGTTCTACCGCGCGCAAAAGGTCAAACCCGTGGTGCTGGTCATCGTGTCCATGGGAGTGATGTTCGTCACCAATGGGTTGGTGCGCTTTATCATCGGGCCGGACGATCAGCGCTTTGCCGATGGGGAGCGTTTCCTGATTTCCGCACGTGATTTCAAAGAGATGACGGGCCTCCAAGAAGGTCTTGCCATCAAGACGGGTCAGGCCCTCACGGTCGTTGTCGCGGTAATCGCCGTCGCCTGGCTGTTTTGGTTTCTGAACCGCACGCGCACCGGGAAATCCATGCGCGCTTACTCTGATAACGAGGATCTGGCCCTGCTCTCGGGGATCAATCCCGAACGGGTCGTGATGGTGACATGGCTGATCGTCGCGGCGCTGGCGACCTTGGCGGGGACGCTCTACGGGCTCGACAAGTCGTTCAAACCCTTCACCTACTTCCAACTTCTGCTGCCGTTCTTTGCCGCCGCCATCGTCGGCGGCCTCGGCAGTCCGCTGGGCGCGATCGTCGGCGGCTTTGTGATCGCCTTTTCCGAGGTGATGATCACCTACGCCTGGAAAAAGGTCGTGACTTACGCTGTACCTGAACGGTGGGAACCTGACAGTTTGGTGCAGCTCCTTTCCACCGATTACAAGTTCGCGGTCTCCTTTGTGATCCTGCTCGTGGTCCTCATCTTTCGCCCCACGGGCCTATTCAGCGGGAAATCGGTATGACGCTGCGCGATGCCTCACTCTTCGGCCTGGTCGGCTTGTTGATTGTCCTCACCGGCGTGATGCAAAGCTGGAACCTGGCCTTGCAAGTCCTTAATATGGGGCTGATTTCTGCGATCATGGCGCTTGGTGTCAATCTGCAATGGGGCTTTGCGGGGCTGTTCAACGTCGGGGTCATGGGGTTTGTTGCGCTGGGCGGTCTGGCCGTTGCGCTGGTCGCCATGCCGCCGGTCGCGGAATCCTGGCGGGTTGGCGGCGCGGGTATCGTAGGATCGATGGTGGTGGCGCTGATCACCATCCTCGCGGCCGTTTGGGTGTGGAAATCGCGGCGGCTGTCGAGGGCTTGGCGCGGCTGGCTCGTCGCCCTGATCCTGGTCGTGGGCTTTATCATCTACCGCACGCTTTTTGATCCAGCACGCGACGCGGTGGAATCCGTCAACCCTGCGTTGCAAGGCCATCTCGGCGGTCTTGGTCTGCCCGCACTGGTGGCTTGGCCCATCGGCGGCGTACTGGCCGCAGGTGCGGCCTGGATCATCGGCAAGACCGCGCTTGGCCTGCGCTCCGACTATCTGGCTATCGCGACCCTCGGGATCGCCGAGATCATTCTGGCCGTGATGAAGAATGAGGATTGGCTGGCGCGCGGCGTGAAAAACGTGATCGGCGTGCCCTCCCCCTTGCCCACAGCGATCGAGCTGCAGGAAAGGGCCAGTTTTGCAGAGCGTTTCGTCGATCCGGTCACAGCCTCCACGCTAACGGTCAAGCTGGGCTATTCTCTGCTGTTCACCGTCGTCTTGGTGATCCTGCTGGTCCTGATGCAATTGGCGTTGCGGTCCCCTTGGGGTCGGATGATGCGCGCGATCCGCGACAACGAAACCGCCGCCGCCGCCATGGGCAAGAACGTGACTCGTCGGCATCTCCAGATCTTTATCCTCGGCTCTGCAATCTGCGGCGTTGCGGGGGCGATGATGACGACGCTGGATGGGCAGTTGGTGCCGGGCACATATCAGCCGCTGCGCTTTACCTTCCTCGTCTGGGTCATGGTGATCGTCGGCGGATCGGGCAATAATTACGGCGCGGTTCTGGGCGGTTTCCTGATCTGGTTCCTCTGGGTGCAGGTCGAGCCCGTTGGGCAATGGCTGATCGGCACCGCAACCGCTGGACTCCCGGAGGGCGCGTTCAAATCGCACCTCGTCGACAGCGCCGCCTACATGCGCCTTTTTACAATGGGCGTGCTGATGCTGCTGGTCCTCCGTTTCAGCCCCCGCGGTTTGATTCCGGAGCGTTAACGGCGACGGTGCAGCGCATCCTCAGTACTGCGAAGCCGCAACTTACGGCGCATGTCTTTACGGAAAGGACAGACAGTCGCCCCGGCGACCCATCGCCCATACGGATCGAACGGGCGGCTCATCACAAGGCGTAATACCACCGTCACACCCCGTCCCGGCCCCCTTGCCCCCTCAGCCTGCGCACACTAGACAGAGCCGGCAGGCAAACCGTTCCCGACCGGGGCGGCGACAGGAGGATCGGCAGCGATGGCGTCTAAGGGTAGCAAGACCGCAGTCTGGATTTTGATGGGTCTTCTGATCCTCGGGCTAGGCGGCTTCGGGGCGACGAGTTTCACCGGCACCGTCCGCTCGGTCGGATCGGTCGGCGATCGCACCATCAGCACCTCCGAATACAGCCGGGCCCTGCAGAACGAGATGCGCGCCATGGAAACGCAGGCGGGTCAGGCGATCTCATTCGATCAAGCGCAGGCTATCGGGTTGGACCGCCGCGCGCTCTCCAGCCTTGTGACGGACGCCGCGATCGACAGCGAAGCCATGCGCATCGGTCTGTCCGTCGGCGATGAGACGCTGGCCAAGCAGGTCCAGAACATCCCCGCATTCAAAGGCATCGACGGTAAATTCGACCGAGATTCCTACAAGTTCTCGCTGGATCGCATTGGTCTCGGGGAAACCGAGTTCGAGACCGGATTGCGTCGCGAAACCGCACGCGCCCTGGTGCAAGGCGCCGTCGTGTCGGGCAAAACGCTGCCCGATCCCTATATCGACACCGTGCTGAACTATTTCGCCGAACGGCGTCGCGTCACTTGGGCCCGCGTGGACTCGGCGCAACTGTCCAGCGACACCTACAGCCCGTCCGAAGAAGACCTGAAGTCGCTTTACGATGAGCGGATCGAAGACTTCACCCTGCCCGAGCGCAAGCGCATCACCTACGCCTGGCTGACGCCGGAGATGATCATTGATCAGGTCGAGATCGATGAGGCGCTATTGAAAGAGGAATACGAGGCGCGCTCGGCCGAATATAACCGCCCCGAACGGCGGCTGGTCGAACGTCTGATCTTTGCCGACGAGGGCCGCGCCGAAGCCGCCAAAGACCGGCTGGACTCGGGCGAGGCCGATTTCGACACCCTCGTCGCGGATCGAGGCCTGTCGCTGGATGATGTCGACATGGGCGATGTGGCGATGGACGAACTCGGTGCCTCGGGCGAGGCGATCTTTGCCGCGGCATCGGGAGAAGTCGTCGGGCCCTTGCCGACCGATCTCGGACCCGCGTTCTTTCGCGTCAATGGCATCCTCTCTGCTGAGGAAACCACCTACGAGGACGCCCTTCCCGCAATCCGCGGCGAACTGGCCGCAGGCCGCGCTCGCCGCCGTGTGGCGGGCGAGTCCGAGCCCG